>NZ_JBFBGS010000014.1:0-163243 GCF_040684795.1 Kitasatospora sp. NPDC089797 | reverse complement strand
GGACGGCTACGAACGACCGCCCGAGGGATACCGAGGCCCGGTCCGCGTGCACGACGGGTACCGGTGGCTTGGCTCCTGCCGCCGGCACGTCCGCGTCACCGGCCACGGTCCGGGGCATCGCCCGGCGTCCGCGTCACCATCCAGCGCCCGTCCGCCCGTCCGGCCGTCCGCCCGGACACCGAACCAACTCCCGGGGAGAGCAGCCCTGATGAGACTTCCACAGGTCAAGTTCGACCACCTGCCGTACCGCACCGACGACGGCTCGGTGCGGATCGGCGGCGAGCTCTACGGCCTCGGGGCCGAGATCCGCGACCCGCACGGCTGGGTCTGGACGGCCCTCGGGCTGCTCGACGGCACCCGCGGCGAGGACCGGATCGTCACCGAACTGTGCTCCGCGCACCCCGAGTTGACGCCCGCCCAGGCCGTCCGCCTGGTCCACGGGCTGATCGGCACCGGGTACGTCGAGGACGCGGCCGGCGCCACCACCGACCTGCTCAGCGCGGCCGAACAGGACCGCTACGCCAGGAACCAGGCCTTCTTCCGCCGGACCGACCTGCGGCCCCGGGAGAACCAGTGGGACGCCCAACTGAGGCTCAAGGCCGCGAGCGTGGTGGTGCTGGGCGTCGGCGGCACCGGCAGCCACGCCGCCTGGGCGCTCGCCGCGGCCGGGGTCGGCCGGGTGCACTGCGTCGACCCGGACCGGGTCGAAGCCTCCAACCTGACCCGCCAGGTGCTGTACACCGAGGCCGACCTCGGCCGTCCCAAGGCGGAGGTCGCCGCCGAGCGGCTGCGCGCCGCCAACTCGGGCATCGAGGTCACCCACGACACCCGGACGGTGGACGGCCGGGCCGCGCTCGCCGCACTGGTCGCCGGCCACGACGTCCTCGCGCTGTGCGCGGACGAGCCCGACAGCGAGACCATCCGCGGCTGGGCCTCGGAGGTGTGCGCGGAGACCGGGGTGCCGTGGGTCGGCGGCGGCTACAACGGCCCGTTCGTCTCGGTGGGCACCTTCACCCGGGAGGGCCCCTGCTTCCAGTGCGTCGCGGCCGGTGAGGAGGCCCGGCTGTCGGCCGGCCCGCCGCCCCGGCTCGGCGGCCGGGGCGTGCTCTCGGCCTCCGCCGGGATCTCCGGCAACCTGGTCGGCTACGAGGTGATTGCGCTGCTCACCGGGACGGCCCGGCTGGCCCCGGGCTACATGCGGACGGTCAACCTGATCGCCCCGGACGACCAGCCGCTGGTCCGCCACGCGCGCCGCCCCGACTGCCCCAACTGCCGTGGCTGAGACGGTCCGTGGTGACGCGCTGGTGGAATTCCACCCGCTCGGCATGCGCGCGGACGCCGGGGAGTGGATCGTCGGCCGGGCCGACACCGGCCACTTCGTGGCGCTGCCGGCCGACGGGGTGGAGGCCATCCGACTGCTCCGGTCCGGCCTGACGGTGGCCGAGACGGCGGCGCGGATCCGGGCCGACACCGGGCGCCGACTGGCCGTCGCCCCCTTCGTCGACTCGCTGACCGCGCTGGGCTTCGTCCGCTCGGTGGACGGCCGCGCGGTGGACTCCGCCCCGCCGGTCCGGTCGAGCCTGCCGTGGATCCGCACCGAACACGTCCGATGGCTGCTCAGCCCGGTCGTCCCGGTGGTCCTGCTCGCGGTCGCGGCGGCCGCCGCGGTGGTGCTGACCGTCCGGCCCGAGCTGCGGCCGAGCTGGCACGACCTGGTCTGGAGCGACCGGGGCACCTTCGTGCTCGCCGGGCAGGCCGCGCTCACCTGGGCGCTGCTCTACGTCCACGAGCTGTCCCACCTGCTGACCGCCCGCGCGGCCGGGGTGCCGGGGACGATCCGGCTGGGCACCCGGCTGCAGTTCCTGGTGATGCAGACCGACGTCTCGGGTATCTGGCAGTGCACCCGGCGGGTGCGCTGCACGGTCTACCTCTCAGGCATGGTGCTGGACCTCGCGACCGCGGGCGGCTGCGTGCTGATCCAGGCCGCCACCGGCCCGAACCGGCTGCTGTCGTTGCTCGCACTCAGCAAACTGCTCGCCGTGGCGGTCGAGTTGATGGTCTTCATGCGGACGGACGTCTACTTCCTGCTCCAGGACCTGCTGTCCTGCCGCAACCTCTACCGGGACGCGGCGGCCCACTGCCGCCACCTCGCGGCCCGCGCCCTGGGCCGGGCCCACCCCGACCCGCTGACCGGCCTGCGACCCCGGGAGCGGCGCATCGTGCGCGGCTACGCGGTGCTGATGGTGCTGGGCACGCTCGGCTCGCTGGTCCTCGGCTACCTGGTGTTCGCCGAAGTGACCCTGGTGCTGCTCACCCGGGCCCTGCACACCCTCGGCGGCCCGGCCGACCCGCTGTCGCTGGCCGACGCCGTCGCCACGGTCGTCGCCCTGGTCGCCACCCAGGGCCTGTGGGTGCGGGCCTGGTGGCGTCGGCACGGCCCGAAGCTGCGGCCGGCCCTGCGGTCCGTGCTCCGTGGCTCCCGGGCCGACCGGTAGGCGCGTGTGCTGCCCGCTGCCCGCTGCCCGCTGCGCGCTGCCCGCCGTCCGACGCTCGACCGGGGGCGCGCGCGGCTGGTATCGATAGGGCCGTGCGATTCGAACTGGTGCCGGTGCCGGACGAGGTGGGGGAGCGCCCCCGGGACGCGCGCGGGTACCCCGTGCCCGCGATCACGCCCTGGCGGGACGGGCAGCCGCAGTTCGCGCTGACCGACCACGACCGCAGCGCCGACTGCGCGGTGGAGCGCAAGTGCTCGGTGTGCGGGGCGTTCATGGCGCGCGGCCCGGTGTGGCGGGTGGTCGGCCCGGCCGAGAGCGCCGAGATCGCGAAGGCGCTCGCGGCCGGTCGCCCGTACCGCAACCTGGCGCCGACCATGGAGGGCCCGGGGCACCGCGCCTGCATGCTGTACGCCGCGATGGTGTGCCCGTTCCTGGCCCGGCCCAACGCCCGTCGGAGGGTGACCGCGGGGGAGACGGCGGACGGGCTGACCACCGCCGCCGTCCGCGGCGCGGCGCGCGGCGGGACGGGGGCGGTGGTCGGGTTCGGCGACTACGAGTACGCGGTCACCGGGGCCCGGGTGCTGTTCCGCTTCCTGGACCTGGTCGAGTTCCTGCCGCACGAGTCGGCCGACGAGCACCTCGCCGAGCTGCGGGCCGAGTTGGCCCGGGCGGCGGGAAGGGGCTAGTTCACGGCCGGTACGAGGGCAGGCCCTTGATGGTGGACACCCGGGTCGGCGCCGCCGAGCCGTCGGCCGGCACGGTGCTGACGCCGTCCGGGGTGCGGGCCGCCAGCGTCCTGCCGTCAGGGGACCACGCGGGCTCGGTGTAGTCCGTGGCGGCGGCGGGGGTGAGGTCCGTCTCGGTCTTCTGCTGGTAGTCGGTGGACCGGCTGAACAGGTGGTCGTGGCCGTTCACCGAGCGGACGAACACGACGTGCCCCCCGTCGGGGGACAGCGCCGGCTGGGAACCCTTGCCGATGTCGTGGGTGTTCGGGCGGATGTAGTCGTCGTAGACGTACACCTCGTCCGCCGGGGTGTTGGCGTACGCGACGCTGCCCTGTCGGCCGCCCGCGTTGGCCCAGGTGTTGCCGGTCTTCGGCGGCTGCGGGATGCCGTTGTCGGTGCCGCCCTCGGAGCTGCTGGGGGTGAGCACCTGGGGGGTGCCGCCCTTGGCGGGGACACTCTCCAGTTGCAGCAGGCCGCCCTTGGCGGAGGCGAACACGATGTTGTTGAAGCGTTCGGTCGCGCCGGGCACGTCGTTCCCGCTCGGGTCCTTCGCGGCGTGCTGCCAGGTCGGGTGGGACCAGGCCTCGCCGGCCGGCGCCTTGGCGAGGGTGGACTTGCCGTTGCCGTCGGGGGCGGCGGTCACCAGGTTGCCGCTGCCGTCGACGAAGACGACCTGCTTGCCGTCGGGGGACCACGCGAGGTCGCGCACCACCGTGCCGAAGTCGACGGTGGTGCCGTTCATCGCGACGGTCCTGGTGCCCGTGCTGATGGCCAGGTGGTTGGCGGCGGAGGTGCCGTTGACCTCCTTGCCGCCGGGCGCCGGGCTGCCCGATCCGCCGCCCGGCGCCGCGCCGGCGGGTGCCGTACCGCCCGGAGCCGCCGTGCCGGTCGCGCCGGGGGCGGCGGACCCGGGGTCGCTGTTGTCGGGGCCGCAGGCGGAGAGCAGGACCGCGCTCGCGGTCGTCATCAGAGCGATCGCTGCGGCGGTGCCGAATCGGTTGCGCACGGACATGTCCGGGTCCCCCCTTGGACGGTTGTGACGGTCGACAAGGAGGTTCCCAGCCGCGCGTGCGCGGCCGGTGCGCACCGTGTCACAGCCGTGGCACAGACCGGCCGGAGCCGCGGGCGCCGGAGTGCTCAGAGCCCGAGGTCGGTGAGGCCCGGGTGGTCGTCGGGCCGGCGGCCGAGCGGCCAGTGCAGCAGCCGCTCCCCGGCGGTGATCGGCAGGTCGTTGATCGAGGCCAGTCGGCGGGTCATCAGCCCGTGCTCGTCGAACTCCCAGTTCTCGTTGCCGTACGAGCGGTGCCAGTGGCCCCGGTCGTCGTGCCACTCGTAGGCGAAGCGGACCGCGATCCGGTCGCCGCCGTACGCCCAGAGCTCCTTGACCAGGCGGTAGTCGAGTTCGCGCTGCCACTTGCGGGTGAGGAAGGCGGCGATCCGCTCCCGGCCGGTGAGGAACTCGGCACGGTTGCGCCAGCGGCTGTCGGGCGCGTAGGCGAGGGCGACCCGGTGCGGATCGCGGGTGTTCCAGGCGTCCTCGGCGGCCCGGACCTTGCGGCGGGCGGTGTCCTCGGTGAAGGGCGGGACGGGAGGGCGTGGTTCGGCCATGGGGCTGCTCCTCGGGAACGGTCATTCCGCGGGTGAGAACGATCGTTCTCACGATGGTCGCTACCCTAGGAGAATCATCGTTCTCACGCAAAGTCCCCGGCGGAAGGCACGGCAGATGGAACAGGTGGACCCGCGGACCCGGATCCTCGACGCGGCCGAGGAGCTGTTCTACGGGCAGGGCGTCCAGGCGGTCGGGATGGATGCCGTCCGGGCCGCCTCCGGGCTGACCATGCGCCGCGTCTACCAGCACTTCCCGTCCAAGGGGGACCTGGTCGAGGCCTATCTGCGGCGCCGCGACGCGCGCTGGCGGGCGGGCCTGGCGTTGTACGTCGCGCAGGCCGGCGGCGCGCCCCGGGACCAGCTGCTCGCGGTCTTCGACTGGCTCGGCCGGTGGTTCGCCGAGCCCGGGTTCCGCGGTTGCGCCTTCGTGAACTCCTTCGGCGAACTGGGCGCCACCACCCCGGCCGTGGCCGCCGCGGCCCGGCACCACAAGGAGGAGTTCGCCGCCTTCCTGGCCGCTCTGGTCGAGGCGGTCGGCGCCCCGCCCGGCACCGCCGTCCAGCTCGCGCTGCTCGCCGAGGGCGCCATCACCACCGCCGCCGTGCACGGGGACCCGGGCGCCGCCGCGGACGCGGGGGCGGCCGCCCGGGTGCTGCTGGACGCCGCCCTCGCGGCCCGGGGCTGACCCGGGAGCGCTCCGGAACGCTCCCGGGTCGGCCGGGTGGGTCGCGGCCGGGGTCGGGCGCACGGGCGCCGTCACCCGGCCCCGTGCGCCCGGACTCCAGGGCGGACGGGCTCAGTTGATGGTGTAGCCGGAGCCGAAGGCGGTGATGTCGAACGGGCCGGTCAGGTCGTAGTTGCCGGTCGCGGCGATCCGGCGCAGGCACTCGACCCGGTCGACCGACTTGCGCCACTCGTCGGCGGTGGAGGAGTTGGCCGGATTGTTCAGGTCGTCGACCCGGACGTCGAAGAAGGCGTCCAGCCAGGCGTGTTCACCGGCGGCCGAGGGCGATCCGACCTTGGCGACGGTCCGGCTGATCAGCGCGGGCAGGGCGTCGTACTCGCTGCCGTTGCCGTGCTGGATGGAGGCGTCGTAGAGCTCGGCGCGGGCCAGCGCGGTGCCGAGGCCGAGCTGGTCGGCCTGGTCCATGGCGGGGGTGAAGTAGCGCTGGTCGACCTGGTCGTCCTGGACCTGCCGGAAGGCCGGGTCCTGGGCGGCCTGCTTCCAGGCGGCGATGTAGTCGGCCTCGGGCAGCCCGCTGGTGTCGCCGCTGCCGGCCGCGGCCAGGCGCTCCAGCTCGGGGATGAAGCGGGCGAGCGGGTTGTCGGGTGAGACGGCGGTGTAGGCGCGGACCACCTTGAGGGCGTCGCCGTCGTTGGTGGTGAACCCGGCCCGGCCGGCGGTGACGCCGCGGCCGTCGTTGATGTTCTCCGCGTAGTCGTACTGGATCTCGGTGGTGCTGTTCTCGAAGACGCTGATCAGCTGGTCGGCCCGGCGGCGCTGGTCGGGGGTGAGCCCGCCGGCGGCCACCCGGTGGGCGGCCGGGGCCTGCGGAGCGGTCGCGGCGGGCTGGGCGGCCACGGCGGCCGGGCCGTCGGGCGCGGCCTGGGCCGGGCCGGAGGCGCACGCGGCGCCGGCGGCCAGGGCGACCGCCACGGCGGCGACGGCGAGGGGGTGGCTTCGGGAAACTCGCATGGGAGTGCTCCGATCTCCGGGGGTGGGACCGCCGGAGGCAGTGGGGTGGCGCGGCCGCTGGTCCGGGGCGGCGCCGTGGGGGAAGAGCGCGAGCTCGCGGCAGCAGAGTAGGGGGCGGAGCGGACGCCGGTCCATACGGTAAGGAAACTTTCCTAATAAAATTGCGTCAGGGCCCGCACGGCCTCCGGATGCGCGCCCCGGTGGCGCGCCCGGGCGCCCCCGGCGGCCGTCGCCGAACGGGCCGGGCCGGTGATAGCGTCCGACCGTCCGGCGGTCGAGGGCCCCGGCCACCGCCGGTCCCGGCCCGCACGCTCCTGCACCGCCGCACCCCGTGGTCCGCACGCTGCTCACCCGCCCATGGAACCGCACGTCCGGCCGTCCGGGGCGGTCGGGCACGCACCCGGGGGACACCGACCGAACCCGACCAGCGGAGAGTCCCGTCCGATGAGCATCCCTGCCGCCGCCCGCTCCACCGTCATCCCGCTGCGCCGGCCGCCCCGGCTGGTGGCCACCGACCTCGACGGAACGATCGTGCGCGGCGACGGCACCGTGTCGGCGCGCACCGTCGCCGCCTTCGCCCGGGTCGAACGGGCCGGCGGGCAGGTCGTCCTGGTCACCGGCCGACCACCGCGCCTGATGGGCGAGGTCGCGGCGGCCTTCGGGCACCGTGGGACGGCGATCTGCTCCAACGGCGCGTTCGGCTACGACCTGCGCACCCGGACGGTGGTCGCCGAGCGCCCGATCCCGGCCGAGGTGCTGGCCGAGACCGCACGGCGGCTGCGCGCCGCCGCCCCGGGCATCGGGCTGGCGGTCGAGTACGCCCAGGACATCGCCGGGGACGCGCGCTACGAGGCGGGCGACTGGGACGCCGACACGGCCGTGCAACGCCTCGACGACGCACGGCTGTTCGGCCGTCCGGCGCCCAAGCTGGTGGGCCGTCACCCGACGCTGTCGGCGGACGAGCTGCTGGCGCTGGTCCGGCCGGCGATCGGCGGGCTGGTCAACGTCTACCACGCCAACGGCGAGCGGCTGGTCGAGGCGGTGGCGCGGGGGGTGAGCAAGGCCGCTGC
Source organism: Kitasatospora sp. NPDC089797 (assembly GCF_040684795.1). NCBI lineage: Bacteria > Bacillati > Actinomycetota > Actinomycetes > Kitasatosporales > Streptomycetaceae > Kitasatospora > Kitasatospora sp. NPDC089797. The sequence goes on along the minus strand of NZ_JBFBGS010000014.1, from coordinate 155,649 downwards.
GCTCGGTGAGCTGGCGCAGCGGCACGGGATAGCCCCGGAGCAGGCGGTGGCGTTCGGCGACATGCCCAACGACCTGCCGATGATGGCCTGGGCGGGCACCTCCTACGGGGTGGCCAACGCCCACCCGGAGGTGCTGGCGGCAGTGGACCACGTGATCGGCGGCAACGACGAGGACGGCGTGGCCGAGGTCCTGGAACGGCTGTTCCCGGAACGGTCGTTCCCGGAGTGCTGAGGGGCGGTGGTGCGGGTCGGGCAGGGGTGCGGCGGGCGGGGCTCGCGGCCCGCCCGCCGCGGCAGGGGTGCCCGGGGTCAGGGCGCGTCGGTGTGGGTGAGGGTCTCCCAGCCGATGAAGTAGTTCGCCCCGAACGGGCTGTGCGCGGCCACGTACTGCTCGGTCTGCGGCATCGCGATGCCCTCGCGCAGGTGGTACTCGTCGTACGCGAGCTGCACGGCCGGGCCCAGGCCGGTGTTCACCGAGCCGTCGCACAGCCAGTCCGGCGCGTCGGCGCCGTTGTCGTAGGCGGTGTGGAACTCCAGTGCCTTGACGAGCCGTTCGCGGCCCTCGCCCCACAGGTCGAGACCCTGCAGCCGGGCCGTCTCGGCGGTCTGGGCGGCGGCCTCCAGGCCCCAGCCGGTGTGGCCGAAGTCCCGGCAGGTCTCCTGGGCCAGCCCGTCCGCGAAGGTGGACTGGCCGTTCCAGTACTTGACCAGTGCGGACCGCCCCTGGATCCCGGAGCCGGCCGGCGCCACCGGCAGGTCGCCGTCGGAGGAGAGGTAGACGTAGGCGGGCAGCCGGTGCCGCCACAGCTCGGTGGCCCGGTCGAAGAGGCCGCGGTCGTCGAGGAACACCGCGATGCCCATCAGGGCGTCGGTCTCGATCAGCTCCCAGTTGCCGTTCTTGCGCGGGCTGCCGGGGGTCAGCTCCGGCACGTAGACGGTGCGCAGCATGGTGGCGAAGCGGTCGACCGAGTCCGCCGACCAGCCGGCGCCGGTGTGGCGGATCAGCTCGGCGGCGCGGGCCCAGTTGTTGCCGGCCCAGCCGGTCTGCAACTGGGCGTTGGTGTTGGTGTGCTCCTGGATCACGCCGGACCAGGCGTCCATGACGGCGATCGCCTTGTCGGCGTACCGCTGGTCGCCGGTGAGCGCCCACTGGAGGGCGTCGGCGTAGGCGGCCATCGAGTCGTCGCGCTCGTCCGAGCAGCCGTTGTTCGGGTGCGAGCTGGAGCCGCACTCGACGGTGGCGCGCGGCTTGGGCTGCCGGTCGAGCGAGGCGTACCCGCTCGCCCGCAGGGCGGCGAAGGCGGAGCTCCAGGGCTCCGCCCCGGCGTCCAACTTGCCCTTGATGAAGGCGAGTTGCTGTGCGCCGACCAGCACGCCGGGGTGCTGGAAGGCGGCCGGAGCGGCCGTCGCGGGGGGCTTGGCGGCCTGGGCGGGGGCGGTGGCGACCGGTAGCAGGAGGGCGGCGAGTGCGGCCCCGGTGATGAGCGTCCTGAGGGTGGTGCGACCCATGGGGAAGTCGTCCTCTCGGTGGGGAGGAGGTCGTGCTCGGTGGTCGGCCGGCTGCGCGGAAGGGTTGGTTAGGAAACCTTCCTGACGAGTGGCGAGTCGCATTGAACCACTGGAGGGTGCTCATGCCAAGCCCTTCCGTTTATCGCCTGTTGATCACCGCCGCCTAGCGTCGCCCCCATGGACGACAGGACGGCCGAGTGGCCGGGGGCGGCGCCCGAGGGGCGGATCACGGAGCAGGACACCGAGCGGTTCCGGCAGTTGCTGGCCGGGTTGGAGAACTCGCTGGCGGCGGACCGGGAGGTGGCGGGCCGTGACGCCTGAGGTCGCCGTGCCGCACCCGGTGGTGGTGCCGCTCTGGCGAAGAACCGGGCAGGGTGTGGACGCGGACCGGCCCGGGGTGCTGCGGGGGCACCCCGGGCCGGTGGCGTCCGAGCGGCCGGAGTCCGCGCCGGAGGAGGACGGTGGGACCGTCGGTCCGCCGGTCGGCTGATCGCCGACCGGCGAGCCGTCAGCAGTCGCAGCCGCAGTCGCAGCCGTCGCAACCGCAGTTGTCACAGCCGCAGTTGCTGCAGCAGTCACAGCACTTGCAGCAGTCGCAGCAGTCGCCGCAGCCGGGGTCGCAGTTGTCGCAGCAGTCGTTCCGCTCGCAGAAGCCCTTGCGGGGCTCCCGGCTGAACGGGTCCTGGTGATCGCAGCAGAGCAGCTGGCAGGTGCAGGCCATCAGGGCCCACATCGCGCAGCCGGCGAGCAGGTTGCGCGGGTGCGGCGGCTTGCCGCCGGGCGGCGGGCCGAAGCCGTGGCCCTGCGGCACCCACGGGGGCACGGGCGCCTGGTGCGGGTCCTGGCCGGGGTGCGGGCCGCCGGGGTGGCCCGGCGGCACCTGGCGCGGCGGGGCGTCCTGCGGGTGCTCGCCGGTGCCGGTGGCGGCCCCGGTACCGGCTGTGGCCCCGGTGCCGGCCGTGCGGCAGCCCGCCGCGTGCCCGGCGCGCCCGAAGACCCGGTCCACCGCGCTCGCCGTCTCGTGCCCGAGCAGGACGTGCACCAGGGACCGGTCGGTCAGTTCGACCTCGCGCAGCGCGAGCCGGATGCCGTGCACGGCGTCCCGGCAGAGCCGTTCGGCCTCGGCCCGGTCGGTGCCGGTGGCGGTGAGCGGGTTCCAGGCGCCGGAGGCGGCGTCGGCGGCCTGGTCCTCGGCGGCGTCGAGGAGGTGGGCGAGCCGGCCGAACAGGCGGCCGGCCTCGGCGAGCGGGGCGGCGTTCCCGGGGCGGCCGGCGATCACGGCGGTGTGCGCGAAGGCGGCCGAGGTAGCCGTCTCGGTGGGCTCGGTGACCAGCAGGACGGAGCCGCCGGGGGCCAGTGAGCGCTCCAACTCGCTCTGGCGGGAGGCGGCGTCGAGCAGCACGGCGGTGTCGAAGCCGATCGTGGCGGCGCTGCCCGCGCTCTGCCGGTCCCAGCGCCGGGTCACCGCGCGGGCCCCCACGGCGACCGGGCGGCGGGCGAACACGCCGTCCCGGTCCTCGACGTGGTCGCGGATCTTCACCGAGGCGAGCGCCAGCGAGACGGCGGCCGCCAGTCGGGCGCCCTCGCCCTTGGCGACGGAGGCGGTCCGCATGCCGCGCAGCGGGCAGGGTCCGGCGGTGCGGCGCCAGGAGGAGTCCTCCCGGGCGGCCTGGGCCTCGACCAGGACGGAGATGATCAGCCCGTCGTAGTTGGTGGCGGTCCGGGCGAGCTGCCCGTGGTCGTCCCGCAGGGCGAGGCAGAGCCCGCACAGGTGCGCCATCCAGGACGCCTGGAGCTGCTCGGACAGCCGGTGCCTGCACGGTCTGATGATGCCGAACACGATCGTGGTCCCCCCTGCCGGATGGCCGCTGACCGGCCACTTTGTCGGCGCACATCATATGATCACCGGTTCGGTCGACGGGTCGGGCCGGTCGCATCGGGGCCGAGCCGCCGCGAGACCTTCACCGGGCCCACCGAAGCCCGGGGTCGCGCTCCCAGATCCGGGATATCATCACGAATATGGGAATCGACACCGCCGCCGACGAGCGGCTGGCCCAACGGCTCGCCGAGTTGCGGATCGAACGCGGCTGGACCCTGGAGGAGTTGGCGCAACGCGCCGATGTCAGCCGGTCCACCCTGTCCCGGGTGGAGCGGGCCGAGGTCAGCCCGACCGCCGCCCTGCTCGGGCGGCTCTGCGCCGTCCACGGCCGGACCATGTCCCGGCTGCTCGCCGAGGTCGAGTCCGGCCCGGCCCGGCTGGTCCGGGCCGAGGAGCAGCAGTACTGGCAGGACGCGACCACCGGCTTCGTCCGCCGCTCGGTCTCCCCGCCGCACGGCTCGCTGCACGCCGAGATCATCGAGGGCCGACTCCCCGCCGGGGTCGACATCGCCTACGACCGCCCCGGTCTGCCCGGGCTGGAACACCACCTCTGGCTGTTCGAGGGGCAGTTGGAGCTGACCCTGGACGGCGAGGCGCAGTTGCTCGGCCCCGGCGACTGCCTGCGCTACGGCTCCGGCACCAGCCGCTTCCGCAGCCTCGGTCCGGGCGAGGCCCGGTACGCCCTCGTGGTGGTCGAGCCGTGAGCGCCGCCGGCGGCCCGGGCGGCCCGATACCGGACCCGGCCTCGGCCCCGGACCCGCACCCGAGGCCCGATCCGCACCCGACGGCCGATCCGCACCCGAGGCCCGAGCCGGCCCCGACGGCCCGCCGCCGTACGGCCCGCCGTCCGGCAGCCCGCCGCCCGACGACCGAGCCGCCGAAGCAGCGCTTCGACGCCGTCGGCCGCCGCGTCCTGCTGGTCTGCGTCGCGGGCGGCTTCACCACCCTGCTCGACCAGTCCGTCCTGAACACCTCCATCCCCGCCCTGCGCGAGACCCTGCACGCCCACCCCGCCCACCTGCAGTGGATCGTCGCCGGGTTCTCGCTCGCCTTCGGCCTCGCGCTGATCCCGGGCGGGCGGCTCGGCGACGTCAAGGGCCGCAAGTGGTTCTTCGTCACCGGGCTCGCCCTGTTCACCCTGGTCAGCCCGGTCTCCGCGACCGCCACCGACCCAACGGTGCTGATCGCCGCCCGCCTGCTCCAGGGCGTCGGCGCCGGCCTGGTCAACTCCCAGATGATCGGCACCCTCCAGGACGTCTTCGACGGCCAGCTGCGCGCCCGCGCCCTCGGCATGTACGCCGTCACCGGCAGCCTCGCCTTCGCCCTCGGCCCGCCCGTCGGCGGCCTGGTGCTGGCGGCGGCCGGCCCCGAACTCGGCTGGCGGATCACCTTCCTGCTCAACGTGCCGTTCGGGCTGGCCACCCTCGTGCTGGCCGTCCGCCACCTGCCCCGGCCCCGTCCCGCGACCCGGCACGCCGACCTCGACCTGCTCGGCCTGCTGCTGGTCGGCGCGCTCACCCTGACCCTGATGCTGCCCTTCGTCCAACCGCCCGGCTGGGCCGGCTGGGCGGCGTTCGGGGCCGGCGCCCTGCTGCTGCTCGGCGCGCTCGCCCGGTGGCAGCGCCGCTACGCCCGGCGCGGCGGCCACCCGCTGATCCACCCCGCGCTCACCCGCTCCGCGCCGTACGCGCTCGGCACGGCCACCGCGATGGCCCAGTTCGGCTCCGCACTGGCCGCCTCGCTGGTCCTCACCATGTTCCTCCAGGACGGCCTGGGGCTGTCCCCGATGGGCGCCGCCCTGGTCTCGCTGCCCTCGGCGCTGGCCACCGCGGTCTCCTCCGCGCTCGCCTGGCGGGTGGTGCAGCGGATCGGCCGGCGCACCGTCACCATCGGGATGGCCGGGGCCGCGCTGGCCATGCTGCTCAGCGGACTCGTCGCCCACTGGGCGCCCACCGCCGTGCTGCCCTGGCTGTTCGCCCTGCTCCAACTGCTGAGCGGCGCCTCGTCCGGCCTGATGACCCCCACCAACCAGGCGTTCGTGCTGCGCCACGCGCCCGCCGAGGCCGCCGGCGTCAGCGGCGCGATCCTGCAGATGGCCCAGCGGATCGCGGCGGCCGTCGCGGTCTCTGCGCTGTCCGGGGTGTACCTGCGGGAGACCGCCGGGGGCGGCGGCCACCGCTCGGCCTACCTGGCGGCGAGCCTGGTCTGCGCCGCGGTGGCCGGACTCGCCGTCCTGGCCTCGGTGCTCGCCGGCCGGGCGGCGGCCCGCGAACCGGCGCCGGGGGAGCCGGTCGCCCTGAGCCGAGGGCGAACAGGCGCCCGCTGACGGCCGGTCGGCCCGTACGGTGGCGGACATGACGACAGGACGAACGGTACGGCTGCCCGAAGTGACCCTCGCCTACCGGGAGAGCGGCCGCCCCGACGGCCCGCCGCTGGTGCTGCTGCACGCCCTCGGCGAGCGCGCCGCCGACTGGGACGCGGTGCTGCCCGATCTCGCCCCCGACCACCACGTGTACGCGCTCGACCTGCGCGGCCACGGCGACAGCGGCCGCACCGCCGAGTACGGCCTGGAGCGGATGAGCGGGGACGTGCTCGCCTTCCTCGACGCGCTCGGCCTGGACCGGGTCGACCTGGTCGGCCACTCGATGGGCGGCGCCGTCGCCTACCTGCTCGCCCAGACCGCCCCGGAGCGGGTGGCGCGGCTCGTGCTGGAGGAGATCCCGGCGCTGTACCCGCGCCCGGCGAGCGTGCCGTCCGAGGACGCGGAGGAACCGGCGCACTTCGACTGGGCGATGGTCCGGGCCCTCAAGGCCCAGTTCGACGACCCGGACCCGGCCTGGCGGGAGGGGCTGCCCCGGATCACCGCCCGCACCCTGGCCGTCGCGGGCGGGGCCGCCAGCTACGTCCCGCAGGAGCGGATCGCCGAACTCGCCCGGCTGATCCCGGACTGCAGCCTGGTCACCATCGAGGCCGGGCACCTGGTGCACCACGCCCGGCCGGCCGAGTACGTGGCCGCGGTGGCGCCGTTCCTGGCCCACTGACCGGGCGCTGGACCGGGCGCTGGACCGGGCGGTGGGCCAGGCGGCGGGCCGGGCGTCACCCGAAGACGATCGCCCGCCCGGTGGCCAGGCTGGCCCGGCAGGCCAGGTACAGCCGATGCCAGGTGAAGACCTCGGCCTCGAACGGGTCGTCCTCCGGCAGCGCGGCCAGCCGGGCCTCCTCCGCCGGGTCGAGCGAGCCGTCGGCCGCCAGCCGGATCCCGATGGCGGCGGCGAACCCCTGGAGTTCGGCGAGCAGGCCGGCGGTGGAACCGACCATGCCGCCGCCGGGCACCCCGGAGTCCTCGGGGAGGAACAGCGGGTCCTCGTCCTCGAAGTCCACCGGTAGGTAGTACCCCGCGCAGTCGGAGTGGCAGAGCAGGTGCGAGTCGAACACCACCGTCTCGTCGTCCACCAGCTCCCGCTCCTCCTGGTACCGCTCCGGATCGACCCCGCGCGCCGCGGTGACCGGCTCGCCCACCCGGTGCAGCACGTACACCCGGCGCAGCCCGGACAGGTAGCTGTACGGGAAGCCGGCCGAGAAGGCCTCGCCCGCCCCGACCGGCCCGGCCGGCTCCCGCCAGGCCACCCCCTCGGCCTCCAGCGCCCGGTGCAGCACCTCGGCCGCGGGCCCCCACTCGGGGCTGCTGAGCGCCCCCACACCGATCCACAGTCCCATGGCGGCAATCTAGCGCCGCCCTCCGACAGCGGACCTCAGACCCCCGGTTCGGCGGACAGCCGCCCGCTGCGCACCGCCGCGACCAGCTCGGCGTGGTCGGCCTCGGTGCGGTCCGCGTAGCCGACGGCGAAGGCGGCCACGGCCTCGTCCAGCGCCTCGCTCCTGCCGCAGTACCCGGCCAGCAGGCCCGGGTCGGCGGTGTGGGCGTGCGCCCGGGCGAGCAGCGCGCCGGTGATCCGGGCGTAGTCGTCCAACTGGGCCGGCAGCAGTGCGGCCGGATCCACGCTGCCCTTGCGGTTGCGGAACTGCCGTACCTGGTAGGGCAGTCCGTCGACGGTCGTCCAGCCGAGCAGGGTGTCGCTGACCACCTGCATGTGCTTCTGGCCGAGCACCACGCGCCGGCCCTCGTGCTCCTCCGGCGCCCGCCCGCCGCCGTCCAGGTACGGCAGCAGCGCGGACGGCCGGGCCTCCTTCACCTGGAGCACCAGCGGCTGGTCCCGGTGGTCGGTGAGCAGCACGACGTACGAGCGGGTGCCGACACTGCCTGTGCCGACCACCCGGAACGCCACGTCCTGCACCCGGTGGCGGGAGAGTAGGGTGCGCACCTCGGCGGGCACCGTCGCCACGTACGGGCCGAGTGCCTCCGCCACCGCCCGGGCGGTCGCGTCGGTGACCTCGGTGAGTACGGGCGGGGCCGCGACGAAGCGCCGACCGCCGTCCGGCGTCCGGGTGGTGCTGCGGGCGGCGAACCGGGCACTGGTGTTGCCGAGCGCCTTCGCCCCGACCTTGCGCAGCACCTCGGCCAGGTCGTGCGCCTCGGTGAAGTCCACCAACTGCTCGTCCGCCACGGCGTTCCAGGCGTCCAGGGCGGGCAGCTTGGCGAGGGTCCGGATCGTCCGGCGGTACGAGCCGGCCGCGTGCTGGGCGGCCGCCCGGGCGGTGGTCTCGCTCGCCCCGGTCTCCCGGCCGGCCAGCACCAGACTGGTGGCCAGCCGCTTGAGGTCCCACTCCCAGGGGCCGACCACGGTCTCGTCGAAGTCGTTGATGTCCATCACCAGTTGGCCGCGGGCGTCGCCGTACAGGCCGAAGTTGGCCGCGTGCGCGTCCCCGCACAGCTGGGCGTCGACGCCGGTCACCGGGGTGCCCGCCAGGTCGGCGGCCATCAGGCCGGCCGAGCCGCGCAGGAAGGCGAACGGCGTGGCGGCCATCCGGCCCACCCGGATCGGCACCAGGCCGGGGAGCCGGCCCGCGTTGGACGCCTCCAGGGCGGCCACCGCCGTCGGCCGGTCGCCCGCCGGGGCGAACTCCGCGTGCCGCTCGCGGGGGATCCGGTGCCGCAGCGCCCGGCCCCGCTCGCGGGCCTGCCGCGCCCGGCCGTCCGGCCCGGTCGCGAATCCGGGGACGGCGAACTGCCGCCGCGCCCTGCCGTCGCCACTGTCCGTCGCTGTGCCCCGGTCCGTCACTGCTCCCCGCCCGCCTCGTTCGAACTCCCGCCCGTGACCTGCACGGATGGCTCATCAGGGGGAGTGACGTCCGGCGTCGCGCGGTGGTTCCTGGGGCGGGGGTGCCGAGCCGGCAGGAGGGGCCGGCCCGTAGCCTGGGGCGGGTGAGGGATCTTCGAAGGCGGTGGCCGGCGGCCGTGGCCGCGGTGCTGACCGTGGCGGCCGGACTGGGGGTGCGGGCGGTGCTGCCCGGCGACCCGGCCAAGTACGCGGGCGACGCGCTCTACACCGTCCTGGTGTACGCCCTGGTGGTGCTGGTCGCGCCGGGCGTGCGGCCGGCCCGGGCCGCCCTGGTGGCCGCCGGGCTGAGCTGGGCGGTGGAGCTGTTCCAGGCCACCGGGCTGCCCGACGCCTGGGGCCGGCACAGCGGGCTGGTGCACCTGGTGCTCGGCTCGACGTTCAATCCGCCGGACCTGTTCTGGTACCTGGTCGGCGCGGGCGCCGCCGCGCTGCTGCACCGGACGCTCCTCCATCGGGGCCTGCGGGCCACCCGGCCGGACCCGTGCTAGCGCGCGGGGTCTGAGGCCCCGCCGGAAACCGGCGGAACGTCAGACCCAGCGCACCACCCGGACGGTCAGAGCGGCAGCAGCTCGGGCCGCTTGGCCTCGACGTGGTCGCCCGAGGACTCGCCGCGCAGTCGGCGGCCGACCCAGGGGATCAGGAACTCGCGCGCCCACTGGAGGTTCTCCCGCCGCTGGTCGGCGGGGGAGAGCGCCGGACCGGTCGGCCACGGGGCCTCCGGGTCGGTCGCGGTGCGCAGGCCCAGCGAGCGGGCGGCCAGCAGGGCGACCCGCTGGTGCCCCTCGGGGGAGAGGTGCAGCCGGTCCTCGCTCCAGGCCCGGCGGTCCTGCACGGCGCGCAGCGACCACAGGTCGGCGACCTTGCAGTCGTAGCGGTCGGCGACCGCCCGCATGTGGCCGTTGTAGGTGGCGATCTTGCCGCGCAGGTGCTTGAGCAGCGGCACCTCGCGGGTGTCGAAGCCGGTGCAGATCAGCACCGTCCCGGCGTTCTCGGCGAGTTGGGCGACGGCGGCCTCGAAGCGCCCGGCCACCTCGTCCGGGTCGCTGCCGGGGCGCAGGATGTCGTTGCCGCCGGCGCAGAAGGTGACCAGGTCGGGCTGGAGCCGGCGGACCTCCGGCACCTGCTCGGCCACGATCTGGTCCAGCAGCCGTCCGCGCACCGCCAGGTTGGCGTAGCGGAACCCGCCCGGCGGCCGCCCGTCGGCGAGCAGACCGGCCAGCCGGTCGGCCCAGCCGGCGAAGGCGCCGTCGGCACCGGGGTCGTTCAGGCCCTCGGTGAAGCTGTCGCCGAGGGCGGCGTACGAACTGAGGTCAAGGGTCTCCTGGAGGTTCGGCATGAAGGAGATAGTTCACCCAATCAAGTGACCTACGCCACCGTAGGTGACCCTGGCGGCACGTGAGATGGGCCACGTAGGCTTCCCGGCCCCGTCGACGCGCTCCCCGCAGAGCGCCGTGTCCGGCAGAGCACAAGCACCGCGCCCCCTTCCTCTTTCCGTCCCGCCCGGCCGATGCTCGACGTACGGCGCGCCGCTCCGGCCGCCGTTCCTCCCGGAGGGGACACCGACCGTGAACCTGCCCGAAACCGAGGCCTGGACCGTCGACGACCGCTGCACCAACTGCGACGTCGCCCGGCAGCTGGCACCCGAGCTGATCCGCGAGCACGACCACCGGTCCGAGCTGATCCGCCAGCCGCGCGACGCGGCCGAGCGGCGGCAGCTGCTCGCCGCCGCCCACGCCTGCCCGACCCGCTCGATCCGGCCCGGCACCGGCCGGCTCGACCCGGCCGGCGACCCGTTCCCGCTGGCCCTGGACCAGGCCGGCGAGGTGCTGCTGCTCGGCCACAACTCCCGGCGGACGGCGGGCGCCAACTCCTACCTGTGCCGCCGCCCGACCGGCTGGGCGATGATCGACACGCCCCGCTACAGCGAGGCCCTCGCCGCCCGGTACGAGGCGCTCGGCCCGGTCACCGACGTACTGCTCACCCACCGCGACCACGCGGCGCACGGCCGCGCGTACGCCGACCGGCTGGGCGCCCGGCTCTGGATCCACGAGGGCGACCTCGCCGCGGCGCCGGACGCCGACCGGGTGCTGCGCGGCACCGACCCGGTGGAGGTCTCACCCGGCCTGGTCGCCCACCCCTTCCCCGGCCACACCCTCGGCAGCGTGCTCTACGTCGCCGACCGCCGCTACTGCTTCAGCGGCGACAGCCTGTACTGGTCCCGCACCAGCCGGGACATCGAGGTGCAGGAGGCGGTGACCTGGTACTCCATCGAGGAGCAGTCCGCCTCGCTGGACCGCAGCCTGGACGCGCTGCGCTTCGAGTGGCTGCTGCCCGGCCACGGGGACAAGCACCGGATGCCCGCCGAGGAGGTGGACCGCCGGCTGCGCGCCCTGGCCGTCCGGGCCCGGGCCCTGCACACCGAACCGGTGGACTTCGCCGCCGTGCGCTGGTGACCGCGCCCTGACCGTCCGGCCCGTTCCACGGCCCGGCCGGGCCGCGCGCCACCCCGGGCGTACGGGAACCCCGTGCGCCGGGGCTCGCGCCGGGTGCGCGGGGGGTTGCGCCAACCGGGGGCGCCCGCGCGGGTGTGCGAACGGGAGCGACGGGGCAGCCGCCTCAGGTACGACGCACGAGTGCCCTCCGACTCCCGCCGAACCGAGGACGGTTGAGCAATGCCCACGCACACCCCGGTACGTACGGCGCGACCCCGGCGCTACCTGATGTGCCGGCCGACGTACTTCACGGTGGACTACGCGATCAACCCGTGGATGGACCCGACGCAGCCCACCGACAACGCGCTCGCCGTCCGCCAGTGGGAGCGGCTGCACCGCACGTACCGCCGGCTCGGCCACACCGTCGAGCTGATCGACCCGGTCCCCGGCCTGCCCGACATGGTGTACGCCGCCAACGGCGCGACCGTACTGGACGGGCGCGCCCTGGTGGCGACCTTCCGCCACCCCGAGCGGGCCGCCGAGTCCGACGCCTACCAGTCCTGGTTCCGGCTGCACGGCTACCGCGCGGTGCGCCGGGCCGGACACGTCAACGAGGGCGAGGGCGACCACCTGGTGGTCGGCCGCAGAGTGCTCGCCGGGACGGGCTTCCGCAGCTCACGGGCCGCGCACGCGGAGGCCCAGGAGCTGTTCGGGGTGCCGGTGACCACCCTGACCCTGGTCGACCCGCGCTTCTACCACCTGGACACCGCGCTCGCCGTCCTCGCCGACGACCACGTCATGTACTACCCGGAGGCCTTCGACGCCCACAGCCGGACCGTGCTGCGCGCGCTCTACCCGGACGCGATCCTCGCCGACCGGGCCGACGCCGAGGTGTTCGGGCTGAACGCGGTCTCGGACGGCCGCCGGGTGCTGCTGCCGGAGGCGGCCAAGAACCTGGCCGGCCGGCTCGCCGAGCACGGCTACGAGCCGATCCCGGTGGACGTCTCGGAACTGCTCAAGGGCGGCGGCGGGGCGAAGTGCTGCACCCTGGAACTCAGGCCGTGACGAGGAGCACCTCCAGGGTGCGCGGCCCGTGCACCCCCTCGACCCGGTCCAGCTCGATGTCGCTGGTCGCCGACGGCCCGGAGATCCAGGTCTGCGGGCGCGCCGGGTCGAGCCGGGGCAGCGCCAGCGGGACGGAGGCGACCACCTGCTCCGGCGCCCGGACCACGCACAGGTGGTGGTCCGGGACGAGCGACAGCAGCCGCCGCCCCTGACCGGGCCCGGCGTCCAGCACGATCGTGCCGGTCTCGGCGACGGCCAGCGCGCAGCCGGTGACCACGCTGTCCACGGCGTCCAGCCGGGCCGCGGTGAGGCTCCCGTCGTCCGGCACCGGTTCCACCCCGGGGGTCGCGGTGAGCCAGCCGGCCGGCAGACCGGCCGGCACCGCGACCGTGCGGCTGCCCCGGGCGGCGAGCAACCGGCCGACCAGGTCCGGGAGTTCCGCTTCGGTGCAGCGGTGCACCAGGGCCCGGTAGTCGGCCAGGTTGCGGTGCAGCAGGTCCAGCAGCGCGGCCGGGTCGTCGGCTGCGGCGTGCGCGCGCAGGTACCCCCGTTCGAGCGGCTGTTCCGGCACCCCGGCGGTGTCGCCGAGCGCGGCCCGGATCCGGCCGAGGATCAACTCCCGTGCGTTCGCAGGTGGGTTCACGTCCGGTTCCTCCGCCACCAGTCGCGGAACGGCTCGGCCGGCACCTCGGGCAGGTCCCGGCTGTCGGTCCAGGCCCGTCCGGGGCCGGGGAGCCGGCGCGGGTGCAGCGCGCGGGTGCGCCCGGCCAGCCGTTCGGCGGCCGCGAGCGCCGCCGGGTGGTCCAGGACGTACCCGGCGGCGGCCATCGCGGCCCGCTCCAGCGGGTGCCCGCCCTGGTCGGCGACCCGTTCGCGCAGGTGCACCAGCACCTCGGGGATGTCGATCGCCACCGGGCACACCTCGTAGCAGGCCCCGCAGAGCGAGGAGGCGTACGGCAGCGAGGCGTCCACCGGGCTCGCGGTGCCGCGCAGTTGGGGCGTCAGGACGGCGCCGATCGGGCCCGGGTAGACCGAGCCGTACGCGTGCCCGCCGGCCCGCTCGTACACCGGGCAGACGTTCAGGCAGGCCGAGCAGCGGATGCAGCGCAGCGCCTGGCGGCCGACCCGGTCGGCCAGTGCGGCGGTGCGCCCGTTGTCCAGCAGCACCAGGTGGAAGTCGGCGGGGCCGTCGCCCTCCGTCGTCCCGGTCCAGAGCGAGGTGTACGGGTTCATCCGCTCGGCGGTGGAGGAGCGGGGGAGCAGTTGCAGGAAGACCTCGAGGTCCCGCCAGGTCGGCACCACCTTCTCGATCCCGACCACGGAGATCAGGGTGCGCGGCAGGGTGAGGCACATCCGGCCGTTGCCCTCGGACTCGACCACCACCAGGGTGCCGGTCTCGGCGACCATGAAGTTGGCCCCGGAGACGGCCACCCGGGCGCGCAGGAACTTCTCCCGCAGGTGCAGCCGGGCGGCCTCGGCGAGTTCGGCGGGGGAGTCGGTCAGGCCCTCGGGGGCCGGGCGGCCCCAGTGGGCCATCCGGTCGGCGAAGACCTCCCGGATCTCGGCGCGGTTGCGGTGGATCGCGGGCACCAGGATGTGGGAGGGCCGGTCGTCGCCCAACTGCACGATCAGCTCGGCGAGATCGGTCTCGTAGGCGGTGATCCCCTCGGCGGCCAGCGCCTCGTTCAGCCCGATCTCCTGGGTGGTCATGGACTTGACCTTGACCACGTCGGTCTCGCCGGTGGCCCGGACCAGGTCGGCGACGATCCGGTTGGCCTGCTCGGCGTCCGCGGCCCAGTGCACGGTGCCGCCGGCCGCGGTGACGGACTCCTCCAACTGCACCAGGTAGCGGTCGAGGTGGCGCAGCGTGTGGTCCTTGACCGCCTTCCCGGCCGCGCGGAGCTCGGCCCAGTCGGCGAGTTCGGCGACGGCCCGGGCGCGCTTGTCCCGGATGGTGTGGGTGGCGTGCCGCAGGTTGGCGCGCAGCTGCCCGTCGGCGACCGCGCGGGCGGCGGCCTGCGGGAAGGCGGGCATGCCGAGGAAGGTGCCCTGACTCACGACGGCCTCCAGGGGTGTTCCTCGGTGCTGGCCAGGATCTCCGCGAGGTGCAGCGGCCGCAGGTCCGCGCCCCGGCGGCGCAGGGTGCCGCCGAGGTGCAGCAGGCAGGAGTTGTCGGCGCCGCACAGCACCCGGGCGCCGGTGCCCAGGGCGTTGGCGAGCTTGTCCTCGGCCATCGCGGCCGACACCGCGGGGTTCTTGACGGCGAAGGTCCCGCCGAAGCCGCAGCACTCCTCCGCGCCGGGCAGCTCCACCAGCTCCAACTCCGCCACGGCGCGCAGCAGTCGCAGCGGCCGCTCGCCGAGTCCGAGCATCCGCAGTCCGTGGCAGGAGGGGTGGTAGGTGACGCGGTGCGGGAAGTACGCGCCGACGTCCTCGACCCCGAGCACGTCGACCAGGAACTCGGTCAGCTCGACCACCCGCGGTGCCAGGGCGAGCGCGGCGTCGGTGAGTTCACCGCCGCGCCCCTCGGCGGCGGCCCGGGCACCGATCCGCGGGTAGTTGTCCCGGACCATCGCCACGCAGGAGCCGGAGGGCGTCACCACGTGGTCGTACCCGGCGAAGGCCCGGGCGGTGCGCCGCACCAGCGGCTCGCAGGCCCGGCGGTAGCCGGTGTTGTACTGCGGCTGCCCGCAGCAGGTCTGCCCGGCGGGGAAGTCGACCGTCACGCCGAGGCGTTCCAGCAGCCGTACGGTGGCGACCGCGGTGGCGGGGAACAGCGCGTCGTTGACGCAGGTGGCGAACAGTGCGACCCGCAAGTCCGAGCTCCTCACGTCGGAACGGCGAAGCGTTGAAACGGCGAAGCGTTGAAACGGCGAAGCGTTGAAACGGCGAAGAGTTGAAGCGGTGGAGCGTTGAAACGGCAAGGCGGTGGAGCGGTGAGGCGGTACGGCGTCGACCGGTCGGGCACGGCACCGGTCCGCCCGTGATCGTAGCGGGCGGACCGGTGCCGGTGAAGGAACTCGGAGGTCCGGGGAGGGTCAGGCGCCGAGCCAGAGGTCGGGGCCGAACACCTCGTAGTGGATGTCCTCCGCCGGGACGCCCGCGGCGAGCAACTGGCCGCGTACGGCGCGCAGGAAGGGCAGCGGGCCGCACAGGTAGGCGGTGGTGCCGGCCGGGACCTCGACGCCGGACAGGTCGACCAGGCCGGTGCGCTCGGCCGGCCAGTCGCCGAGCGGCTGCTCGTAGAAGACGTGGGCGGTGGCGTCCGCCAGCCCGGCGGTGAGCTGCGCCAGGTCGGCGCGGAAGGCGTGGCTGAGCTGGTCGCGGTCGCCGTGCACCGAGACGATCCGCCGGGTGGAGCCGGTGGCGGCCAGGTGGTCGAGCATCGCGGTCATCGGGGTGTTGCCGATGCCGGCGGAGGCGAGCAGCACCGGGCCGTCGCCGTCGGCGAGGACGATGTCGCCGAGCGGGGGCGCCAGTTCGACGGTGTCGCCGGTGCGCAGCCGGTCGTGCAGGTGGCCGGAGACCTCGCCGCCGGGCTCGCGCTTGACGCTGAACCGCAGGGCGTCGGCGGCACTGCCGGAGAGGCTGTACTGGCGGATCTGGTGGGCGCCGTCGGGGAGTTCGGTGCGCACCGAGACGTACTGGCCGGGGCGGGCGACCGGGGCGGGGCGGCCGTCGGCCGGTCGGACCAGGTAGGTGGTGACGGTGTCGGTCTCCCGGTGGCGGGCGACCACGGTGTACGGGCGCCACAGGTCGGCCGGGTCGCCGCCGGCGGCGACCTCGGCGCGCAGCCGGTCCTCGACGGCGATCAGGGCGTTGGCCATCAGCCAGTAGACCTCGTCCCAGGCGGCGGCGACCTCGGGGGTGACGGCGTCGCCGAGCACCTCGACGATGGCGGCGAACAGGTGCTCCCGGACGACCTTGTACTGGGCGTTGTCGATGCCGACCGAGACGTGCTTGTGGGCGATCCGGGCGAGCATCGCGTCCGGCCGCTGGTCGGGGTGCGCGATCAGCGCGGAGGCGAAGGCGGCTATCGAGCCGGCCAGCGCCTCGCGCTGGCTGCCGTTGGCCTGGTTGCCCCGGTTGAACAGGTCGCGCAGCAGGTCCGGGTGCGCGGCGAACAGCCGGTCGTAGAAGCGCGGGGTGATGTCACCGATCGCGGCGCCGACGACGGGCAGGGTGGCCTCGACGACCTCGGCGGACTTCGCGGACAGCATCAGAGGAGCTCCTAACTGGAATCTCAGATTCGTATTAAAGGTGGTGAACGACGACCGATCCTCGGGGGCGGGATCAGTCGGCGGGTCGGGCGGTGAGGCTGAGCAGTACCGGCCCGGTGGGGGAGGCCACCAGGTCGTCGATGCTGAGCGGGTCGAGGGCGGCGAAGAACGCCTCCTGCGCGGTGCGCAGCGCCCCGCGCAGCCGGCAGGCGGCCCGCAGCGGGCAGGGCGGGTCGTCCTCGCAGCCGACCACGTCGCCGACGCCCTCCAGCTCGCGGAGCAGCAGGCCGAGCGAGCCGGTCCGCCCGGCGAAGGTGATCATCAGCCCGCCGCCGCGTCCGCGCCGGGCCTCCACCACCCCGAGGTGCTGCAGCCGGCTGACCACCTTGGCCGCGTGGGTGTACGGCACGCCGACCGACTCGGCCACCTCGCGGGTGGTCGGGTTCCCGCCCTCGCCGAGTACGGCCAGCCGCATGGCGATGCGCAGGGCGATGTCGGTGCTCTTGGTCAGCCTCACGATCGAAACGCTAACGAATGCGACTCCACAACTCCAATTTCCTGCACGACCCCGGCGGGGCGGGGGCAGCGGCGCCGACGGCGGCCGCCGCCGCGGCAGCGCTCGCGCGGTCGGCCGGAACGGCGACCGGCCCCCGGCCGCCGCTCCTACATCCCGGTCGAATCTGAACAGTTGGCGACATTAACGATCAACTCCTGACGCATCATCATCACGCGATCTACGCTTCGTGCGGCTCCGGAGCCACCCCCTTCACCTCATCCCCGTCGCTCGACCCTGGAGAATCCGTGAGATCACGTCGTGCACCCCGGCGCACCTGGACGGCCGTGGCGGCGATATCCGCGGCCACGGCCGCACTGCTCTCCCAGCCCGTCACCGCCGCGGCCGCCGCGCCGCCGCCGACCGTGGCGGCCCACGTGCCGGTGGCGCCCTACCCGGCCGGGGTCGCGCTCACCCCGGACGGCGCCCGCGCCTACGTGACCAGCCAGAGCAGCGGCACGGTCAGCGTGCTCGACACCGCGAGCCGGGCGGTCACCGGCAGCTTCACCGCGGGCACCGGCGCGTACGCCGTCGCCGTGTCCCCCGACGGCCACCGCGCCTACCTCACCCACCACCTGGACAACGCGGTCAGCGTGGTGGACACCGCGAGCAACACCGTCACCGCCACCGTCCCGGTCGGCGCCGAGCCCTGGGGCCTGGCCCTGTCGCCGGACGGCAGGCGCGCCTACGTCAGCAATGCCGGGGCCGGCACCGTGAGCGTGCTGGACACGTCGTCGAACACCGTGACGGCCACCATCCCGGTCGGCGCGGAGCCGCACGGCCTGGCCGTCTCCCCGGACGGCAAGCGCCTGTACGTCGCGGCCTCCGGCGCGAAGGCGGTGAACGTGGTCGACACCGTGGGCAGCACGGTGAGCGCCACCGTCGCGGTCGGCCACAGCGCCTTCGGCCTGGCGCTCAGCCCCGACGGCAGCCGGCTCTGGGTCGCCGACGGCGACGACGCCTCGGCCGCCGTGCTCGACACCGGCGCCAACACCCTGCTGGGCACCGTCGGCGTCGGCAACGGCCCGTACACCGTCAGCGTGGCCCCGGACGGATCCGCCGTGTACGTCTCCAACTACGCCGACAACACCCTGAGCGTGATCGACGCGGCGAGCCGCACGGTCACCGCGACCGTCCCGGTCGGCGCGAGCCCCTACACGCTGGCGCTGAGCGCCGACGGCCGGCGCGGCTACCTGGCCGACTTCACCGGCGACGCCGTCGACGTGCTGAACTTCCCGCTGCCGGTGCCGGTGGTGACCGGCATCAGCCCGAACGGCGGCTCCGGGGTGGGCGGCACCGTGGTGACCGTGACCGGCACCGACCTGAACGGCGCCACCGCCGTCACCTTCGGCGCGGCCGGTCCGGCCACCTCGTTCAGCTGCACGAAGACCAGCTGCACGGCGACCGCCCCGGCCACCACGGTGACCGGCCCGGTGGACGTCCGGGTCACCACGCCGGGCGGCACCAGCGCCGCCGTGGCCGCCGACCGCTTCGGCTACACCGCGCCCAGCGCCCACCTGGGCGTCGCGCTCGCCGCGACCCCGGTCTCCGGGCTGTTCGGCGGCCGGGTCGACTACACCGTGACCCTGACCAACCAGGGCCCCGACCCGATCACGGCGGCCACCGTCTCGGCCGCCCTGCCCGCCGGGCTGACCGCCAGCTCGACCGACTGCACCGTCGCCGCGGGCAAGCTCGGCTGCACCCTGACCGCCCCGCTCGCCAAGGGTGCCAGCACCACCCGGCACTTCACGGTCGCCGTCGGCCTGCTGAGCCTGGTGTCCTCCTGGGACGTCACGGTGGCCCGTACCGCCGGGACCCCGGCCGACCCCTCGCCCGCCACCAGCAAGGACACCCGCAGCTGCACCTCCGTCCTCGGGGTGCTGATCACCTGCCGCTGACCGGCCGGCCCGAGCACTCCCCGGAAGGCCCCGTCCACCACGGACGGGGCCTTCCCCGTGTTCCGCCCGCCCGTTCCACTGGACGGACCGTCCGATCCGGACGTACAGTCCGGACATGCCTGCCGAAACCCCCGACCCGCGCGTGCGGACCTGGTCGCCGGTCTGCCGCGCGGTGGCCCTGCTGCTCGGGCCCTACGCCGAGGTGGTGCTGCACGACGCGGTCACCGACCGGGTACTGGCCGTCTGGCACCCGCTGACCGCCCGCGCCCCCGGGGACCCGTCCCTGCTCGGTGAGCTGGACGAACTGGACCCGTCCGCGCCGGACGTCTACGGGCCCTACGAGAAGCTGCTGCCGGACGGGCGGCGGCTCTCCTCGGTCAGCGCGGTGCTGCGCGACGAGGCGGGCCGGCCCTCGGCCGTGCTCTGCGTCAACCTCGACCGCGGCCCGCTGGACCAGGCCGCCGCCCTGCTGGCGAACTTCGCCGCCCCCACCGCCCCCCGCCCCGAGCCGCTGTTCGAACGCGACTGGAGCGAGCGGATCAACGACGTGGTCGGCGGCCACGTCCGCTCCCGGGGCCGCCCGCTGGAGCGCTTCACCCGGGAGGACCGGCTCGCCGTGCTGCGCGAGCTGGACGGGGCCGGGGTGTTCGCCGTCCGCCGCGCCGTCCCGGCCGTGGCCACCGCGCTGCGGATCTCCCGCTCCACCGCCTACGCCCTGCTCGCCGAACTCAAGCACCCGGCGCCCCCGCCCTCGGAAAGGACCGAAACCGGATGACCCGACTGCCCGACTTCCGGCTCGAAACCTACTTCAGCCGCTGGGAGTTCACCGCCCGCCACCACCTCACCGCCTCCGACGCCCAGACCATGACGATGGCCGAACTCCTCGCCCTGGCGGGCCCGGAGGACCGCGAGGCCTGGGACACCCTGGCGCTCGGCTACACCGAGACCTTCGGCGACCCGGGCCTGCGGCGGGCGATCGCCGGGATGTACGAGCAGGTCGGGGCGGACGACGTGATCTGCTTCGGCGGCGCCCAGGAGGGGATCAACCTCGCCATGCAGGTGCTGCTCGAACCGGGCGACCACGCGGTGGTGCTGACCCCGAACTACCAGTCGGCGGAGACCATTCCGCTCTCGCTCTGCGAGGTCACCGGCGTCGCGCTGGACGAGCGGCAGGACTGGGCGCTGGACCTGGACGCGGTCGAGGCCGCGCTGCGGCCGAACACCAAGGTGCTCTCGGTCAACTTCCCGAACAACCCGACCGGCACCCTGATCGACACCGCCGACTTCGTCCGGCTGGCCGAACTCTGCGACGAGCGCGGCATCCGGCTGTTCTCGGACGAGGTCTACCGCGGCCTGGAACGCGACCCGGAGCGCGCCCTGCCGCAGGCCGCCGACCTCTCGGCCACCGCGCTCTCGCTCAACGTGACCTCCAAGTCGCTGGGCCTGCCCGGGCTGCGGATCGGCTGGATCGCCTGCCGGGACCACGAGCTGCGCGGGCGGCTGGAGCGGGCCAAGCACTACACCACGATCTGCAACTCGGCGCCGAGCGAGGTGCTGGCCCGGATCGCGATCACCGCCCGGGAGCGGATCCTGGCGCGCAACCGGGGCATCATCGCGGAGAACCTGCCGCTCTTCGACGCGTTCTTCGCCGAGTTCCCCGAACTGTTCGACTGGCGCGCGCCGGAGGCGGGCTGCGTCGCGTTCCCGCGCTACCTCGGGGCGGACGGCGTGGCGGACTTCTGCACCGCGCTGGTCGAGCAGGCCGGGGTGCTGCTGATGCCCGCGGGCATGTTCCGCTCGGAGCTCACCCCGACGCCGACCGACCGCTTCCGGATCGGCGTCGGACGCCGGGACCCGGGCCCGGCGCTGGAGGCCTTCGCCGACTGGCTGCGCGGGCGCTGAGGCGCTGAGGCGCCGGGCCGGACGGAACCAGGGCGGAACCAGGACGGAACCAGGGCGGATTCAGGACGGTACCAGGGCGGATTCAGGACGGTACCCGGGTCGGAGCACGGCCCGGACACGGCCGGAGCCGGGGCACCCCGCTGGGGCGCCCCGGCTCCGTCGCGTCGACCGGTCAGAGCTTCTGCCAGACCGGCTTCGCCGCGTAGGTGTCGCGGAAGTAGTCGGCGAGCTTGAGGCGGGAGGCGGCGGCCTCGTCGACCACCACGGTGGCGTGCGGGTGCAGCTGGAGCGCGGAGGCGGGGACGGCCGCGGCCAGCGGGCCCTCCACGGCCAGCGCGACGGCCTCGGCCTTGGCCTCGCCGGTGGCCAGCAGGACCAGGTGGCGGGCCTCCAGGATGGTGCCGATGCCCTGGGTGATGACGTGGTGCGGGACCTCGTCGATGCTGTCGAAGAAGCGGGCGTTGTCCACCCGGGTCTGCCGGGTCAGGGTCTTGATCCTGGTCCGGGAGGAGAGCGAGGAGCAGGGCTCGTTGAAGCCGATGTGGCCGTCCGTGCCGATGCCGAGCAGCTGCAGGTCGACGCCGCCGGCCTCGGCCAGCGCGCGGTCGTAGGCGGTGGCGGCCGCGGCGATGTCGGCGGCGTTGCCGTCCGGGCCCAGGAAGGAGTCCTCGGTCAGGCCGAGCGGCTCCACGACCTCGCGCAGCACCACCGAGCGGTAGGACTCCGGGTGGCCGGCCGGCAGGCCGACGTACTCGTCCAGCTGGCAGATGCGCGCCCGGGAGGCGTCCAGCCGGCCGTCCCGGACCCGCTCGGCGAGGGCCTGGTAGATCGGCAGCGGGGTCGAGCCGGTCGCGACGCCGAGCAGGGCCTCGGGCTTGTCGGTCAGCAGATCGGTGATCGCCGCGGCGATGAGTTCGCCGGCCGCTGAGGCGTCAGGGACGATCACGATTTCCATACTGGGTCCACCGTTCTGAGGCGAGGCTGAGGTCTAGACCTGCGAGGTCTAGACCAGTTTGCCGTGAACGGCGCCCCAGGTCCACCCGGGGCGGCTCGGCGCCCCGTGCGTTCTCCCTGGTGGGGGCTGTCGGCGCGGACCCGCCGGTCCGGTCGGCTGCGACCCGTCGGTCCGGTCGGCTGCGATCCGCCGGGTCGGGGCGACGGAGGACCGGGACGACGGAGGACCGGGACGACGGAGAGCCGGGACCCGAAGGCCCCGGCTCCCTGCGCCCTGTCGTACGGGCTGCCCTGTCTTACGGATGGCGTCTCACCGGCGACCGTTCGGGGTGTTCCGAGTTCCCCGACCGGAAGGGGGGCCGGATCAGAACGGGTGGGTACAGGTGGTCACCTGCTTGCTGACGTCCAGCGCCGGGCCGGCGGTGGCGCAGATGATGCGGGGGGCGGTGGCGGTGACCTTCGGGGTGACGGCCTGGGCCGAGCCGAGTCGGACGGTCGTCGCGCTGGCGATCGTCTCCCACGGGCTGCCCCAGGCCTGCTGGGTGCGCACCTCTACCTGAACCATCGTCAACTGGTTGGGGTCCGCGTTGACCTGGGCGATGCCGACGATGCCTTCGCTGTCGACCTGGTGCGTGATGCAGGGGCGGTTGAGCACCGAGGCGCAGGCCACGGTGTCGGCCTCGGACGTGGCCGTGGTGGCGGCCATGGCGGGTGCGGCCGAGAGCCCTGCGATCCCTGCCACCGTCATCATCACGGCTGCAATCCGAGTGCGCATGATACGAACCTCCTTGGAAATAAAGGGAATCTCACTCCTTGGGATGAGTGTTGCACACATCGTGGGACTGACAAGTGTGCGTTGCGTCACACCCATGGTGACGGTTCAACTACTGGCTGCAATCGTTCGTCCGATGTTCAGGAGGTGGACACGCCGCGGCCTGACGGATGATCAGTTCATCCACCCGTTCGTGGACGTGCGGACGTTGTGGCTCGCGGTGCGGGCCGGGAGGCCGGGTCGGCGGGCGGAGGCGGTGTCCGTGGTGCCCGAGGGGGCCGTGATGGTGCCGGGGCCCGCGGCCCGGACGTCGATCCGGCCGACTTGACCGCCCCTTGAACCTCCCTTGGTGCGGTCGATGCCCACGGCCCGCTCCGGTCGGCGGGCCCGGTCGTCCCTGCGGAGGAGCCCCCGTACTCCCCGAGGTGGAGGGCAACTCCCCGCCGACCGGCCGCTGTTGGCCGCGGACCATCACTCGTCCGGGTGGCGCCTTGCCACCGGGGCGAATCGGACGGATACCATCGAGCCGATCCCACGGAGGTGCTGCGTGGACACGGTCATCGTGCAACTGCCCGGCCCGGGGCCGGAGTCGGCGCCCGGCACGGCGCCCGGACTGCTGCGGATGGGCCCGGGCGAGGCCGCGGTCTTCGGCCGCGGCGAACCCGGCCGCCCGGCCGCCATCCCGCTGCCCGACCAGGGCGTCTCGCGCCGCGCGGGCGAGGTGGTGGCCGCCGAGGACTACTGGCGGCTGTCCAACTTCTCCACCACCGCCACCTACGTGGTCGAGAACCTCGAAGGCGCCGGGGAGCACATCAAGGTGGCCCCCGGGCGGCTCGGCGCGCCCGTCCCGTTCGAGCTCTCCCGGGTCCTGCTGCCCGCCCTCGGCGAGCCCGCCGCCTTCAAGGTCTTCGCCCCGCAGCACGCCTACCTGGACGGCCACCCGGGCGGCGCGGACGGCGAACGCACCGTCAGCCCCTTCGCCCTGGACCCGACCTCCAAGTACTTCCTGGTCCTGCTGGCGCTCTGCGAGCCCCGGCTGCGCTCGCCCTCCACCGCCGCCGTCCCCGGCGTGACGGACGTCCTGGCCCGGCTGCGCGCGCTGCCCGCCTGCCACGGGCTGACCCGCTCGGCGGTCAACTACCACATCGACTACCTGGTCGGCGCGAAGCTGCGGCTGCGCGAGCCGTACGAGGAGGGCCCGGCCGGCGGCAAGCGCGAGGAACTGGTCGCCCTGGCCCTGCGGTTCGACCTGGTCCGGGAGGAACACCTCGCGCTGCTCCCGCCCCGACGCCCGGTCGCCCGGTCGTGAACCCGGGCGACGACGCCGACCGGCCGCGGGCGCGGCCGCCCTTCGAGGTCCCCGACGGCTACCCGCTGGCCGGCTACCGCACCGGCGGCTTCCTCGGCGCGGGCGCCTGGGGCAGCGTCTACGCCGCCGAGGGCCCGGACGGCACCCCGGCCGCGGTCAAGATCCTCGGCCCGGGCGGCTCCAGCCCCGGCCAGCGCCGGACCCTGTCCCAGATGGCCGCGGGCGAGCTGCGCTTCAGCCGCCGGGCCGACCACCCCCACCTGATCCGCACCCTCGCCGTGCTCACCGTCGACGACCCCGGTCACCCCGAGCTGGACGGCGCCGTCGCCCTGGTGATGGAGCGCGCCGCCCGCAGCCTGCACGACCTCCTCGCCGACGCCCGCCCCGGCACGGCGGTGCCCGGCGCCGAGCGGATCCTCACCGGGGTCTGCGCCGGACTGGTCCACATGCACCGGGCCGGCTGGGTGCACGGGGACCTCAAACCGGCCAACATCCTGCTGATGCCGGACGGCACCGCCAAGATCGCGGACTTCGGGCTGGCCGCCGAGCTGGAGGGCACTCACGCCTACGCCCCGCCGCTCGGCTCGCCCGACCACGTCCCGCCCGAGTGGTGGTCCCAGCGCACCGGCGCGCGCGGGGTCGCGGTGCGCCCCAGCGCGGACGTCTGGGCCTACGGCGTGATCGCCCACCAACTGCTCACCGGGGGCCTGCACCCCTTCCTCGGCGCCACCGCCCGGGCCCGCTCGCTCGCCGCCCAGGCGTACGCGCGCGGCGCCGCCCCGCTGCGGCCGGACCAGGCGCTGCCGACCCGCTGGCGGCCCGTGGTGGCGGCCTGTCTGGCCGCCGACCGGGAGGAGCGGGACCGCGTCGACCTCGCCGCGCTGGTCGCCCGCGCCACCGCCCGGCCGACCGGGCGCCGGCGGGCGGTGCGGGCCGGCGTCGGCGTGCTGGCCTGCACGGCCGTCCTGCTGGCGCTGACCGGCGGCCCCGAGCCGGTCGACCCCGGGGCGCACCGGGCCAGGCCGCCGCTGCCCGGGGCGATCCCGGCCGGCTCCGACGTCCCGGTCGCCTACCGGGGCATGATCGAGGACGCCGCCCGGCGCTGTCCCGAGCCGGAGATCACCCCGGTCCTGCTGGCCGCGATGCTCAAGGCGGAGAGCGGCTTCGACCCGAAAGCGGCCCGCCCGGAGACCGGCGAGTACGGCATCGCGATGTGGACGCCCGCGGTCTTCGACGCCTGGGCCAAGGCGGCCAGCCACCCCGGTCCGAAGTCGTACTTCGACCCGGGGGACGCGATCGCCGCGATGGGCAACTACGTCTGCTGGCTGGACCAGCAGCTCAAGCGGGCCGGGTTCGCCCGCGACCTGCCGGCCCTGGTCACCGCCGCCTACCGGACCAGTGACAAGTCGGTGGAGGGCGCGGGCGGCGTCCCGGAGCGGGTCCGGCCCCATGTCGAACAGGTCCTCCGGTACCTGTCCGACTACGGTGGGTGACCTGGGTCACGGCGCGTGACCGGACGGAACGGGATGACTTATCCCACATCACCCCGTATCCCGGCGCGGGCACCGGGGCGACCGGCCTCCGGTCTGGGATCCTCGGGCGCATGATCACGAAGCTCCGCGCGGCCGCCGCGCAATGGACCGTCGTCGTCCCGGTGGCGGCGTTCGTCGTCCTCGCCCTCACCTGGCACGAGGACCTGCCCGGCTGGGTGGTGGGCGTGGTCGCGCTGTTCCTGGTGGGCGCCGTCCTGGCGGCCGTGCACCACGCCGAGGTGATCGCCCACTGGACCGGGGAACCGTTCGGCTCGCTGGTGCTCGCGGTGGCCGTGACGGTGATCGAGGTCGCGCTGATCGTCACCCTGATGGCCGACGGCGGGGACAAGTCCTCGACGCTCGCCCGGGACACCGTGTTCGCCGCGGTGATGATCACCTGCAACGGGATCATGGGCCTGTCGATCATCGTGGCCGCGCTCAAGTACCGCACCGCCGTCTTCAACGCCGAGGGCACCGGCACCGCGCTGGCCTGCATCGCCACCCTCGCCACGCTCAGCATGGTGCTGCCGACCTTCACCACCAGCACCCCCGGCCCGCAGTTCTCCACCACCCAGCTGACCTACGCCGCCATCGCCTCGATCGTGGTGTACGGCCTGTTCGTGACCACCCAGACCCTGCGGCACCGGGACTACTTCCTGCCCGTCACCCCGGAGGGCAAGGTCCGCCGGGTCGAGGAGGAGGACGACCACGCCACCCCGCCCACCCTCCGGGCCGCCGGGATCAGCATGCTGCTGCTCGCCGTCGCGCTGGTCTCGGTGGTCGGCCTGGCCAAGGGCGTCTCGCCGACCATCGAGTCCGCGGTGGACAGCGCCGGCCTGCCGCACGCCGTGGTCGGTGTGGTGATCGCCCTGATGGTCCTGCTGCCGGAGACCATCGCGGCGCTGCGCGCGGCCCGGCGCAACCGGGTGCAGACCAGCCTCAACCTGGCCCTCGGCTCGGCACTGGCCAGCATCGGCCTGACCATCCCGGCGGTCGCGATCGCCTCCGCCTGGCTGTCCGGCCCGCTCGTGCTCGGCCTCGAACCCTCGCACATGGTGCTGCTGACCCTCACGGTGGCGCTCGGCACCCTGACCGTCATCCCGCGCCGGGCGACCCTGTTGCAGGGTGCGCTGCACCTGGGGGTGCTGGCGGAGTTCGTGGTGCTCGCGGTGAACCCGTGACGCGAGTGAACCACTGAGGCGGTCCCGGCCGTCGAAAGGAACGGAAGCCCCTGGCACGTCCCCCCGTGCGGTCAGGGGCTTCCGTCGTTCCCCCGGCCGTGAGTGGGCCGGCAGCGGGCCGGTAGCGGGCCGTGAACCGGCCGTGAGCCGGCCCGGAGGGGCGGGCCCGCCCGGCGGGGCGGCGGCGACCGCGCGGGTGGCCGGTATTGGCCGGTCCGCGGCACGGGTCCGCGTGTCGGGGCGGCGGGCCGCGGGCGGGGTTCTCTACTCTCCGTCTGGAACCGCCCAGTCCGCCGAATCCGTTGTGCGTGCGGCGGCCGACCGCGTCAGCCGCCGGTCGTGCCGCCAGCCGATCCGTCAGTCGATCCGACCCAGGGGGAGTGCCCGATGCCCGGCCCAGAGCAGCAGGTGCGAGCGGAGCGGCAGCAGCCGGCCCGGACCGAGGACAGCGCCGACGTCATCGTGGTCGGCGCCGGACCGGCCGGTGCCACCGCCGCCTACCACCTCGCCCGCACCGGCCTGGACGTCCTGCTGCTGGAGAAGTCCGCCTTCCCGCGCGAGAAGGTCTGCGGTGACGGCCTCACCCCGCGCACCGTCAAGCAGCTGGTCGACATGGGCATCGACGTCTCCGAGGGGGCGGGCTGGCTGCACAACAAGGGCCTGCGGCTGGTCTCCGGCCGCCGCTCGCTGGAGTTCGACTGGCCGGAGCTCTCCGCCTTCCCCGGCCACGGACTGGTGCGCCGGCGCGCCGACTTCGACGAGCTGCTCGCCCGCAGGGCCGCCGCGGCCGGCGCCCGGCTGGTCGAACGGGCGAACGTGGCGGGCCCGTTGACGGACGAGCGGACCGGCCGGATCACCGGCGTCAGCGCCAAGCTGGGGGAGGGGCGCGAGCCGGTCGAGTACCGGGCCCCGATCGTGCTCGCCGCCGACGGCAACTCCACCCGGCTCTCCGTCGCCATGAAGCGCTACCGGCGCACCGACCGCGCGATGGGCGTGGCCTACCGCACCTACTTCACCACCCCGCGCCACGACGACCGCTACCTGGAGGCCTGGCTCGACCTGCGCGACCCCACCGACCCCGCCCGCCGGCTGCTGCCCGGCTACGCCTGGGTGTTCGGCATGGGCGACGGCACCGCCAACGTCGGCCTGGGCGTCCTCGACACCGCCCGGACCGACCTGGACTGGCGGGACCTGCTGCGCCGCTGGTGCGCCGACCTGCCGCCCGGCTACGCGTACCACCCCGACGCCGTCACCGAGCCGATCCGCGGCTCCGCCCTCCCGATGGGCCTCAACCGCCAACCCCACTACGCCGACGGCCTGCTGCTGATCGGCGACGCGGGCGGCACGGTCAGCCCCGGCACCGGCGAGGGGATCGCCTACGCGATGGAGTCCGGCCGCTACGCCGCCGAGACCGTCGTCCAGGCGCACGCCCGCCGCACCGACCGCGGCCGCGAACTCGCCCTGCGCGCCTACCCGCAGAAGCTGCGCTCCGCCTACGCGGGCTACTTCGCGCTCGGCCGGCTGGCCGCCGACCTGCTCGGCCGCCCCCGGCTGCTCGGTGCCGCCGGCGCCGCCGGGCTGGGCCATCCGGCTTTGCTGAAGGTGGCGTTCCGGCTGATGGTCAACCTGACCGAGCCCGACGCCAAGGACGCCCTGGACCGGCTGCTCCACCTGCTCGGGCGGGTCGCCCCGGGGCGGTGAGGCCGGGGCCGGACCGGCCATCCTCGCGGGTGCGCGACGCCGGTGTCCCGGGTTCGGCCGAATACGGTGGGGCCGGCAAGCCGACAGCTGAATCGTATTGACGGTTGATCAGGCGATCCGATTGTCTGGTGTCGAACCGGCCACGGAGGGTGAGCGAAAAGCCCCTCCGTGGCTCCTTTTTCGACGCCCCCGATCGACGGAGACACCGTGCGCCTTCGCCTTCGCCTGCTCGTCGCGCCGCTCGCCGCAGCCGCCGCCCTCACCGCCGTGACCGCGCCCGCGGCGGTCGCCGCGCCGGTGGCCGGCGCCGCGGCCACCGGCACCCCGGCCGACCAGTGCTCGGCCTCCTTCCAGCACGACGACGCGCGCCTCGGCCCCCAGGACCTCCCGAGCAACGGCCCGGTCGGCCGCCAGCTGCTCGGCTACCGGCGCACCGGCGGCGCGACCGAGCAGGACTTCCTCGCGAGCTACTACGACCAGAGCGCGAACGGCGGCAAGGGCGGCTGGAAGTACCCGCCGTCCGACGGCTACGTCACCCTGCCCGACGGCTCCCCGGTCGAGTTCGACCTCACCCTCTACCCGAACCAGAACATCGACCGCTACGGCAGCGAGTACGGCGCCTTCCTCGCCCCCGAGGGCCTGCCCTACGCCAACCGCGCGATACCGCCGCAGAGCCTGGACGGCACCCCGGCGGCCGGCTGCAACTACCACGACTACAAGGTGGTCAAGGCGTTCACGGTGCACGCCGGCCCGATCGCGCCCTGGTTCAACCAGCCCGGCTGGGGCCTGCAGTACCAGCTCGACGCGGCCCTGTTCCCGGGCGGCCCGGCCAAGCTGAACGTGCTCTGGCTGGTCGACAACGGCTACCTCGCCCGGATCTGACGCCTCGGCCCCACGGCCGACCGCCGTCACCGGCCGGTGACGGCGGTCGGCCGTGGAGCCCGCCCCGGAAAACCAGTGGCGTCCATGCCCGGACCGGGCGTAGGAAGAGCGGGTGACCAGCAGCGAAACGGCGACCGACCGGAGCCTCTTCCAGCCCACCGTCCTCGACCACGGGGACTTCCGGCTCCAGCCCTGGGGCCGGGCGCTCGACCTGCCCGGGGGCACGATCGCCGCCGTGCTGGCGGCCGCCGCGGACCCGGAGATAGCCCGCTGGAACCCCCTGCGCGACGCCACCGACCCGGCCGGCGCCGAGGCCTACCTCGACCGCGCCGACGAACGCTGGGCGACGGGCACCACGGCCGGCTTCGCCATCACCGACGGCGCCGACGGCACCCTGCTCGGCAACGTCGTGCTGATCTGGACGGACCGCGCCGAGGGCATCGCCATGGTCGGCTACTGGCTGCTCGCCGCCGCCCGCGGCCGCGGGCTGGCCACCCGCGCCACCACCGCGATCACCCGCTGGGGCGTGCGCACGGCCGGCGTGCGCCGCATCGAGCTCTACCACGCCGTCGACAACGCCCCCTCCTGCCAGGTCGCCCTCCGGGCCGGCTTCCCCTACGAGGGGACACTGCGCGCCTCCTACCGCTACGGCGACCGCCCCTACAACGACGAGCACCTGCACGCCCGGCTGGCCTCCGACCCGGAGCTGCCGGAGCGCTGAGCCGCGCCCGCCCCCGGGCCCGGGCGGAGCCGAGCACCCGGGGCGCCGCCCGGGCCCGGGCGAGCGATTCGTTCAAGACGCCGCATCACCCCCCGGCCGACACTGGCCGGCATGACCGATCGCGCCTTCACCCCCGCCGCCGGCCGCCTCGCCCCCCTGCGCCTCTACGACCCCATCGTCTCCCTCACCCGCGAACGCCTCTGGCGCAGCCTGCTCGCCATGCACGTCGCCCCCCGCCCCGACGACGTGATCCTCGACGTCGGCTGCGGCACCGGCTCGTTGGCCGTGCTCCTCGACCGGGTCGAACCGCGCGCCCGGCTGATCGGCGTCGACCCCGACCCCGACACCCTCGAACTGGCCCGCCGCAAGGCCGCCGCCGTCGGCGCGGCCCCCGAGTGGCGGGTCGGCATGGGCGACGCCCTCGCCGAACTCGTCGGCGCCGGATCCGCCGACACCGTCGTCTCCAGCCTCGTCCTCCACCAGTGCCCGGTCCCGATGAAGCGGGCCGTCCTCGCCTCCATGCACGCGGCGCTGCGCCCCGGCGGCAAACTGGTCATCGCCGACTACGGGCGCCAGCGCACCACGGCCATGCGGCTGGCGTTCCGGATCGTGCAGTTCGCGGACGGCAAGGAGGACACCCAGCCCAACGCCGACGGCATCCTGCCCCGGCTGATCGCCGAGGCCGGGTTCCAGGGCGTCCGCGAGGCCGAGACCGTCGCGACGGTCACCGGCTCGTTGTCGGTCTACGTCGCCCGCCGCGCTTAGGGCGTGTCCTGTCGACCGGCCCGGATCAGGCCGGGTGCGCGCGGCCCGCCGGGCCCGAGGCGCGCAGCACCGGCAGCACCTCCGACGGGCTGAGCCCCGTCATCTCCCGCATCTGCCGGCTGAAGTGCGCCTGGTCCGCGAAGCCGCCCGCCAAGGCCGCCTCGGCGAGCGTGCGCCCCTCGCCCAGTGCGTCGGCCGCGCGGGCCAGTCGCCGCCAGATCCGCCAGCGCGTCAGCGGCACCCCCAACTGCCGCTGCGCCAGGGCCCGCAGGCGTTGCGGGGAGAGGCCCACCCGCGCGGCCAGCCCCGCCAGCGCGACCCGGTGGTCGGTCAGTTCCTCCATCGCCGTCCACAGCCGGAGGTCCACCTCGGCCGACGGCAGCACCCCGGACGGGCACAGGTCCTCCTCGGTCAGGTCCCCCCACTGGGGCGCCACGGCGATGCCGTCACCGCACCCCGCCCGCAGCCGGTCCGCGAACGCGCAGTGCGGATCGACGTAGAACGCCGTCGCCCAGTGGACCGGTGCCATCCGGTGCCGCACCATCGGCGGCACCACCACCGCCGGGCCCCGGTGGCGAACCCCGGCGCCGTCCGCGACCGTCACCGTGCCCCCCGGCACCGCGACGGCGATCTGGAACGCGGCGTGCCGGTGCGGGGTGCTGTCCGCCAACGGCCCCCGGTACAGCGCGTACCCCGGCCCCACGGCGAAGTGCGGCGCCGTCCCCTCCTGCTCCCACTGCCCCATCCGAGCGATGCTGCCAGAGCCCGGCACCCGCCACCCCCGGTTCCGGCCACCGGCGGAGGCCGGCCTTCCGGCCCGGCTCGGCGGGGGAGCGGGGGAGCGGGGGAGAGGCGTCAGCCGCCCGCGCGCTTGATCCACTCGCTGTTGCCCAGCGGGTAGTCGTAGCCGGGGCGGCCGACGTTCGCGCTGGTCCGGAACGGGGTGCCGGCGTTGTCCACCCGGACGCTGCCGTGGCGGTCGCCGCTGGACCAGTCCAGCGTGAGGTCCCACCGGACGTCGTGCGCCGTGGTGTGCGCGACGACGTAGAACACCTCGGGGTCGGACTTGCTGACCTTGTACGGGAAGGTGCGCTGGCCGCCCTTGACGGTGACCACCGGGCTGCCCCGGTCCAGGTCGACGTCGAAGGACTTGGCGTCGACCCCGCCGCCGCAGCCGACGCCCATCGAGTAGTCGTTCCAGGCGAGCGGTGCACCCTTGACCGTGACCCGCACGTGCAGTGCCAGCAGGACGACCGTGTCGGAGCCGGTGCCCTGGACGGTCAGCCCGACCTCCTGCGCCCCGGAGGAGACCGCACCGTAGGCGCCGGCCCAGCGCTGGGCGTCCCGCTCCGGGGCGGGCGGGCCGACCTGGGCGGGCGCGCTGTTGACCAGGAAGTGCTGGCTGCACGGATCGTCGTAGACGTACGGGCGGACGCCGACGGTGAAGGGCGCGGACCCGCCGTCGGTCGGGGTGGCGGTGGCGGGCCGGCTCGAGGGCGCCGTGGTGGCGGCCGTCCCGGTGGCGCGGTCCGCCGCGTTCGCCGCCCCGCCCGCCGCCGGTTCGGTCGACGGGGGAGTGGTCGGGTCCGGCCCGGCCGGGGCGTCCGTGGCCGGGGCCGCGGGGCCACCGGCCACGGCCTCCGGCACCGGGTCGGTCGTCGCGTCGGTCGCCGGGCCCGCCGCCGCGGCACCGGCCGGCTGCTGGTCGCCCGCGCCGTGCCCGCCGCCCCAGAGGGCGGGGCGCGCCACGATCAGCGCGACGGCCAGCAGGACAACGGCCGCGGCGGAGGCGACCAGGGCCCCGCGGCGGCGCCGTGCCGGGGCGGGGCGCGCCACCACGGCGACGACCGGGTCCTCGTCCGGGGGAGCAGCGGGTGGGGCGGCCGGGGGAGCGTCCGAAGGAGTGGTCGGCGCAGCCGCCGGGGCCGGAGCGGGCTGCTGCGCCTCCCCGGCCCGCTCCGTCCGGCGGCCCCGGGCCGCGTCCGCCAGGATCCAGCCGCGGTGCAGCGCCACCAACTCGTCCGGGGTCGCCCGGCACACCCGGGCGAAGCGCTCCGCCGCCTGGTACTCGTTGGGCAGCGCCGTGCCGCTGCAGTAGCGGTGCAGGGTCGACGTGCTCATGTGCAGCCGCTTGGCCAGCGCCCCGTAACTCAGGCCCGATCGGGTCTTGAGTTCGCTCAACAGCCGTGCGAACTCCTCCGCCTCCGTGGCCCCCGTGCCCTCCGACACCCGTTCCCTCCGATCCCCCCGCGTCCCGTTCCAGCGTTCCAGGCCCGTTCCAGTTCCACTGGTCAGAGCCCGTTTCGCCGTTCCACCCTACCTATCGAGCCGTCAGATGTGGTGGCCGGGATAGTTCCCGCCGCAGGCTTCGGGGCATCCGGTCGAGCCACCGACCGGACGACCGCCGAAAGGGGCCCGTCCCATGTCCGTCCGCACCTCCCGCACCCGGTTGCTCGTCACCGCCGCGAGCGTCGCGCTCGCCGCCTTCTCGATGACCGCGTGCACCGACAAGGGGGACATCGCGACCGCCACCGGCCCGTCGCTCAAGGCCGCCGGCTCCGGTTCGCCGACGGCCCCCGCGCCGTCCGCCGCAGCGTCCGGCGACGGCGGCTCCGGCGGCAGCACCTCCGCGGACGCCGGCCGGGCCCCGAGTGCCGCGCCCAGGACCACCGCGCCGAAGGCCCCGGTCGCCATCCCGGTGCCCAGGACCACCGCGCCCTCCGCGGCCGCCGAACCGGTCACCTGCGAGGGGTCGAACACCAGGGCCGTCGCCGCCCCGCTGAACCGCCCGGTGAACCACATGCTGCTCACCGTCACCAACACCGGCTCCCGCCCCTGCTTCCTCTACGCCTACCCGGCGCTCCGGTTCGGCGAGGCCCAGGCGGTGCCGCCGGTGATCGAGGAGTCCAAGCCGCAGGCCGTGGTCACCCTCCGGCCCGGCGAGTCCGGCTACGTCTCCGTCAACCTGTCCTCCACCGACGGCAGCAACGGGGCCCACGGCCGCACCGAGACCTCGCTGGAGCTCTATTTCCACGGCCGCTCCGGCAACGAGAGCGTCGGTGCCGGCGCGCACCCGGCGCTGCCGGCCAAGGGCGTCTACATCGACGACTCGCTCAAGGTCACCTACTGGCAGCAGTCGATGGACGACGCCACCTCCTGGTGACGCCCCACCCGCCGGGCACCGACCCCGGCCGCGCGACACCTGACTCAATGTCACAGTCCGGTCCCTGTCATGTCCGGACGATTGTGACGCCCCGGGTGCCACCGAAACCCGTCGGCCACCGTCCTCTGCTGTGTCCACACCGTCATGACCACACCGTCCGTACCGAGCGCCATCAAGGAGCCGTCATGTCCGTCCGCCACCGCCGCCCGCTGTTCGCCACCGCCGTCCTCGTCGCCGGTGCGGGTCTCGCGCTGACCGCCTGCGGGCCCGACAACACCGACCCGGTCGCCGGTGCGACGGCCTCCGCCACCGGGGCGGCCCCGGCCGCGCCCTCGACGGCGGGCGCCCCGGCGACCTCCCGCCCCGCCACCCACGCGCCGAAGTCGCCGGCCGCCACCAGCCGCCCCGGCGGGACCGACGGCGGGAACGGCGCCGCCGGCCCGTGCGACATCCAGAACCTGTCGATCCACCTGACGGCCCGCTCCGGCGCCGCCAACCAGTACGTGATCGACGTGCGCAACACCGGCGGCAGCGCCTGCAGCCTGAGCGCCACCCCGGGCGTCGACCTGGGCAACTCCACCGCCCGGGACCAGAGCAAGAACCTCAAGCCCGTCCTCGCCAGCGGCACCGAGCGGTTCACCGTCCCGGCGGGCCACAACGCCTACGTGGCGATCGACGTCAACCCGAGCGGTGCCACCACCGGAACCGTCCCCGGCATCAACGAGATCAACGTGCTGGCCGACGACGACGGCACCAACATGCCCCTGGCGAACACCCAGAACTTCCCGCTGCCCAGCGGTGCGAAGGTGCTGGACCCGAAGATGGGCGTCTACCGCGCCAGCGTGGCGGAGGCCGTCGCCTCCCTGGCCGCCGCCCCCAAGTAGCCGGTCAGCCCGAGGCCGTGGCGGGGGCCGGGACGAGCGGCGGCTCGGCCTCCCGGCCCTCGGGCAGGCAGGCGGCGGCGACCGCCGCCAGGGCGTAGGCGAGCCCGGCGAACAGCGCGATGCTCGCCGCCAGGCCCAGCCGCCCGGAGAGGAAGCCGACCAGGGCGGGGAACGCGGCGCTGACGATCCGGCCCAGGTTGTAGCAGAAGCCCTGACCGGTGCCCCTGACCCGGGCGGGGTACAGCTCCGCGAACAGCGCGCCCAGCCCGCCGGGGATGCCCGCCGAGAAGAACCCGAGCGGCGCGCCCGCGACCAGGGTGCCGGCACCGCCCAGTGGCAGCAGCAGGTACGGCAGCAGGGTCAGCAGGCAGCACACGGCGAACACGACGACGTTGCGGCGCCGGCCGATCCGGTCCGAGAGCCACCCCGAGGCGAGGTAGCCGAGGAACGAGGCGGCGATGAAGACCGCCAGGTGCCCGCCGCTGCTCATCACCGACAGGTGCCGGGTGGTGTGGAGGTAGGTGGGCAGGAAGGTGGTGAGGGCGTAGTAGCCGCCGTGGCTGCCGAGCCCCAGCAGGGCGCCGAGGACGGTGACCCGCAGCAGGCCGGGGCGGAAGATCCCGCTCGGCGACGCCGGTTCCCGCCGCCGCTGCGCGGCCGTGGGGTCGGCGATCCCGCGGCGCAGGGCCAGCACCAGCAGGGCGGGCAGCACCCCGAGCCAGAACACCGCCCGCCACGCCCAGGCCTGCGGCAGGACGGCGACCAGCACCGCGTAGCCGCCGAGGGTGGCGGCCCAGCCGACCGCCCAGCCGCTCTGCACCGCCCCGAGGACCCGGCCCCGGTACCGCGTGGTCACGTACTCGCTGATCAGCACCGCGCCCGCGGCCCACTCACCGCCGAAACCGACGCCCTGGAGGCAGCGGAGGGCCAGCAGGGACCCGAAGCCGGTGGCGAAGCCGACCAGGGCGGTCGCCACCGCGTACCAGGCGATGGTGAAGCGCAGCACGGCCACCCGG
Organism: Kitasatospora sp. NPDC089797; assembly: GCF_040684795.1. Taxonomy (NCBI): domain Bacteria; kingdom Bacillati; phylum Actinomycetota; class Actinomycetes; order Kitasatosporales; family Streptomycetaceae; genus Kitasatospora; species Kitasatospora sp. NPDC089797. Next base: position 120,071 of record NZ_JBFBGS010000014.1, on the reverse strand, counting down.
TCCCAGCGGTCGGAGGCGACCCCGGCCAGCCAGCCGCCGAGCGCGGTGCTGACCAGGGTGGCCGAGGCGGCCGACCCGCCCTGGCCGGCGGTGAGGTGCCACAGCGCGGTGAGGGTCGGCAGCACCAGGCCGTAGATCTGGGCGTCGGCGCCCTCCCGCGTCCAGCCGCCGATGGTGGTCCAGAACGCCCGCCGGCCGGCGGGGGAGGCCGAGCGGTACCACGCGCGCACGCCCGCTCCTCACCGGGCGCCGGGGCGGCGGAGCGCGACGGCCGGGGGCTCTGATCGTGGGCACGTCAGTACGTCGGCGAACATGCGGGCCAATATGGCACTTCGTCAGGTACCGGTCCAGACCGGCTCTAGCATCGCCGGGTGACCTGCGAACCGGCCGGGACGGTGGACACCCACGCCCATGTGTTCCACCGCGGCCTGCCGGGCGTCGACCGCCCGCGCTACCGGCCGGACCGCGACGCCCTCCCGGCGGCCTACCTGGCGCTGCTCGACGGCCACGGCATCGGCGGCGCGGTGCTCGTCCAGCCCAGCTTCCTGGGCGCCCGCAACGACTTCCTGCTCGACTGCCTGGCCCGGCACCCCGCCCGGTTCCGCGCCGTCGTGGTGCTGGACCAGGACCGGATCCACCGGCCGGAGGCCCTCGCCCCGCTCGCCGTCGACGGCGTCGTGGGCGCGCGGCTCAACCTGATCGGCCGACCGGTCCCCGACCTGACCCGCCCGCACTGGCGGCCGCTGGCCGCACGCCTGGCCGCGCACGGCGGGCACCTGGAGGTGCACGCGGCGGGCGGCCAGTGGCCGGCCCTCGCCCCCGCCCTCCGCACCTGGCCGTCCCCGGTGGTGATCGACCACCTCGGCCTCCCCGGTACCCACGGGGACGCCGACCGCACGGTCCTGGACCTCGCCGGGCGCGACCACGTCTGGATCAAGGTCTCCGCGCCCTACCGCTGCGCCCCCGGCCAGGCCGGCCGGATGCTGCGCCGAGTGCTGGCGGAGGCCGGCCACCACCGCCTGCTGTGGGGCAGCGACTGGCCCTGGACCCGCCACGAGCACGGACGGACCTACACCGACTGCCTCGCCTGGCCGGCCGCACACCTGACCCCGGCGGCCCTGCTCGCCGCCCGCACCACCAACCCGGCCCGCCTGCTCAACTGGTCACGGTTCCCCGGCCTTGACGCCCGACCGGAAACCGCGTGACGGCGGCGAGGGCACGGGCGATCATGACCGGATGAGCACTGCCGATCAACCCCGGTGGATCCTCCGTGAGGCCGTCGCGCTCTGGGGCGCACGGCTCGCCCCGGCCGCCGTCGTCGTCGATGCCGCCGTCGAGGCCCTGGGCGCCGGCCTCGACGGCCCGGCGCTGGGCGAACTGGCGGCGCTGGAACGGGGCGAGGCCGAGGACGGACTTCCGGGGCTGCTGGACGCCGTCTGCGCGGAAGTCGGCCTGCCATGGCCGGTCCTCGGCAGTCGGGCGGCGGACGCGGCGGGCGTCCGGGCGCTGGCCCGACAGGTGATCTCCGGGCGCCTGGCCCCCCGCCGCTTCGCCGAGTTGCTGCACGGGGCCTTCGGGCACCGGCCGGAGCTGATCGAACCCTTCGACGGCATCCACGACGACTACCGGACCGAGGGCGGCGAACTCGCCGAGGCCCGGCTCGACGTCGAGGTCCTGGTGGAGGCCTGGCGGCTCGGTGCGGACCGGGCGCTCGTCCCCCGGCGCCGCCCGGTGACCACGGCCCGGGCGCTGGTCCTCGACTACCTCGCGGACCTCGACGGGATCCTCGCCGACCTGGGCCGGCACCGGCCGTCGGCCGGCTCCCTGCTCGAGTGGGTGGGGCTCGCCAGGAGCGGTCGCATCCCCCGGACCGGAGTGGTCGGCGGCCGGCTGTACCAGGTGCACGGCGCCGGCTGCCGGTTCACCGGCCCGGACGGGGTCGAGGTGGACGTGGACGCCACCGGGTCGGCCGAGGTGACCTTCGACGCCTGGCGGCTGCAGTGCCACGGCGCGAGCCTGCCGGACCCGTTCGCCGCGTCGCAGGAGGAGCTGCGGGCCGCCGCGTCGGCGCTCCCGCAGCTCACCGACGGCGGGTGGCCCGGCCGGTTCGTGGTGCTGACTACCGGTGGAACTGGGCGAGTTGGATGAGGTTGCCGCAGGTGTCGTCGAGCACCGCGATGGTGACCGGGCCCAGGGCGGTCGGCTCCTGGGTGAAGCGGACGCCGAGCCGGTGCAGGCGGTCGTGCTCGGCGTGGACGTCGTCCACCGCGAACTGGGCGGCGGGGATGCCGTCCTCGACCAGCGCGGTCTTGTACGGGCCGACGGCGCGGTGGGCGTCGGGTTCCAGCAGCAGTTCGGTGCCGTCGGGCTGCTCGGGCGAGACCACGGTCAGCCAGCGGTACTCACCGAGCGGGACCTCCTCCTTCTTCACGAAGCCGAGCACCTCGGTGTAGAAGCGCAGGGCCTTGTCCTGGTCGTCGACGAACACGGTGGTCAGGTTGATCCGCATCGAGTGTCCTCACGGTGTGTTCCGGTGGCGGCGGTCGCCCCGACGATCGTAGGTCTCCCGCAGCCGGGGCAGCCGGACGGCGGGGCACCCGGGCGGCGCCCGCCCAGCGGATTCCGCCCGCCTGCGGAGCCGCCCCCGGCAGGCAGCGCGTCCGGCCGGGCGGCGACCTAACCTGGAAGGGCGCAACCGGTGCGCGGCCCGTGGAGGGCGGCGCACCGACCCGAGCACGGAAGCGGGAGCGATGGCGATGACGGTGATCTCGGCGGCTCTCATCGGCACCGACTGGCGGCCCCGGCTGCCCGGCGGCGCCGAGCTGCTGCGCGAGTGCGCCGCCCGCGGCTGGACGGTGGTGCTGACCGGCCCCGGGCCGGCCGGGGCGCCCGCCCTGACCATGGCCGCCCCCGGCGACGACCCGGTGCGGGCCGGGCTGACGCTGGTGGACGGCGCGCCCTCGCACGCCGTGGCCGTGGCCGGGAGCGTGCGCGAGGTACGGGCGGCGCGACGGGCCGGAGTGCCCTGTGTCGCCCTGGAGGCCGGCGGGGACGCCGGCCCGGAGCTGCGGGCGGCCGGTGCGGTCGAGGTCCATCACGACGCCACCGCCCTGCTGCGTGTCCTGGACGACAGCCTGCTCGCCCGTCCCCGGGCCTTCGGGCGCGTGGCCGCCGGAACCGGCGGCCCCCGGAACGGTTAACGCCGGCCCGTACCGGGCAACCGCCGGGTGCGAGCACGTCACCCGAAGTGTCGGAGGTGACCGAGATGGACGGACCCGCGTTGAGCGGATGGGAGCGGCGGCTCCTCGAGGAGATCGAGTCCGATCTGCGCCAGGACACGCGCCTCGACCGGAAGTTGAGCACGATGGGGGCGGCCCCGCCGAACCGGTTCCGGGACGCGCTGCGCGGCGTCCGGCGCCGGGTCTCGACCGGGGTGGTGCTGACCGTCCTGGTGATGACCTCCCTGTGCGTCGGCATCGGCGTGCGCACCCCGGCCACCGCCGTGCTGACCGCCCTCGGGGTGGTCTGGGCCGCCACGGTGGCGGCCTCGGTGGCGGCGACGGTGCTGCTGCGCCGGCGCCGGGGCGCGCGCGGGGCCGGCGGCGTCGATCCGGACCCGGGCGGCCGGCCGGAGCGCCGGGAGCGCCGGGAGCCGGGCGAGGGCCGGGAGCGCCGGCCCTGGGACCGCCCGGAGGCATGAGGTGACCTGATGAGCACCGACCTGTGGGAGTACCGTCCCGGCTCCCATCCCGCCGCCGACCTCAGCCTGGTCGGGTACGAGGTGCACGCCACCGACGGCCCGCTCGGCCGGGTCGAGCAGGACGCCGGGGACCAGCTGGGGGTCGACGCCGCACCCTGGGTGCCGGGCGCCCGGGTGTTCGTCCCGGTCGGCCTGGTCGCCCGGCTCGACCACCTGGACCGCACCGTCCACCTCGACTGCCCGCGCGCCCGGCTGGGCACCGTCCCGCCGCCCGCCGAACACCTCACCCGCCCCGATGCCGTCCCCGATACCGTCCCCGACGCCCGCCCCGGCCGGGGCTGAGCCATGGGCTGGCCGTCCACCACCCTGACCGGCCGGACGATCGCCTTCCTGGTCGCCCCCTACGGCGTCGAGCAGCAGGAGCTCGCCTCGCCCTGGCAGGCGGTCGCCGAGTCCGGCGGCACCCCGCGCCTGCTCTCCACCGCCCCCGGCCGGGTCCAGGCCGTCCGGCAGCGCGCCCTCGGGGACACCTTCGCGGTGGACACCCTGGTGACGGAGGCGGTTCCGGGCGGATACGACGGGCTGGTGCTGCCGGGCGGCGTCGCCAATCCGGACCTGCTGCGGCTGGACGCGGCGGCCGTCGCCTTCGTGCACGCCTGCTGCGCCGCCGGCCGCCCGGTCGCGGCGATCTGCCACGCGGCCTGGACCCTGATCGAGGCCGACGCCGTCCGCGGCCGCACCCTGACCTCCTGGCCGAGTCTGCGCACGGATCTGCGCAACGCGGGCGCGCACTGGGTCGACGAGGAGGTGCACGTCTGCCGGGACGGTCCGGGCCCGCTGGTGACCAGCCGCGCCCCGGCCGACCTGGCGGTGTTCGAGGACACCCTGGTCACCGAGTTCGCCCACGCGGCGGCGAAGCGGCGGAGGTGACGCGGCCGGTCAGCCCGGGAGGAGCCCGAAGACGGTCCGGTAGACGCCGTGGCCCTCCGCGTCGGGCGCCTCCCAGCAGCGGAACCGGGTACCGGGCAGCTCGGCCGGGGCGATGCCCAACTGCTGGGCCAGAACGGCGGCGACGGTCGTCCCCGGGGCGGCGGAGCCGTCGGCGGCCCGGAAGCGGACCAGCGCCCCGAACACCTCCAGCACCACGAACTCCACCCACTGCCCGGGCAGTTCGAGCGGGTCCGACTCCCGGCCCGGGTCGGTGGGGTGGCCGCAGATTCCGCAGCCCGGTGCTTCGTGGGGACCGTCGTGGTTGTGCACGGCGGGGAGCGTACCGCCCGTGCCCCCCCCGAGGGCGGAGGCGGGTCAGTCCCCGCGCAGCCGGACGAAGACGGCCGTGGGCGGGCGGCCGGTGAGGGTCAGCTCGGCGCGCAGCGGGCCGGTGAGCGGGTGCACCCGGCCGTGGTCGGGATCGACGGCGGGCGGGCCCAGCAGCGGTGCGGCGGCCCGGGCGACCTCGCGGGCCTGGACCGGGGTCAGCCGCGGGCCGGTCAGCAGGACCCGGCCGTCGTCCAGGCCGACCACCAGCGCGTGCGGCCGGTCGGCCGGGCCGGTGAGCGCGCGGACGGTGGCGTCCACGGTGTCGCTGCGCCGGTACTTGACCCAGGCCCGGCCCGCGCCCCGGGCGCGGTAGGGGGACGCGGCGGCCTTGCAGACCAGGCCCTCCACCCCGGTGTCGGCGAGCCGCTCCATCCACTCCAGGGCCTCGGCCCGGTCGGTGGTGGCCAGGACGGGCTGGATCGGCGGCGGGACGTCGGCCAGGGCGGCGAGCAGCAGGCGCCGCCGGTCGGTGAGCGGCAGGCGCCGGACGTCCCGGCCGGGCAGCGCCAGCAGGTCGAAGGCCACCAGTCCGAGGGCGACCTCCGGGGCGGCGGCCCGGGCCCGGCGGGTGTGCAGCAGCTCCTCGAAGGCGAACCGGCCGGACCGCCAGGCGACCAGCTCGGCGTCCAGCACCAGCCCCTCGGGCAGCTGGGCGACGGCGGCGGCGATCGGCGGGAACTCGGGCCCGAGGTCGCGGCCGCTGCGGGACTGGAGGAACGGCGGGAGCCCGCCGCGGGCGAAGGCGAGGCAGCGGAAGCCGTCCAGCTTGAGCTCGTACTGCACACCGCCGCCGCCCAGCCCGTCGGCGGGCGGCACGGCGTTCACCGCGGCGGGGCGCATCACCTCGACGGGCGGGTGCAGCACCTGGGCCGGGGCCTGCGGCGAGCGGGACGGGGTCTGCGGGGACGGGGTCGGCCCGGGCGCCGGGGCCGGGGCCCCCGGCGGTGCGGCCGGGGCGGCGGGCAGCGGCCGGGCCTCGGCCGGGTCCAGCAGCGGCGCGAACAGGTCGCCCCCGGCCGCCAGCCGGCCCGGCAGCTCGGCGAGGGTGAAGACCAGCTCGGCCTCCCCGCGGGCCCGCTCCAGCTCGGCCCAGGTGAGCGGCGTGGAGACCGTCGGCAGCGGCCGGGCCCGCAGCGTGTACGGGGCGGCGGTGGTCTTCTTGGCGTTGTTCTGGGACCAGTCGACCAGCACCCGCCCGCGGCGCCGGGCCTTGGCCATGGTGTGCACCACCAGGTCCGGGTGGTCCGCCTCCAGCGCGGCGGCCAGCGCCTTCGCGTACCCGGAGACCTCGGCGCTGGGCGTGGGCTCGATCGGCACCAGCAGGTGCAGGCCCTTGGAACCGGAGGTCTTCACCCAGGCCGACAGCCCGTCCGCGGCCAGCCGCTCGCGCAGCAGCAGGGCCACGGCCCGGCAGGTCAGGACGGTGGCGCCCTCGCCCGGGTCGAGGTCCAGGACCAGCCGGTCGGCCAGGCCGGGCGCGGCCGCGTGCCACTGCGGGACGTGCAGCTCCAGGCAGCCCAGGTTGGCGACCGCCAGCAGCGCCGCGCCGTCCTCCAGGACCACCTGGCGCAGCCGGCCCTCGTTGCTCGGCACGTCGACGGTGCGCACCCAGTCCGGGGTGCCGGGCGGCGGGTTCTTGGCGACGAACACCTCCGCCTCGACGCCGTCCGGGCAGCGCAGGAAGGACACCGGGCGGTCCCGCAGGTGGGGGAGCAGGGCGGTGTGCACGGCGGCGTAGTAGCGCAGCACCTCGCCCTTGGGGGTGCCGATGCTCGGGTAGTACACCTTGTCGAGGTGGGACAGCGCGAGGGTGTGCCCGTCCACCGTCAGCTGCGGCACGGTCGGCCTCCGATGGCTCCTGCGGATGGCCCCCGCTGCCAGTCTGCCCCGGTGCGGCGGTTGCCGCCCGGGGCGGACGCCCGTTGCCCGTGGCGCTGCCTACCGCCCGGGGCCGACCAGGGCGTGGGCGTCCGTGACCAGGTCCCCGATCCGGGGCCAGTCCGGCGCGGGCCCGTCCAGGTAGACGCCCAGCCAGCCCCGGTGCCCGACGTACGGCGGGCGGAAGTAGCGGGCCGGGTCCTGTTCGACCAGGCGCTGCTGGGCGCCGCCGGGGGCCGCGCACCAGAAGGCCAGCCGGTCGTCGTGGTGGTGGTCGGAGAGCATCACGAACACCCGGGCCCGGCGACCGGCGCCCGCGAACCAGGTCGGCTCCCCGTGGCTGACCCGCTCCTCGGCCTCCGGCAGCGCCAGGCAGAGCGCCCGCAGCCGGTCCACCGGGCCGGGCGTCACGGGGCCGGGACGGGCCGGGGAGCGCCCGGGTAGGTGCCGAAGTACCAGTGGTTGCCCTCCGGGTCGGCGGCGGCGAAGTCCCGCGAGCCGTAGTCCGTCTCGGTCAGCCCGCGGGTGATCCGGGCCCCGGCGGCGACCGCCCGGGCGTGCACGCCGTCCGGGTCGGCGGTGACCACGTACGCGCTGAAGCTGCCCGGGTCGCCGCGCCACTCGCCCGGGGCGGTCTCGCGGACCGAGCCGAGCATCACGCCGCCGCCCTCCGGCCAGGCCAGTTCGGCGTGCGCCACGAAGTCGCCCTCGCCGTAGCTGACCACCTCCAGGAAGCCGAACGCGTCGTGCAGGAAGCGGATCAGGGCCCGGGCGTCGGTCGCCCGGAGGGTGGGCCAGACCTGCGGGGCGGGGTTCTCGGTGTCCATGACTGTCACTCCTCGGGTGGGTGCCTACGCCTCCCACTCTGCGGCCGCCCCGCCCGTCCCGCCTTGGACGTTTCGGAACTTGTCCTCCTCCGGCCCCTCCGCCGCCAGCCAGGCGCTCGGCGCGGCCCCGGCCAGCGCGCGAAACTCGCGGGCCAGGTGCGCCTGGTCGAAGTAGCCGCAGCGGACGGCCAGTTCCGCCAGCCGGGGCGCCGGGGAGGTGCCCGCGAGCAGGCGCCGGGCCCGGTCGAAGCGGATCACCCGGGCGGCCGCCTTCGGGGTGAGCCCGGTCTCCCGGCGGAACCGCTCCTGGAGGTACCGGGCGCTCCACCCGGTCTCCCGCGCCAGTTCGGCGACCGGCAGCCCGCCCGCGCTGCGCCGCAGCGCCTGCCAGGCCCAGTCCACCTCCGGCGGCACCGGGCCGGCGGGCCGGGCGGCCCGCAACAGCGCGGCGTCCAGCACCGCGAACCGTTCCGCCCAGTCGGCGGCCGCCCGGAGCCGCTCGTGCAGGAGCGGGCCGAGCCGCCCGAGCACCTGCTCCGCCGGGAGGTCGATCCCGGCCAACTCCCCGGCGGGCAGCCCGAACAGCGTCCTGGCGGCGAGCGGGTGCACGGCGATCTGCACCCCGGACTGCGCGCCCTCGTGGGTGATCAGCGCGGGGGAGGTGTGCAGCCCGCCGAGCAGCGTCGGGTAACTGCCCGGCGGCTGGGCCGGATCCGGATGGTCGGAGATCACCAGCGGCTCGTCCAGGGTGAGGATGAAGGTCAGGTACGGGGACGGCAGCCCGCGGTGCACGGCGGGGGCCAGGCCGCGCTGCCGGTAGCCCGAGTACCAGGCCACGTACGGGCGCAGCGCCGCGGCGGGCCGGGCGCGGACGGCCTCGTCGACCGCCCCGATGGCTTGCGTGGTCACGCCTCCCAGTATCGGCGCCCGCGGTCGCGGACGGGCGGGTGGTCGCCTACGGTGAGGGCACGGTCACCCCGCGTACGGCGCGGTGCGCTGCGCGGGGGCGGGCCGTCGGGGGGCAACACCGACGAAGTCGGGGGGCAACACCGACGAAGGAGTCCCCGTGACCACTGCCCGAGACATCATGCACACCGGCGCCCAGTGCATCGGCGCCCACCAGACCCTGGACGAGGCCGCGCGGATGATGCGCGAGAAGAACGTGGGCGCGCTGCCGATCTGCGGCGACGACCAGAAGCTGCACGGCATCATCACCGACCGCGACATCGTGGTGCGCTGTCTCGCCGAGGGGAAGGACCCGGCCGTCATGACGGCCATCGAGCTGGCCGGACACCTGCACTGCGTGCGGGCCGACGACAGCATGGACGCGGTGCTCAAGAAGATGGAGCAGCACCAGATCCGGCGCATCCCGGTGATCGACGGCGAGCGGCTGGTCGGCATGATCAGCGAGGCCGACCTGGCGATGGGCCACCGCGAGGGCCACCGGCTGACGGACCAGCAGATCATCGAGTTCATGGACAGCGTCTACCTGAAGCGGTGACGCCGTCCGGCGCGTCGCCGTGCCCGGTCGCTGTGCTCCCCCGCCGGGGGCGGGCGCAGCGGCCGTCTCGATGGGTGGAATCCTCCTCTCGGCTGGCGAGACGGGGGCACAATGGCGGGTATGGGAAAGCAGTACGAAAGCATCGACGGCCGGCTGCGGCAGTTCATCGAACGCCAGCCCGTCTACTTCGTCGCGACCGCGCCGCTGGCCGCCGACGGACACGTCAACCTGTCGCCCAAGGGGCGCTCCGGCACCCTCGCGGTCATCGACGAACTCACCGTCGCCTACCTGGACTTCGGCGGCTCGCAGGCCGAGACCGTCGCCCACCTGCGGGAGAACGGCCGGATCACGCTGATGTGGTGCGCCTTCGACGGCCCGCCCACCGTGGTGCGGGTGCACGGTCGCGGCGAGCCGGTCTTCCGCGACGACCCGCGCTTCGCCGACCTGCTCGCCCGCTTCGAGCCCGGCGCGGACGGTTCCGGCCTGCGGGCGATCGTGCTGGTCCACGCCGAGCGGGTCAGCGACTCCTGCGGCTACGCCGTGCCGTTCATGGACTACCGCGCCGACCGCGACCTGCACGCCCAGTACTTCGACCGCAAGGACGAGCAGGAGTTCAACGCCTACTGCGAGCGCAAGCCGTACGTCGGCACCAGCATCGACGGCCTGCCCGCCGTCCCGCTGCCGCTCCCGGACCGGCCGGCCGGTCCGCGCTGACCGCGCGGGGGCGGGCGGGTCGCGCCGAACGGTGCGTCCGGTGCGGCCGGTTCAGCCGTCGACCCCCGAGGGGGAGGGGGTCGGCGCCGGCCGACCGGCCCGCGCTCCGGCGCCGGTCCGCTCCGCCCAGGCGGCCACCGGCGGGCCCGCCGCACCCAGGCCCGCGAAGAGCACGCCGAGCAGCAGCCAGCCCGGCTGCCCGAGCGCCAGCACCGCCCCGGTGAGCACCACCGGGGCGAGCGCCTGGCCCGCGTCGAAGCCGATCCCGAACAGGCCCTGGTACTGCCCCTGGGCGTGGTCGGGCGCCAGGCCGAAGCCGAGCGCGAAGCCCGCCGAGGACTCGTACACCTCCCCGACGCTGTGGACGACCACGGCGAGCACGGCCAGCGCCAGGGCGACCCAGCCGGGGACCTCGGCGGTCAGGGCCATCAGCGGACAGCTGAGGAGGAAGAGCAGCCCGGCGAGCCGGAAGGCGCGCCCGCCCTGCCGAGGGGTCTCCACCCGGGCGCCGAGCCTGCTCTGCAGCAGCACGCAGACGCCGCTGTTGACCGCGTAGACCGCCGCCACCGTCCAGCGCGGCGCCTCGGTGTGGGCGGTGAGCCAGACCGGCAGCAGCAGCGAGACGGTCTGGTACTGCAGGCCCATGGCGCTGTACAGCGCGACGAAGGAGACGTACGGCCGGTCGGCCAGCACGGACCACCGGCGGTGGCCCCGGGGCCGGGGCAGCGGGGCGTAGCGGGGCACGCCCAGCAGGGCGATGAGCCCGGCGCCGGCGAAGCTGGCGGCGTTGGCGAGGATCAGCCAGGTGTAGGCGGCCCGGGTGTCGACCTGGATCGCGACGGCCGCGCCGAGGGTGCCCACGACGACGCCGAGGTTGACGAAGGTGCGCAGCCTGGCCCGGAAGGCGGCCGGCTGCTCCCCGCCGACCCGGGCGATCAGCGCGCCCCCCGCGGCGCCGCCCGCGGTGGCGGCCAGCCGGTCCAGGGTGGCGACGAGCGTGAACGTGGCCCAGTCGTCGATGAGGACGAAGGCCGCCATCGCGGCGGTCTGCACGGCGAGAGCGGTCAGCCAGATCGTGCGCGGCCCGTAGCGGTCGGCCAGGTTGCCCGCCGGGAGGCCGGCCGCCAGGCCGCACAGCCCGGCGATCGTCAGGCCCGCCCCGACCTGGGTGGCGGGCAGGTGCACCACGAGCGTGAAGTACAGGACGGCCGCGGCGTTGAACAGGCCGTTGCCGACCCGGTTGACGAAACCGGCCGCGATCAGGGCCCGTTGCGGCCCGGCGGCGTCCGCCGCCGGTATCCGGTCGGCCCTCCCGGCGACCGGGGTCACCGGCCGTCCCGCCCGCCGAGGACCATCGGCTTCTCCGGGTCCGGGTGGGGCACGAGCCCGGCCTCGGGGTACACCCCGTGGCCGTCCACGGTGGACCGCAGCAGCCGCTTCAGCACGTCCTCGCGATGAGTGATCATGCTTCCGCATGCTAGGCCAGGCGGACCTCACCCGGCAGAAGTCGCCCGACGCGGCACCGGTGAACCCGGTTGCACCGGACGGGGGGTGGGGTCCGTCGCTTTTCAACGGGCTGCCATCATCACGGACATGACCGTCCGTCAGACAGAAACGGAAGCCGCCGCCATGCCGAGCCACCCCGTCGTCGAGCAGATCGAGCGCGCCGCCGCCACGACCGGAGTCCTGATCGCGGGCATCGGGGCGGAGCAGTGGGCGTTGCCCACCCCCTGCGCGGAGTGGGACGTCACCGCCCTGGTGAACCACCTGGTGGGCGGGATCAACCTGTACGTCGGCCAGTTGACCGGCACCGACCCGGGGAAGGCGCACGAGGACGACTGGCTCGGCGACGACCCGGTGGCCGCCTACCGCAGCGCGGCCGCGGCCGACCTGGCGGCCTGGCGCCGCCCGGGGGCGCTCGACCGTACCGTCACGATCGCGCTCGGTGAGCTGCCGGGGGAGTTCGCCGCCACCGTGCACCTGACCGAGCTGGCGGTGCACGGCGCGGACCTGGCGGTGGCGACCGGACAGCAGAACCTGCTGGACGCCGAACTGCTGGCGGGCCTGCTGGCCGCGATCCGGGAGCTGGGCGTCGATCCGTACCGGGTCCCCGGGGTGTTCGGCCCGGAGGCCCCGGTGGACGAGGAGGCCCCGGTGCACCTGCGGCTGCTGGCCCACCTGGGGCGGAAGGTCGGGGCCTGAGCGGTCCGAGGGGTGCGGTCCGGTGGTGGGCCGGCCGGGCCGCCCGCAGGTTGCGGGGGCACGACGGAGCCGCCGCACCCCTCGGGGGTGCGGCGGCTCGCGTACGTCTGCGGCGGGTGGGGCCTTACTTGCCCAGGCCGGCCTTGACGGAGCAGATCGGCCAGGCGCCGGGGCCCTGGGCGGCGAGGACCTTCTCGCCGATCGAGATCTGCTGGGCCTTGGTGGCCTGGTGGGCCTGGGGGGCGAAGGCGGTACCGCCGAAGGCGGCCCAGGTGCTGGAGGTGAACTGGAGGCCGCCGTAGAAGCCGTTGCCGGAGTTGACGGCCCAGTTGCCGGTGGCCTCGCACTGGGCGACCTTGTCCCAGACGGTGGCCGGGGCGGCGGAGGCGCTGGTGGCCGTGACGAGGCCGGCCACCGGCAGGGCGGTGACCGCCCCGGCCATCAGAGCCATCCGGACGCGGTTGCGGCGCTTCGGGGTGGCAGTGGCGGTGGCAGCGGTGGTCTCGTTACGGAAGGTCATGCGGTTCCTTTCGGAGGGGGTCTGCGAGCGTGCGGAACCAGGCCCTCGGAGGGCCGTCGGTTTCGGGAACGCGTCGCTCGCGTGGTCCGGCACCGTTCCTGCCCGGGGGCGGTGAGGCCCGGCCGGAGCGGAATCGCTCGGTGCAACGGGTTCGAAGGTACGGGGGTGGTCGTGGCGGTTTCAAGGAATCCCAGGTCTGTGCACGTCAGAGCCCTGTTACCGCAGGTAGCGATCACGAAAATAAGGTGATTTCGCCCGAATTACACCTATTTCCAAGATCAAACCACCTCGGGAAGTGGCCCCCGTCACCCGGGAGGCCGTGTGAGGCCGCGCACACCGTCGACAGCGCGTGACGGCCTCCCCCGCCCCGGGTGCCGGAACGGCCGCCCCGCGCGCCCGCCGGGGTGGCCCGCACCACAGCCGTCACCCGGAGTGCCCGCTGTGGCCGCTCCCGGTGGCGGGCATAGCCTTCCGCCCATGAGCAACGAGAGCGATGCGACGGACGCAGGGGCCGTCGACGACGCGGGTCGCCCGCCGGGCGGGGAGTACGGGGAGCCCGGGACGGCCGTCGCCCCGACCGGCTTCGAGCTGGGGACGGACGGGCCCAAGGTGGTGCTGGCCGGCCTGGACGGTTCCGACTCCTCCTGGCGTGCCACCGCCTACGCGGCCGGACTCGCCCGCCGACAGGGCGCCGTCCTGGCCGTGGCCTACGTCCAGCCGATACTCGGCGCCGCGACCGCCCTGGCCGGGGCCGCGGTGGAGGAGACCACCCAGGAGATCGCCGACGACCTGCTGGCCGCGCTGCGCGACGCCGAGGAACGGGTGCGCGCGGTCTGGCGGGTGCAGTGGCGGTTCCTCACCATGCGCGGCGACCCGTACACCGGCCTCGCCAAGCTCGCCGACGAGCTGCGCGCCGACGCCGTGGTGGTCGGCGTCTCCGAGCAGGCCGGGCACAAGGTGATCGGGTCGGTCGCGGTCCGGCTGGTCAAGGCGGGGCGCTGGCCGGTCACGGTCGTCCCGTAGCCGACCGGGGGGAAGGAGGGGGAGAGGAGAGGGGAGTCGGGCCCCCGCCGGGGGCCTGCGCCGGGGCCCGCCCGCCCGCAGGGCGGCGCCGGAGCGGCGGGTAGGGTGCGGGACCATGACGGAATCGCCGGGCGCGCACCCCGCCGAGCCGGCCCACCCGACCGGCAACGACCTCCACCTCGACCTGCCCGCCACCGGCGGCCGCCGCGCCGCGCTGATGGCGGCCCTGCGGGAGGCGATCCGCAGCGGCCGCCTGGCCCCCGGGACCAGGCTGCCGCCGTACCGGGCCCTCGCCGCCGACCTCGGCCTGGCCCGCAACACCGCTGCCGAGGCCTACACCGAACTCGTCGCCGAGGGCTGGCTCACCGCCCGGCAGGGCTCCGGCACCACCGTCGCCGAGCGCGCCGCCCCGGCCCCGTCCGCCCGGGCCCGCCGCCCCGCACCCCGCCCCGGGCCGGTCCACGACCTGCGCCAGGGCCGCCCCGACGCCGCCTCCTTCCCCCGCACCGCCTGGCTGGCCGCCGGCCGCCGGGCCCTCACCGCCGCCCCCAACGAGGCCTTCGGGCCCGGCGATCCGCAGGGCCGGCGCGAGCTGCGCGCGGCCCTCGCCGAGTACCTCGCGCGTGCGCGGGGGGTGCGCACCGACCCGGACCGGATCGTGGTCTGCTCCGGCTTCGCCCACGCGCTGCGGCTGCTCTTCGACGGCGCCGCGCCCGGGCTGGTGCCCGCCGAGCGCGGGCCGCTGGCCGTGGAGGCCTACGGGCTGGGCTTCCACCGCGGCCTGCTGGCCGCCGCCGGGGTCGGGACCGTGCCGTTGCCGGTCGACGAACAGGGCGCGCGGGTCGAGGAGTTGGCGCGGCACCCGGAGGTCCGTACGGTCCTGCTCACGCCCGCCCACCAGTTCCCGACCGGCGGCCCGCTGCACGCCGGGCGCCGCGCCGCCGTGGTCGACTGGGCGCGCGGGCACGGCGGGCTCGTCCTGGAGGACGACTACGACGGGGAGTTCCGCTACGACCGGCAGCCGGTCGGCGCCGTCCAGGGCCTCGACCCCGACCGGGTCCTCTACCTCGGCAGCGTCAGCAAGAGCCTGACCCCGGCGCTGCGGCTCGGCTGGATGGTGCTGCCGGACCACCTGGTCGACCGGGTGCTGGCGACCAAGGGCGAACGCGAGGGCTGGGTCAGCGCGTTGGACCAGCTGACCCTCGCCGAGTTCATCGACTCCGGCGGCTACGACCGGCACGTGCGCCGGATGCGCCGCCGCTACCGGGACCGCCGGGACCAGCTGGTGGCCGCGCTCGCCGAGCACGCCCCGCACATCGGGGTGTCCGGCATCGCGGCCGGCCTGCACGCGGTGCTGCGGCTCGCCCCCGGGACCGAACGGTCCGTGCTCAAGGCCGCCGCCTACCGGGGCCTGGCCGTCGACGGCCTCGCCGACTACCGCCACCCGGCGGCCGCCCCGGAGACGGTGCCCGCCGTCGACGGCCTGGTGGTCGGCTACGCCACGCCGCCGGACCACGCCTACCCGTCGGCGGTCCGGGCGCTGTGCGACATCCTGCCGCCGCCGGTCTGAGCCGGGCGGGGACGCCGCCTCGCGGGCGGCCCGGCCCGCGCCGCCCGGTGGTGCGCGGCGAAGCATAGGGCACCGGAGGTTTCGCCGGGTGCGGAACGCGATCGGTCGGTCACCGGCGTCCGCTCGCCGCTCGTGCGTCGGTACGGCTTCGGGCCGTGCCCGGTAACCCCCCGGCGCCGCCGACCCCTACGCTCCATGGTCATGCGCAGAACACATCTGAGCCGTGCCGCGCTCGCCGTGTGCCCGGCCCTCGCCGCAGGCCTGTTGCTCTCCGCGGCGCCCGCCCGGGCCGACGGTCAGCTGCCCCTGACGGTGGTCTCGGACCGCCAGACGACCGGCCGGGGCGGTGAGTTCACGCTGACCCTGACGCTCAGCAACCCGTACGACACCCCGATCCAGTTCGTCTACCAGAGCGTTCAGCAGACGTACGACACCAGCCTGGTGAAGGGGCTGAAGTTCAGCGCCACGGCCTGCGGCACCCAGACCAACGGCTGCAGCGACAACGTGCACGGCGGCATCGCCCGCTACAACGTCCCCCTGGAGCCGGGGACCAGCAGCACCTTCACGGTCACCTACACCGTGGCCGCCGACTCCGCCTGCGGCCCGGGCGTCCGGATCGACTTCTACTCGTACCTGTACTACGAGTACAAGAGCGGTCTGGCCAACAACTCCGGCATCCTCGCCGTCCCCGGCACCCAGGTGACCTGCTGACCCGTTGAGCCCCGCCCGCGGCGCGGCCCCGACCGCCGCCGCCCCCATGCACCCGTCAGGTGCCGGCCACCCCCGTACCGGCACCTGACGGGCTTTCCGCGTCTGTCCGCGTCTCTCCGCGCCGGGCGGCAGGACCGGCCGGATGTCCGCCCGGACGCCGAACCACCCCGAACGACCCGGAACGACCCTGCTCACCCCGCCGGCCGCCCCGGTCCGCCGATGGCCTACGCGTCGTACGCCGCCCTGCGGGACCGGACGGGCGCGAAGGGCGCTGCCCGGGTGGGCGCGCTGCTGCGGCCCGCCCCGGAGCTGGGCCCGGACGTCGCCGAGGGTGCTCCGCCCGCTGCGGGTGCGCCGGGCGCTGTCCGCCCCGTCGTACCCGGACGACGAGCCGGCGGAGCTCCTCCCGGGCGACTTCCTCGCCGCGACCGCGGTCCCGGACCTCTGCGGCGACCACCTCGGGACCCCGGCGGTCCGGCCGCTCGGCCGGTGCGGCCGCCACCACACCACCCGGCCGTCCCGACCGGGCGCGGCACGGCCCGGAGGCCGCCTGAACGGTGCGCCGGGTTGACGCGCCGGGGCGGTCCGGGAGGGCGCCGGGGACACGCCGGGGCGGGGGTCGGAAGGCCGTCGGGGGCCGGGGCCGCGAGCGCGAACGGATGTTCCGGTGAAGGATGGGGCGCGCGGGGGCAGATGGGGGGAGATTCACCCTATCGGGGGGTAGTCGCCCGCCGTACGGCTCTGGTCGGGCCCTGGTGATCTAGGGTTCCGGATGGGCCGCCGGGCGATGGCGGTCGCGCTCTCGAAACTCGCCAACTTCCCCACCAGTTCGCGGATCTGACGGATCCGTAGCGGCTCGCGCCCAGGGCGGAGCGGTACGGCCCTGCCCGCGTGATCCGACCACACGAATGGAGACCCTGCCGATGCCCGTGGACACGAGCCCGGAGACACAGCAGGACCGGCAGCAGAGCCTTGCGACGGCAGCTGCCCGCAACCTTGCCACCACCACCAAGTCCGCCCCGCAGATGCAGGAGATCACCTCCCGCTGGCTGCTCAAGGTGCTTCCGTGGGTCGAGGCCCACGGTGGTGCGTACCGGGTGAACCGACGGCTCACCTACACCGTCGGCAACGGCGTCGTGGAGTTCATCAAGACCGGCTCCCAGGTCCGCGTCATCCCGCAGGAGCTCGGCGAGCTGGCCCTGCTGCGCGGCTACGAGGACGAGGAGGTGCTGACCGCCCTCGCCGACCGCTGCCAGCAGCGCGACTTCGGCCCCGGCGAGGTGCTCACCACCACGGGCGAGGCGGCCGACCGGATCTTCCTGATCGCCCACGGCAAGATCAACAAGATCGGCACCGGCAAGTACGGCGACGAGACCGTGGTCGGGGTCGCCGGTGACGGCGACCGTTTCGGCGACGACTCGCTGCTGAACCCGGACGCCGTCTGGGAGTACACCGCGAAGACCGCCACCTCCGGCGTCGCGCTCACCCTGAGCCGGGACGACTTCGCCCGCATCCGGGAGAACGCCCCCAGCCTCCAGGCGCACCTGGAGGAGTTCCTGACCCTGCCGCTGCAGGCGCAGAACGAGCGCGGCGAGGCCGAGATCGCCATGTCGGCCGGCCACCACGGCGAGTACGAGCTCCCCGGCGCCTTCGTGGACTACGAGCTCAAGCCGCGTGAGTACGAGCTGAGCGTCGCGCAGACCATCCTCAAGGTCCACACCCGTGTCGCGGACCTGTACAACCAGCCGATGAACCAGATCGAGCACCAGCTCCGGCTGACCATCGAGGCCCTGCGCGAGCGCCAGGAGCACGAGATGATCAACAACCCGGAGTTCGGGCTGCTCAACAACGCCGACTTCGACCAGCGGATCCAGACCCACTCCGGCCCGCCCACCCCGGACGACCTGGACGAGCTGCTCAACCGCCGCCGTGACCCCGACTACCTGCTGGCCCACCCCAAGGCGATCGCCGCGATGGGCCGCGAGTTCAACGCCCGGGGCATCTACCCGCAGCACGTCGACCTCGGCGGGCAGCAGGTGCCGGCGTGGCGCGGCGTGCCGATCCTGCCGTGCAGCAAGATCCCGATCACCAAGGAGAACACCAGCTCGGTCCTGGTGATCCGTACCGGTGAGGACAACCAGGGCGTCATCGGCCTGCACCAGACCGGGCTGCCGGACGAGTACCAGCCCTCGCTCTCGGTCCGGTTCATGGGGATCGACGAGAAGGCGATCATCTCCTACCTGGTCAGCGCCTACTACTCCTGCGCGATCCTGGTGCCGGACGCGGTCGGTGTGCTGGAGAACGTCGAGATCGCGCACCGCCGCCACTGAGCCCGCGGCGCGCGGCCATCGAGCCGCGGAACAACGCGCGCAGGCCGTAACCGGGCGGCGCGAAGATCGTTTCACCTGATGACGGACGGCCCGCCCCCGCAGGTGGGCCGTCCGCCTGATCACGTCCGTCCGCACGCGGTCGTACCCGATCGGTTCCGATCCGGGTCCGGCCGTTGTTGCCCGTTCCCGTCGACGGATCAGCCCGAGTCCCTTCCGTCCCCCCAGGCGACCCGAGAGGTGTGTGGAGCCCATGCCGCAGCGCCGGCAGTTCCGACGGATACCGCAGCACGACGGCGGGGCCGCGGCCCCCGGTCGGCGGGCGCGGCTGATCGGCGCGGCGGTCGGCGTGGTGGCGATGTGCGCCCTCGTCAGCGGTGCCGCCGCCGGGGCGGAGGGCTCCGGCGGACACTCCCACGGCACGGCCGTCGACACCTGCGTCTGCACCGACACGGACGTGTCGACGACGGTCGGACCGGGCGGCAGCGTGGACGTCGGCGTGGACGTGGACGTGCAGGTCGGCGTCACCGTCGCCCCCGACGTCGGCCGCCATCACGGGCCCAGGCCCCCGCACGGGCACCACCACCCGTGCCACCACGGGGCCGCGGCGGTGCCGCCGTCGGCGCCCTCGCCCGGGGCCACCGCCGGACTCCGGTCCGAGCCGGGGCGGCCGGACGACGAGTACGACGGGGGCGGTGACCACGGCGACCACGACGGGCACCATCACCACCACCACCATCACCATCACCATCGTCACCACCACCACCCGCATCCCTGCCCGAGTCCCACCCCGAGTCCCACCCCGACGCCGACGCCCACCCTGAGCCCCACGCCGACGCCGAGCCCGACGCCCACGCACACCGCGAGCCCGACGCCCACCCCGACGCCGACTCCCACGCCGACACCGACGCACACCCCGAGCCCGACGCCGACCCCCACCCCGAGCCCCACACCGACCCCGACGCCGTCCCCGACCACGGCACCCCCCAGCCCGACCCCGGTGCCCACCCCCACCCCGCCGCCGTCACCTCCGGCGCAGACGCCCGCGCCTCCGCCGCCGCCCGCCCCGGCCCCGGCTCCCGCGCCCGCCGCCCCGGCCCCCGCGCCGGCGGCCCCGCCGCCCGCCGCCCCCGCCCCGCAGGCCCTGCCGCCCGCCGTGGTGCCGGCCCCGGCCCCGGCGGTGCCCGCACCGTCCGCCCCCGCCGTGGTGGCGCCCAGCCCGGTGCTGCCGAGTCCGGTGCTGCCGAGCCCGGCCCGTCCGAGCCCGCTGTGGCCGACGCCCGCGCCCCACCCGGTGTTCAAGGCCCACGCGAGCAAGCCGGCGCCCGTCGCGCCGCACCACCACGGTGCCTCGACCACCACCACGATGCTGCTGATCTTCGTCCCCGCCGTGCTGGCGGCGGCCGCGCTGCGCCCGGGTCGTGGCGGCCGGGGCCGCGGTCGCTCCGGGTCCTGAGCGCACCCGGTCCGGTGGGCCGGTACGTCCTGACGATCCCCGGGCCCGGCCCTCCGGCCGGGTCGCGGGCTACCCCTGTCACGTCACAAGCCAAGCCAGAGAAGGGAGTTCCCATGTCCGAGTGGGGGATGTTGGTCATCGCCATGGCGGCGGCCTGTGCCGTTGTGATGGCGGTGGTGGTCCTGCGGCGCCGGGCGGGCGTCGAGGAGAACGTCGACGAGACGCCCGACGTCATCGAGTACATCACGATGATGATCGGTGTGGTCTACGCGATCGTCCTCGGCCTCGCCATCGCGGGTGTCTGGGAGGCGCGCGGCGCCGCCCAGGACGACCTGTTCCGCGAGGCGCAGTCGCTGCGGGAGGTGAGCGACCGGGCGGTGATCTACCCGGCCGAGTTCCGCGACCAGCTCCGGGCCGACATCGACGCCTACGTCACGTACGTGGTGAACGTCGAGTGGGACTACATGGGCAAGAACGGTGAGATCACCGAGAAGGGCACCCAGCTGCTGGACAAGATCCAGAACGAGGTGGTCAGCCGGGCGCCCGCCTCCGACCTGGAGTCGCAGGCCTACCAGCCGATGACGGACCGGGTCAGCCAGGCCTCGGACGCCCGCAACCAGCGCGGCCAGAACGCCGGGCCGACCATGCCGGGCGTGGTCTGGTTCGGGCTGATCGGCGGGGCGGTGGTCACCGTCGGCATGCTGTTCGCGCTCCAGATCAGGCGCACACCGAGGGAGTTGATCCTGGCGGCCTGCTTCAGCGTGCTGATCGCCTTCCTGCTGTTCATGATCTGGGACTTCGACGATCCGTTCGCCCGGAGCGTCTCGGTCACCACCCAGCCGTTCACCGATCTCTTCCCCTCGCTCAACCTGAAGAGCTGAGCCGGGCCGAGCGGCCGCTGCGGCTGCGCCGGTGGTCCCGTCCCGGACGGGACCACCGGCGCAGTTGTGTGACGAACCGTCAGCGCAGGCTGCTGTCCATCGAGTTGAGCATGGTGCCGGCGGCGTCGTCGTTCTCCAGGGAGAAGGCGAACAGGCCGCCGAGGCCCTTGCCCTTGGCGTAGGCCCCGCGGGCCTGGACGGCCTGCGGGGTGTCGCCGGTCCAGAAGTTGGTCCCGTCGTAGACCCAGCTGCTCTCCGTCACCGGGTCCCAGTGGGTCTGCGCGGCCGTCGGGTTGAGCTCCTTCCAGGCGGCCAGACCGGCCTCCTGGCTGAGCGGCTTGGCGGCCGTCGGGCCGGTCGCGCTCTGGTACAGGCCGTAGTTCGAGCCGGCCGGGACGCCCGTCCAGCCCCGCCAGTAGAACGGGATGCCGAGCACGATCTTGTTCGCCGGGAAGCCGCCGGGGATGCCGTACTCGGGCAGGCCGGTGGTGTACGCGGCGAGCGTGGTGTCCACGTTGTACTTCCGGGTGCCGGGCGTGATCGGCGTGGTCGGGTCGGCCGGGCTGTCGTGCAGCGGGTCCTGGTGGTTGGTCGGGCCCTTGGCGTCCCAGGAGCCGTGCATGTCGTAGGACATCACGTCGGCGTAGTCCAGGTAGGAGCCGATCTTGTCGGTCTCCAGCTGGGCGATCTTGTCCTGGCCGCTGGGCAGCGCGGCGCTCAGCAGGTAGCGCTTGCCCTGGGCGGCGCCGAGCGCGTCCAGCTGGGTGCGGAACTCCTTGAGCAGCAGGGTGTAGTTCTGCTTGTCGGCGGGGGAGTAGTGGTTGCCGGCGTGGCCGCCGGCCGAGCCCGGGTACTCCCAGTCGATGTCGACGCCGTCGAAGATGCCGGCCGCCGAGGCCTGGCCGCCGGAGGCGTCACCGGCGACGCCGGTCGGCAGGTTCCCCTTGAGGAACATGTCGATGCAGGAGGAGACGAAGGTCTTCCGGGAGGCGTCGGTGGCGGCGGCGTCGGAGAAGTACTTGGAGTACGTCCAGCCGCCGATCGAGATGGTGAAGCGCAGGTTCGGGTACTTGGCCTTGAGCTGGCGCAGCTGGTTGAAGTTGCCCTTGAGCGGCTGGTCCCAGCCGTCGGTGCTGCCGTCCACGCTGTTCGAGGAGGTGTAGCCGTCCTGGTAGTCGGCGTAGGCGTCGCCCGCGCCGTCGCCGGCGTTGGGGTCGGAGTCGTTGGTCGAGTCCGAGGCCTTCACCGCCTGGAAGCAGGTGAACCTGCTGGGGTCGATGTTGGCGAACGCGTAGTGGACGACGTCCAGCTTGTTCGCGGCGCCGCTGGTGTCCACGTTCTTCGGGTAGTAGGCGTTCTCGTAGATGCCCCACTGGTCGAAGTAGGCCGCGCGGACGGGCTGTTGGGCGGGGGCGGCCGCGGTGGTGGTGCTCACCGGGGCGGACTGGGCGGAGGCGTGGCCGCCGGAGTAGCCCTGGACGCTGAAGGTGTAGCCCCGGCCGGGCAGCAGCGAGCTGACCGCGACCGAGGTGCCCATCGAGGTGGCGACCAGCTGGCCGTTGGACCACACCTTGTAGGCGACCGGGCCGTCACCGTTGTTCAGGGTCGAGGGCTGCCAGTTGAGCACGACGGCGCCGGCGGTGACCTTGCTGATCGTCACGCCGGTCGGGGTGCTGACCTGTCCGTCCCCGGCCGGGCCGCTCGCGGTGGCGGTCGCGGTCGGGCTGCCGCTGGGCGAGCCGCTGGGGCTGCCGGTCGGGCTCGTGCTGCCACTGGGCGAGCCGGTGGGCGAGCCGGTGGCGGTGGGGCTGGTGGACGCCGTCGGGCTGGTGGACGCGGTGGGGCTGCCGGAGGCCGTCGGGGAGCCGCTCGCGGTCGGGCTGGTCGAGGAGGTCGGCCCGCCCGGACCGGTCAGGCTGAGGTCGTCCGCGTAGTAGGTGCCGGTGCCGTACCAGCCGTGGGTGAACACCGTGACGGAGGTGGTGCCGGCGCCGGTGGTGAAGGTGCTGCTCAGCTGGTTCCAGCCGGTCCCGCCGGGGGTCCAGCTGGAGGCGTTGACGCCCGTCCCGGTGGCGCCCAGGTAGACGTAGCTGCCCTGGACCCAGCCGGCCAGGGTGTAGGTGGTGTTCGGCTGGACGGCGACGGTCTGCTGGCACTGGGCGGTGTCGGAGGCCGAGGCGGCGCCGCTCAGCGCGTAACTCCCGCCGTGCACCGGAGTGGTGACGACCGAGCCGTTGGAGCAGCTCCAGCCGGCCAGGGTGCCGGTCTCGAAGTCGCCGTTGGCCAGCAGGTTGACCGGGGAGGCGGAGGCGGAGCCGAAGGTGAGGGCGAGGGCGGCGCCGCTGGTGGTCAGCGTGGCGGCCAGGGCCAGTGCGGTGGCCCGTCGGTGCCGGGCGGCCCGACGGGCGGCGGGCCCCTCGGCGGGCTGCTCGGGCCGTGCGGGCAGGACGCGGTCGTGCATGCGGGATGTCCTCCGGATGTGTGGGGGTTCCGGCGGTGCGTGGCCCGGACGGGCCGTGGGGAGCCGGCCCGGGCGCGGTGGGGGCGCGCGGGCGGGTGACGGGTGCTGACGGAGCCGTGCGCGGCCGCGACCGGACACCTGGTCCGGTCGGGTCACGACTGAACAGATTGGACTGGACCAATATTCGCCGTCAAGGGTGCCGGTCCCCGCTGTCCACCCCCTGGACCACCCCGGCCCGGGAACGGCGGTGGACCGGTAGGTTGACCAGGACGGAACAGGCCGCCGGACGGAGGAGCGCATGGACAGTCAGGGCTGGGACGACCGCTACGCCGCGAGTGAACTGGTGTGGGGTGCCGCGCCCAACCGCTGGGTCGTCCACGAACTCACCGGCCGCGCCCCCGGCCACGCCCTCGACCTCGCCGCCGGCGAGGGCCGCAACGCCATCTGGCTGGCCGCCCAGGGCTGGGAGGTCACCGGCCTGGACTTCTCCGCCGTCGCCCTGGAACGCGCCGAACTCCGCACCGCCGAACTGCCCGACGAGGTCGCCGACCGCCTCACCTGGCGACACGGTGACGCCCGTACCCTGGAAGCCCCGGCCGGCGGCTACGACCTGGTCCTGGTCGCCTACCTCCAACTCCCCGCCCAGGACCGCCGGACCGTCCTGCGCCGCGCCGCCGGCGCACTCGCCCCCGGCGGCACCCTGCTGGTCGTCGGGCACGACCTCGGCAACCTCACCGACGGCGTCGGCGGCCCGCAGGACCCGGCCGTGCTCTTCACTCCCGACGACGTCCTCGCCGACCTGGCCGACCTCGGCCTGCGCACCGTCCGGGCCGAACGCGTCCACCGCGAGGTCGGCGAGGAGCCGGGCCACCGGAACGCCCGGACGGGCGTCGCCGTCGACGCGCTGGTCCGGCTGGAGCGGGGTGCCGAGTGACGGCCCGACCCACCCGACGCCTGCTGCTCACCGGGATGCTGGCCGCCCCGCTGGCACTCACCGGCTGCTCCTCGGGCAAGAAGGACAAGGCCGACAAGAAGGGACCGGTCGCCCGGGCGAGCGACCCGGGCGGCGCGGCCTTCGTGATGATCATCCGGCACGGGGAGAAGCCCGACGGCAGTCAGCCCGGCCTGGACGAGAACGGCAAGCACGACGGCAAGTCCCTCACCCAGCGCGGCTGGGACCGGGCCAAGGCGCTGCCCACCCTGTTCGCCCCGCCCGCCGCCGGGCTGCGCACCCCCAGCCGGATCTACGCCGCCACCGACCAGGGCCCGTTGGCCGGGGCGCACCGGATGCGGCAGACCGTCACCCCGCTGGCTGCCCGGCTCGGGCTGACCGTGGACACCACGTACGCGGAGTCGCAGGAGTCCGAACTGGCCGGCGCCGCCCTGGCCGGGACCCAGCCGGTGCTGATCTGCTGGGAGCACTCCCGGATCCCGCGGATCGTCGAGGCGCTCGGCGCCGCCGGGAGCGGGGCGCCGAGCAGTTGGCCCGACCGCTTCGACCTGGTCTGGGTGTTCTCCCGGCCGGCCGGCGGCGCCTGGAGCTTCCAGGAGGTGCGCCAGCACCTGCTGGAGGGCGACGCCTGATCCGGCCGCGGCCGGACCGGGCCGGGGCGCGGAGGCGGGCCTCAGCCCGCGGTGACGGTCACCACCGAGTACTGGACGACGGTCAGCGGCACGCTGACCGTCCCGCCGGTGACGGTGTACGGGACGGCCTGCGGTGCCGGGTCGGTGGCGTCCGGGCTGGCGACCGTCACCGCGCCGACGGTCGCCCCGGCCGGGAGGGCGTAGGACAGCGTGCAGTCGGCGGGCGTGGTGCCGAACTCCGCCGGGGTGTCGCCGAAGTTGGTGAAGTTCACCAGGTGGACGACGGTGTCGCCGCCGAGCTGCCGGGCGTCCAGGAAGATCCGGTGGTCGCCCGCGAGGGTGACCGCCGGAGGCGCCGACTGCCGGACGGCGGCCAGCAGTCGGTCGGCCGAGGCCTGGTCGGTGTTGCTCAGGTAGCTGAGCCCCGGCAGCGCCTGGACGTACCAACAGGTGCCGCTGCCGTAGGAGTTCCGCCGGCTCGCGGGCAGCGGGTCGGCCGATCGCAGGCCGAGGACGTCGGACAGGGCGAACTCGGCGCGCCGACCGCCGAGTTCGTCCAGCGCGGTGGGGGCGGGACCGGTGATGACGACCGTCCCGCCGCCGGCCACGAAGCCGCGCAGCACGGCCGCCTCGGCGTCCGAGACCGCCTGGAGGTTGGGCAGCAGCAGCACGGCGAAGCGGCTCAGGTCGGCGGCGCTCAGCCCGGGGCTGGGCACGGTGTCGAACGGCACGTGGGCGTACACCAGCGCCTTCACGGTGCCCCGGAACTCGCCGAGCCAGGGCAGCGCGGTACAGCTCATCTGCGGGTCGTCGCCGCCCCACCAGTCGTTGATCCCGGCCGGGGCCGTGGCGTTGGCGTACATCCCGTTGCCCTCGCCGGGGGCGACGTAGTCCCGGGACGCGGCGGAGTGGTAGACGCCGACCCGGGCGGCCGGGAGGGGGTCGTAGAGCTTCTGCTGGTTGACCTGGACGAAGCGGAACATCCGGGTGCGCATCGCCGCGTCCGCGGTGTCGTTCTTGAACGGGGTCTTGACCTCGTACGGGTTGCACCCGGCCGCGATCAGCTGGGACATCACCAGCGAGGCGTCGTCGGCCTGCCAGCCGTAGCCGAACGCCCAGGCGGGCTTGGCGCCGCTGGCGGCGCGGGCGTACTTGTACATCGAGATCAGGCAGGTCCAGTCGGTGGCGGTGGCGTGCCGCATGCCGTCGTAGTTGCCGAGGATGTCCACCTCCCAGACCTGGGAGACCGCGCCCCCGGCCGTCCGCAGGTAGCCGCCGTCCAGGCCGATGCTGGTGGCGTAGCGGTAGTCCATCGAGACCGTCTCGACGAAGGTGACCAGGTCGGGGTTGACGGAGCGCCCGGCGGCGGCGATGTCGAGCTGGAAGTCCAGCAGGTTGTGGTGGCGCCACTCGACGTAGCGGCGGAACACCGGGTCGGTCCAGTCGGCGGCGGTCGGCAGCGCCAGGCCGGTGTCGGCCTTGAAGGCGGCCGCGCCCCAGCTGGAGGCGTCGCACCAGGTGAGCACGCCGTCGAAGTAGATCGGCACGTCCGGCCAGATGCCGTCCACGCCGGTCGCGGCCACGCCCTTGATCCGGTTGAGGTAGTAGTCCCGCCAGGGCGAGTTCGGGCTGAGCCAGACGCTCTCGTCGCCCGGGTCGACCCAGACCACCACGCTGCCGTAGAACACGTTGGGCTTTCCGGAGAGGTCGCGCTGGACCCAGCTGCCGCCGTGGTCGTTCTTGTAGAAGGAGCGGCCCTTCTCGCCGCCGGGGGAGATCAGTTCGAGCGACGGGTAGTACATGACGACCTTGAGGCCGGCCGCGTGGGCCAGGCCGGTGAAGGTCTTCACGTCGGCCATGTGGGCGGCGAACTCGGCGTCGGTGAGCCAGTTGGAGAGCAGGGTGTCGAGTTCGATGACGCTGACGTTCTGCGCCTTGAGGGCGTCGATGTAGCCCTGCATGTCGGCGGGTTCGTTGAAGGTGCCGTCGGCGATCCGGGCGTAGCGGGCCCAGTCCGGCCAGGCCTGCGCGGTGAGCGGGCCGCGGGGGTTCCCGGCGGTCAGGGTCGGGGCCGGTGCGGTGGACGGCCCGGTCGTGTCCGGGGCGGCCCAGGCCCGGCCGTCGGGGAGCAGCCGGCCGGCGGCGAGCGCGCCGCCCGCGGCGAGGCCGGCCCGGAGCAGCCGGCGGCGGCCGAGGCGGGCGGTGGTGGCGGCGGTGGCGGGCGGTGTTCCGTCGTGCTGTTCGGGCATGGTGGTCCCCCAGCGTGGGTCGGAGCGGCTCCGAGGCGACCCTAGACGCTGCGCCGTCGGTCCGTTCGGCCCCCGATCGCGGCTACGACAGACGGGCGACCGGGGAATCCCGCAGTGTGCGGAGCACCGCCGGAGGTGCGGACCGGGCGAGTGCCGGGTAGGGGTTCACCGATCCGCTGTCCGATGATCACAGGATTCTCCGCATGCGATAGGTTCGCAGGACGGACGGCGGCAGGAACGAGGAGAGCGCAATGACCGTTTCGCTGGCCAAGGGGCAGAAGATCAGCCTGGAGAAGCCCGGTGGTGGGCAGTTGAGCCTGGTCCGGATGGGCCTGGGCTGGCGGGCCGCGCAGCGCAAGGGCTTCCTGGCCAAGCTGCTGTCCGCCGGGCAGGAGATCGACCTGGACGCCTCGGCGGTGCTCTTCAGCCGGGGCAAGGCGCTCGACGTGGTCTTCTTCCAGCACCTCACCAGCAAGGACGGCTCGGTCCGGCACAGCGGGGACAACCTGGTCGGCGGCGCGGGCGACGCGACCGACGACGAGTCGATCACGGTCGACCTGACCAGGGTGAGCCCGGAGGTCGACCAGATCCTGTTCACGGTCAACTCCTTCACCGGGCAGACCTTCCAGGAGGTCGAGGCCGCCTTCTGCCGGCTGGTGGACGAGACCACCGGGGTCGAGCTGGCCCGCTACACGCTCACCGGCGGCGGCCCGTACACCGCCCAGATCATGGCCAAGGTGCAGCGCACGCCGGGCGGTTGGCAGATGACGGCGATCGGCCAGCCGGCCGGTGGGCGCACCTTCCAGGACTTGATGCCGGAGCTGGTCAAGCACCTCTGACGGCAGCGGCACCGGCCCCGGACCCGGGGCTGGGGTAGGCGGGCGGCGGGCAGTTCGCCGCCCGCCGGGTGCTACCCGATGTCCCGGCGCCGGAACCCGGCCAGGGCCAGCGCGATCAGCGCCGCCGCGACCAGGGTGAGCACCCCGAGCGGCGTCCAGTCCATCCGGACCGCCGGCAACCGGGGCACCTGGCCGAACGGGGAGAGCCGGTCCAGGGCTTCGGGGAGCTTCAGCAGCGGCCCCAGGTACCCGAGCACGAACGCGTACGCGGGCACCAGCCAGGCCAGCGGCAGCGCCCGGGGCAGCCAGCCGTAGACGGCCGCGGCGAAACCGACCGTGACCCAGAGCGCGGGCGCGAACGCCAGTGCCGCCCCGGCCAGCCGCGGGAACACGCCCGCGTCACCGGTGGACAGCGCCCCGGCCAGGCCGAAGCCCACGCCCGCCGCCAGCATCACGGCGGTGGAGCCCAGCAGCGCGGCCACCAGGTGCGCGCCCAGCCAGCCGGACCGGGACACCCCGGTGGCCAGTACCGGCTCGGCCCGCCCGGCGCTCTCCTCGGCCTGCGGGCGCAGCGTCGCCAGCACCGCGTAGACGCCGCCGACCACCGCCACGACCAGCATGGTCAGCGCGGCGAAGGAGTCGGCGAGGGTGTGGCCGCCGAGCCGGGCCAGCGCCTCCTTGATCTGGTCGACGTCCTTGAGCATCGAGTCGGCGTCGCCCAGCAGGGAGCCGTACATCGCGCCGAGCAGCAGCAGGGCGACGGCGAAACCGCCGAGCAGGCCGCGGTGCAGCCGCAGCGCCAGGCCGAGCGGGGTGCCCAGGGCCGGACTCCCGACGGCCGGACCGGGGCGGGCGGCGCGCAGCCCGGCGCCGAAGTCGCGCCTGGTGCTCAGCGCGAACCCGGCCGCGGCGGTCCCGGCGGCCAGCGCCAGGGCGGGCAGCAGCGGCCACCAGCGGTCGCCGGCGAAGGGGTAGCTGCGCTGCAGCCAGCCGATCGGCGAGGCCCAGGAGAGCCCCGACCCGGCCGCGTCCCCGGCGGCGCGCAGCGCGTAGGCGGCGCCGAGCACGGCTCCGGCCAGCCCGGAGGCCGTCCGGGTGTGGGCGGTGATCTGGACGGTGACGGCGGCCACCGCGCCGAACAGCAGTCCGCCGACGGCCGTCGCGGCACCGTAGAGCAGGGCGCCGCCGGCGCCCAGACCGGGGATGCGCAGGACGGGCAGGCCGACGGCGAGCAGCAGGCCGAGCGCGAGGTCGGCCACCGCGGCGGCGCCCAGGGCGGCGGCGAGCTGGGCGTGCCGGCCGACGGCGGCCGAGCGGACCAGTTCGGCCCGGCCGCTCTCCTCCTCGGCGCGGGTGTGCCGGGTGACGGTCAGCACGCTCATCAGGCCGGCCAGCACGACCAGCAGGCCGAGCAGCCGGTGGCCGAGCATCGCGCCCCAGGTGTAGTCGGCCAGGTAGTGCGCCGGGCCGGTCATGGCGAGCACCGCCGGGCTGCCCGAGCCGCGCGCGATCGAGGCGCGGTCGGCGGCGGTCGGGTAGACGGTGTGGACGCTGTTGGCGGTGGCCAGGGTGAGCAGCGCGAGGCCGTACACCCAGACCGCCAGCCGGACCCGGTCGCGGCGCAGTGCGAAGCGCAGCAGGGTGGCGGTGCCGGCCAGGGCGGCCCGCTCGCCGGTGCGGCCCGGCGCGACGGGCCGGGCGGTGGGGGCGGTGGTGGCGGTCATGAGACGGCCTCGGTCTCCACGCGGTGCCCGTTGGCGGCCAGCTCGTCGCCGTAGTGGCGCAGCATCAGCTCCTCCAGCGTGGGCGGGTGGCTGACCAGGCTGCGCAGTCCGGCCTCGCTGAGCTTGCGCACCGCGGCGTCGAGCCGGGCGCCGTCCACGGCGAAACGGACCCGTCGGCCGTCGGTCCGCAGGCCGTGCACGCCGGTCAGCGCGTCCAGCCCGGCGACCGGGCGCTCGGTCTCCGCCTCGACGGTGGTGCGGGTGAGGTGGCGCAGCTCGCCGAGGGTGCCGCTCTGCACCACCCGGCCCTGCCGGATGATGCTGACCCGGTCGCCCAACTTCTCCACCTCGTCCAGGATGTGGCTGGAGAGCAGGACGGTGCGGCCCTCTTCCTTGACCTGGCGGACGACGTCCTGGAACACCACCTCCATCAGCGGGTCCAGACCGGAGGTCGGCTCGTCCAGCAGCAGGAGCTCGGCGTCGGAGGCGAGGGCGGCGACGATGGCGACCTTCTGCCGGTTGCCCTTGGAGTAGCTGCGGCCCTTCTTGGTCGGGTCGAGGTCGAAGCGCTCGAGCAGTTCGTCGCGGCGCCGCCGGTCGAGCCGGCCGCGCAGCCGGGAGAGCAGGTCGATGGCCTGGCCGCCGGTGAGGTTGGGCCACAGTTCGACGTCCCCGGGGACGTAGGCGAGCCGGCGGTGCAGCTCGACGGCGTCCTGCCACGGGTCCTTGCCGAGCATCCGGGCACTGCCGCCGTCCGCGCGCAGCAGGCCGAGGAGGACCCTGAGGGTGGTGGACTTCCCGGCTCCGTTGGGGCCGAGGAAGCCGTGCACCTCGCCGGTCTCGACGGTGAGGTCGAGGCCGTCCAGCGCGGTGGTCCGGCCGAAGGTCTTGCGCAGACCGGACAGGATGATGGCCTTGGTCATGCTTCTGAAGCTACCGTAGTTTCAGAAAAACGTGAAGATTGGGAAGGCGTTAAAGTTCGATCGAGGGATGATCATCGGGAAAGGGGCGAATGGTGGAGCAGACGCCGGAGAAGGCGCCGCGGAGGGCGTCGAAGGGGGCGCCGGAGAAGCAGCCCGGTGGCAGGGCCTCCGACAGGGCTGCCGACCGGGCCTCCAAGGGGGCCTCCGGCCGGGCTGACGCCCGGGCCGCGGACGAGGCCGCCGACCGGGCTCCGGAGCAGGCGCCGTGGCACGGGCGCGAGCGGGCCGTGTCGGACTTCGTCGAGCGGTTCGCGGCCGAGCTGGTGGTCGCGGGCATGGGCCGGATGCCGGCGCGGATCTTCTCCTGTCTGATGGCCGAGGAGAGCGGGGTGCTGACCTCCGCCGAACTCTCCGAACGGCTGCAGATCAGCCCGGCCGCCGTCTCCGGCGGGATGCGCTACCTGATCCAGGTCGGGCTGGTCGCCAAGGAGCGCGAGCCCGGTTCGCGGCGCGACCGCTACCGGGTGCTCAACGACGTCTGGTTCGAGTCGCTGACCAGGCGCGACGAGATACTGCTGCGCTGGATCCGGGTGCTGAGCGAGGGTCAGACGGCCGTCGGCGTCGGCACGGTGGCGGCCGAACGGCTGGCGGAGAGCGCGGCCTTCTTCGAGTTCATGATCGGCGAGCTGCACGGGATGCTCGGCCGCTGGCGCGAGCACCGGGCGGCGACGCTGGGGTAGGCCCGGCCCGGCGGGGAGCCGCCCCGGGGAGCGCGAACGGCGGTGGGACGACCCGAGGGCCGTCCCACCGCCGTTCGCGGTGTTGTCCGGTACCGGCTACTTCTTGACGGTCGCCGAGGGGGAGGGCGACAGCGAGGCGCTGGGCGTGCCGGCCGGCGCGTCGGCCGTGGCGGAAGGGGTCCCGCTCGGGGTGGGCGTGGGGCAGCCGGGGTCCGTCGGGGTGGCGGACGGGCTGCCGCCGGGCGTGCCGGACGCCGTGGCCGTCGGGCTGGCGGAGGGCGAGGGCGAACCCGAGGGCGACGCGGTGCCACCGGGGGTCGCGGTCGCCGTCGGGCTCGGGCAGGACGTCGGCGTGCCGGTCGGGGTGCCGGACGGCGTACCGGTGGGGGTCGCCGTCGGGGACGGGCTGCCGGTGGGCGTGCCGGTCGGAGTGCCGGACGGCGTGGCGGTCGGGCTGGCGGAGGGTGACGGCGAACCGGTGGGCGTCGGCGTCGGGCTGGGCGTGTCCGTCGGCTGCGCGCTCGGGGTCGGCGTCGGGGTCGGCGTCACCGCCGGCTCGGTCGGCTGGACGCCCGGCGTCGGGCCGGTGCCCGTGCCGCCGTTGCCGGTCGGCGTGCCGCCCGCGCCGCCGTTGCCGGACGGCCGGAGGAACGGCGAGGGCGAGGTGACCGGCAGGGTCGGGACGCCGGGGCGGTCCGCGACGGTGGCCACCTGGCCGCTGCCGTAGTGCGCCATCCAGTTGCGGACCGTGCGCAGGTACTCGGTGGAGTGGTTGTAGCTGAGGACGGCCTGGTCCAGCTGGGACGGGTTGGAGAGGTCCCGGCCGCCCGCGCAGAGGTAGCGCCCGGCGGTCTCGGCGGCGTCGAAGATGTTGTTCGGGTCGGCCGAGCCCTTGCCGGTGGCGTCCACGCCCCAGGCGGCCCAGGTCGACGGGATGAACTGCATCGGGCCGACCGCGCGGTCCCAGCGCGAGTCGCCGTCGTAGCGGCCGCCGTCGGTGTCGGGGATCGCGGCGAAGCCCTGGGAGCCGTCCAGCACCGGGCCGAGGATCGGGGTGAGGGTCTTTCCGGAGGCGTCCACCTGCCCGCCGTTGGCCTGGCCGGACTCCACCTGGCCGATCGCCGCCAGCAGTTGCCAGGGCAGGTGGCAGCCCGGCGAGCGCTGTGCGAGCGAGGTCTCGGCCTGGCGGTAGGCGGCGTAGACGGTGGCGGGCAGCGAGGCGCCGGTGGCGGCGAAGGGGCCCGCCGGGGGCAGGCCGGCCTGGGTGCCGGGCGGCTGGGGCAGCGGGACGGTGCCGCCGCCGTCGGCCGCACCGGTGGGGAGGCCGGTCGGGGCGGAGGAGACGCCGGCGGCCTGCGCGGCGGCGTCCTGCACCGGTCCGGCGTCGGCGGCCGCGACCTGGGCGAGCCCGAGGCCCGGCACCTGGGAGCCGGTCAGCGCGGCCAGCGCGGCGAGGGTCGCCGCCGTCCCCGTGACCCGCTTGCCTATTCGGACCTTCCGCCCGCCCTTGGCACTGCCGAACCCCGCCGCCATCTGCTGCCCCTCCCCGTCGCCGTCCGGACCTACCCCGAACGGTTGAGCCTTCGTCATCGTGCCCGCCCGCTGTCGGGCCCTCTTACCAGGACCCGGACGGTGGCCGCCACCGTGACGATTAGTATCACGACGATCTGACAGGGACAGGGTGGACGGAAGGCGGCCCGGAGCCTCCCGAGGGGCAAACGCAGCACTTCAGCAGGGGTGTCGGCGCCCGGGGCGGAGCCCGCTCCGTCGGCCCCGGGCCCGCTCAGGATTCCATGAGAATCCCGATCTCCCCTCCTGCGGCCGGGAGTTGGCCGGGAGCCCAACACCAGGTGTCCGGGCGCCCCCGGCGGTCGGACGGGCGGTTCGAAGCGCGGGGGTGGTGCGTGGGCGTCGTTTCGGGCTCCCCGGCGGCGCCGGGGCCCACCCTCCTGACCTGCCCGGATGCCGGTCGCCGGGGCGGCCCTCCCTAGCAGGGCGGGCGTGACGACGCCAGGGGGCGTCCTCAACTCCGCCCTGGACGGATGACGTTCAGGTGAAAGTGAGCATGCCAGGAAGGCCGGTCCGGCATGCTGTGCCGCGTGACCATGTGGATGGAGGCCGACACCGTGAGCGCCAACCTGCCGGAGACCGTCGCCGAGGGGGCGGTGGTCCTGCCGGCACCCCCTCGGGTGGTGGACGACCTGGCCCGTGACCTGACCCAGGCCGCCGCCGCCGTCCGGGCGGTGTCGCGCACCGGTCGCACCTCCGGCGGGGACGTCGCGGTCGCCGCGTACACCGCCGTGGTCTGCACCGGGCGTTCGGCCGCCGGCGCCCTGGAGGAGGCGGCCGCCTGGTGCCGGCAGGCCCCCGCGGCCGAGGTGCACTCGCTCGCCTGGGCGCGCGTGCCGGGCCACCGGGACGACGTCTTCGAGTACCGCGTCACGATGGCCGTCAGCTTCCCCGACCACGAGACCGGGGAGCACCTCGGAGACACCCATCACTCCTGTCACTGAGGTCGTATCATCACCTGCATGAGTGATCGGGGCACGAACCAGACGACCGGCGAGGGCCCGGAGGGCACGTCCGAGACGACATCCAACGAGCCGACGGGGAGCGCCGGTTCGGCCCTCGGCGGGACCGCCGACGACGGCCCCCACGAGCTGTCCCGGGCCGCCGCCGTCGGCGCCACCGTGCTGTCGATCGCCTGCGGCGCCGTGGTGCTGCTGGCCGTGTTCCACTGGCTCGGCTGGGCCGTTCCGGGCGTCGGCTGGCTCGTCGCCAAGGCCGGGATCAAGCTGGCCGTCGGCGGGTTCGCCGGGCTGGCCGTCGCCGCCGCCTGGCTGCGCGCCCGGTTCGGCGCGCAGCACCGGAGCTGACCGGCGAAGGGTCAGCTCTTCCGCGGCACCGGGCAGGTCAGGTCGTGCCCGGGCGCCCGGCCGTCCAGCAGGTAGCGCTCGACGGTGGTCGTGACGCAGGGGTCGGAGGTCGGGTACTGGCCGTGGTTGCCGTTGCCGGTGACCGTCACCAGCCGGGAGCCGTGCAGCGCCCGGTGGGCGCCGAGGGCCGCCTCGTAGTACGTCGCCGGGTCGTGCCGGGAGTTGAGCATCAGTACCGGCGGCAGGTGGGCGCCGGTCACCTTCACCTCGGGCGCCGGGGCCGTCGGCCAGGCCGCGCAGACCGCGCTGAAGGCGAGCGTGCGGGCACCGATCAGCGGGTACCGGTCGGTGTTCTCGGCGCCGCGCCGGATCCAGGTGTCCATCGAGGTCGTCCACGGGGTGTCCCCGCAGGTCACCGCGAAGTACTCGGCGAGGAAGTCCGGGGAGAGGTACTGGCCGAACACCTGGCGGGCGGTCTGCTGAGCCGTCGGGTCGGCACCCTGCCAGTCGTCCAGCGCGGTCAGCGCGGTGGCCAGGACCGGGAACGCCTGCTCGCGGTAGATCGCGTTGATCGTGCCGTTGTCCAACTGGTTGGGGCCGAGCGTCAGCGACCCGTCGGTGATCGGGTGGTCGTGCAGGTCGGCGCGCCGCTGCTCCCAGTGCGCCTCGACCTCCGCCGCGGTCGAACCCCAGTGGTAGGTGGAGTCCCGGGCGGCCATCCAGGGCAGGAAGTCCTCCTCGAAGCGGCGCTGGAAGCTCATCGGCTGGCCCAGCTCGTACTGCTCCCAGGTGCCCTCGAAGCCGATGTTGCTGTCCAGCACCATCCGCTCGACCCGGTGCGGGAAGAGCGTGCCGTAGTACGCGCCGATCATGGTGGCGTAGGAGGCGCCGTAGTAGCTGATCCTCTTCTCGCCGAGCAGCGAGCGGTAGAGGTCCATGTCGTGGACGGTCTGCTCGGTGGTCAGGTAGGGCAGCAGGTCGCCGCTGTGGGCCACGCAACCGGCGACCAGTGCGCGGGAGTTGGCGATGGTGCGGTCGATCGCCGCCGGTGACCGGTCGCGGTAGTCCCCGGCCAGGAACTCCTGGAACTCCTCCGGGCTCTGGCACCGGACCCGGGTGCTGCGGCCGACGCCGCGCTGGTCGAAGCTGGCGATGTCGTAGGCGGCGGCGATCTTCGGGGCCCCCTGGAGGAGGTCGAGCGGCCGCAGCAGGCCCTGGGCGCCGGGGCCGCCGGCCGTCTCCATCAGGGTGCCCCGCCGGTGCGCCGGGTCGGTGGCGCGGTGCCGGGAGACGGCGATGGAGAGGTCCGCCCCGGCGTCGGGGTGGTGCCAGTCGCGCGGAACGGCCATGGTCGCGCAGTCGAGTGCGGGCTGCCCGGCGCAGGGCTGCCAGTCGAGCGTCTGCCGGGTGTACCGGGCGGGCGCGCGCTCGGCGTCGCCGGGGTCGCGGCCGGAGTCGGCGTTCGCCGTGGCGGGCAGGGCGAGGCAGGCGAGGACCGCAGTGGCGAGGACGGCGGCTGCGCGGCGGGTGCGGGATGCGGTGGTGGTCACGGGAACGATCCTGTCCGAGGCGGCACCTGACGCACGATGATGCAGGACACCCTCTTCGGGGTGGTGCTGGCTGCACCCCCGGGTGGGGGCAGCCGACACCCCCCGGGGTCAGGCGGCGCCGGGCACCCGGGGCGGTCGGCCGTCCGGTGTCGCCGGCGTTGCGGTGGTGGCGGGCAGCGGCGCGGGGGAGAGCCACCGCTCTGAATAACCGTTCGACGGGCCGGGCCGCCCTCCCGTTGGATGGCGGCCATGGACGACCCGATCTGGCATGCCCTGCCCGTCGACGCCCGGCGGCTGGTGGACGAACGACTCGCCGCCGGGCGTCGGGTGCAGGCCGTCAAGGCGATCCGCGACGCCTCCCCGGAGCCGCTGCCCGGCATCCGCGCCTGCATGGACGTGATCGCCGACCGGATGACGGAACTCGGGCTGCTGCCGAACGGCCCGACGCTGCTCAGGGATTGACGGCCACGGCCTTGAAGAAGGTGTAGTGGAACGTCCCGCCCGGTTCGGCCGCGCGGCGCAGGTCGGCGATGCCGCGGTCGAACTCCGCCGCGGTGGTCAGGCCGGCGGCCAGGGCGTCCGTCCGGACGGCCTCGACCATCGGGACGAAGGTCCGCCGGGTGAAGCCGTCCACCAGGGCCGGGCGGGCGCCGTCGGCGTAGACGGTACGGGGGCGGACCGTGACCTCCGGGAAGCCGGCCGCGGTCAGCAGCGGGTGGAGCCGGCGGCCGAGCAGGCCGTCGCCGCCCGCGTCGGCCTGGAGCCGGACCAGGTGGTCGACGGTGCGGCGGGCCGCCGGGGTCTCCGGGTGGAAGAGGGCCGATCCGTGGTCGCCCTCGATCACGGTGATCGTCCCGCCCGGCCGCAGCACCCGCCGCAGCGCGGCCAGTCCGGCCGCCGGATCGGGCAGGTGCTCCAGGACGAAGCACAGGAAGACGTGGTCGAACGAGCCGTCCGGGAAGGGCAGTCGGTGCAGGTCGCCGTGGTGCCAGGCGACCTGTGCGGTGGGCGCCAGGGCGGTGATCCGGGCCCGGGCCTGGGCCAGCGACTCCGCCGAGACGTCCGCCGCGGTCAGCCGGACGCCCGGGCTGGCGGCCAGCAGGTGCGCGGTCTGCGCGCCCACGCCGCAGCCGGCCTCCAGGACCCGGCTGCCCGGCGGGTAGGCGGTGCCCGCGTGGAGCAGTTCGGCGAGGGTGTCGGCCTGGTCGCCGAGGCGGCGGGCCTCGGTGTCCGAGTAGCCGTGGACGTAGGGGGTGACGGGGTCCGTCGTGCTGGTCATGGTTCAACCCTCGCGTCACTATGGACCGGTGAACAGGTCCAAAGACATCGGTGTCGAGAGGTCCAAAGTCGAGAGGTCCCACGAGACCGGTGCCGACTTCCTCCAGCTCGACGTCGCCCAGGCCCCGCCCGGTGGCCTCACCGACTGGCTGACCGGCCGACTGCGCGAGGCCGTCGCCGACGGGCGGCTGCCGGCCGGCGGTCGGCTGCCCGCCACCCGGGTGCTCGCGGCCGAACTCGGCGTCTCCCGGGGCGTGGTGACCGACGCCTACCGGCGGCTCACCGAAGCGGGGATGCTCACCGGGCGGGGCCGCGGCGGCACGGTGGTGGTCGCCCTCGCGCCCGCCGCCGTCCCCGCCGCCCCGCCGGTCCGTCCGGCGCCCGTGCTGTTCCGGGCGGACCCGGGCCCCGAGGTGTTCGACCACCTGCGCGGCACGCCCGCCCGGATCGACCTCACCCCGGGCGTGCCGGACCTCGCCGCCTTCCCCCGGGCCGCCTGGCTGCGCGCCGAACGGGCCGTCCTGGACGGCCTGGCCGCCGCCGACCTCGGGTACGGCGACGTCCGCGGCACCCCCGCGCTGCGGCAGGCCGTCGCCCACTGGCTGGCCCGCAACCGGGGCGTCCGCGCCGACCCGGAGGAGGTGCTGGTGGTCGCCGGGACGGCCCAGGCGCTGGCCCTGCTCGGCCGGGCCCTCGGCCGGGTGGGCATCACCGAGGTCGCCGTCGAGGACCCGGGCTCGCTCGGGGCCCGCCAGCACCTCGCGCACTGGCTGGCCGCCACCCCGCCCGTCCCGGTCGACGCCGAGGGCATCCGGGTCGACGCCCTGCGCGCCACCGGCGCCCCCGCGGTGCTGCTCACCCCCGCCCACCAGTACCCGACCGGTGTCGTCCTCGGCGGTGAGCGGCGCCGCGCCCTGCTGGGCTGGGCGGCCGACGGCGGCCTGGTGATCGAGGACGACTACGACGCCGAACACCGCTACGACCGCCCGCCCGTCCCCGCGCTGCGGGCCGAACTGCCGGACCGGGTCTGCTATGCGGGCAGCATCTCCAAGCTGCTCGCCCCCGCCCTGCGCACCGGCTGGCTGCTGGTGCCCGCGGCGCTGCGCGAGGCGGTGCTCGAGGCCAAGCGCTTCGCCGACCTCGGCAACCCGGTGCTGCCCCAGCTGGTGCTGGCCCGGCTGCTGGAGTCCGGTGAACTCGACCGGCACCTACGGCTGTTGCGCCGCCGGCACCGGACCCGCCGGGACGCGATGATCGCCGCCGTCCGCACCCACCTGCCCACCGCCCATGTGCACGGGGCGGCCGCCGGGCTGCACCTGATGCTCACCCTGCCGGAGGAACTCGGCTGCACCGACACCGAGTTGGCCACCGCCGCGCTGGCCCGCGGGGTCAAGGTCCAGCCGCTGTCCTGGCACGCCCGGCTCCCGTACCCGCCCGGGCTGGTGCTCGGCTACGCCGCTCCCTCACCGGGAGCGATCGCCGAAGGCGTCGCCGTCCTGGGGGAGTTGGTCCGCCGGGCCGGGCGTCAGCCGTCCCCGTCGGAGCGCCGACCCGGCTGCGGGACCACGAAGAACTCGGTGACCAGGCCGACCGGCCGGCCGTCCGCGTCGTAACCCGCCCAGGTCGGGTAGCGGCCGTCGCCCCAGCCGGTGGGGAAGGCGACCAGGCCCGCGCCGGAGGCGGGGTCGAGGAGCAGCACCGGGCCGAGGCCGGTCGGATCCCGGTCGAGGGCGTCCGCCAGCAGGTCCTCGTCCTCCTCCAGCAGGGCGGACAGCTCGGCGCTCGCCGCGGGGTCGAAGAAGCAGCCGGTGCCGGTGTCCACGCCGTAGCCGAAGAAGTCGGTGTCCCCGAGCGCGGCCACCGCCTCCTGGTCGCCGTCCGCGGACAGCGCCCACCGGGCGGCCGGCCCGGTGCGGAAGCGCAGCTGCGCCGCCGCCACCCGGCGGTCCGGGCGGGCGTCCGGGGCGTCGGGCCGGGTGAGCTCGACGACCGAGAGCGTCACCGGGTAGCGGCCCGGCGGCGCGGTCTCGTCGAAGGGCGTGTCCGAGTCCTCCAGTCCGAGGAGCGGGTCGCAGGCGGAGACCGTGCCGCTCGGCAGCGGCAGCTCCGCCGTCGGCAGGGCGACGACGGTGGCGAGCCGGTCGCCGGAGCGGTAGGTGGTGCCGAGGGTGAACAGGCGGTCGACGTCCGGTGCGGGCAGGGGCATCGGGAGGGTCCTCTCGTACGGGTGAAAGAAGTGACCGGAGGTTACCGGGCGGTCCCGACATCCGGGGTCGCCCGGACGGAGCAGGGCCGCGGCCTTTCCGCGGGGCTGCCGGACGGCGCCATCCTGGGTACGCTGACGGACCGTAGCCGTTGCTCACCCCTGGAGGTCCGATGGCTCCGATACGGCGTACGGCCCAGTTGGGCTCGGTGCTGCTGGCGCTGGCGGCCACGCTGGGACCGGTCCCCGCCGGGTCGGTGCCGCGCACCGGGGAGCCTCCCGGCGCCGCCCCCGGCGAGAGGATCGCGAGCATGACGGCGATGACGGCGACGACCGGCCCGCAGCAGGACTCCCGACAGCTCGCGGGGCGCCGCATCGTGCTCTCCTACCCGGGCCCGACCCCGGACCCCGGGGTGCTGCGGGCGATCCGGGAGGGCCGGGCCGCCGGGGTCATACTGTTCGGCGAGAACGTCACCGGTCCGGAGCAACTCGCCGGTGCAATGGCCCAGTTGAAGCAGGCCGCGGCCGAGGCGCCGGATCCGCGCCCGCTGCTGCTGATGACCGACCAGGAGGGCGGCAAGGTCCGCCGACTGCCGGGCGCGCCCGAGCTCTCGGCCCGCCGCACCGGATCGGCCCCGGCCCCGCTCGCCGCCGCCCTGGACTCCGGCACCGCCGCCGCCGGGACGCTCGCGGACGCGGGGCTGAACGTGAACCTCGCCCCGGTGCTCGACGTCTACGACAGTCCGGGCAACTTCATCGACCGCTTCGAGCGCTCCTACGGCCAGGACCCCACCCGGGTGGGGGAGTTGGGCAGCGCCTTCCTCGCCGCGCAGCAGAGCCGGGGGGTGGCGGCCACCGCCAAGCACTTCCCCGGGCTCGGCTCCGCGGCCCGGGACGAGAACACCGACGCCCGCCCGGTCACCCTCCGCGTCCCGCTGGGCGAGCTGCGGACCAGGGGCGAGGCCCCGTACCGGGCCGCCATCGCGGCGGGCGTGCGCCTGGTGATGGCCTCCTGGGCGGTCTACCCGGCCCTCGATCCCGACCGCCCGGCCGGGTTCTCGCCCACCGTGATCCAGGGCGAACTGCGCGAGCGCCTGGGCTTCCAGGGCGTCACCGTCACCGACGCCCTGGAGGCCGAGGCCCTCACCCCGTACGGTCCGACCGGCTCCCGGGCCGTCGCCGCCGCGGCGGCCGGGATGGACCTCATCCTCTGCTCCGCCCGGGACCCCCGGCAGGGCGAGGATGCCACCACCGCGCTGGCGGCCGCCCTCGACTCCGGGGGCCTGGAGCGGTCCGCCTTCACGGAGTCGGTCGACCGGGTGGACGCACTGCGGGAGAGCCTGGGCTGACCGGTCGGCCGGGGGGTGCCGCGGCTGCTCGACGCCACCCGTCCGGCTCAGCCCGGGGTGGGGGCGGAGTGGGGGCGGTGTGGGGGCGGTGGTTCACCCCGGGTTCAGCGGGGTGACGTCCGGGTGGGCGCGGCGGTTCGCCCGCTCGGACAGGAACGCGCCATCGTAGGCCTGCTTTCGGCCTAGGCGGTACATCGAAGGGAAAAGGCGGCTCTGGCGATGGAATCGCATGGCAGGGTAGTCGTCATCGCACGTATGAAATGTCATATGTGCAATGACACACTAATCGATTCCCGTCCCACGAGTTCATTCCTCACACCCTCCGAAGGAGGAGCCATGAACCGCATCACCCGTCTCGCGGCGGGCGCGGCCGGCGCCGTCGCCCTGCTCTCCGCCCCCGTCCCGGCGCTCGCCGCCGCACCGGAAGCCGCCACGGTCACCACCTGCGGGTGGTCCGGCCTCCAGGCCGGGCTGTCCACCCGGGTCTGCGCCGACGTCACCGGCGACGGCGTCGTGCTGTACGGCCAGATCGGTCTGGCCGGCCCGCCGTCGCCGGGAACGTCGTGGCCGCCGGCGCCGAAGGAGCTGATCACCCGGCTGTCGGCCGACGTGGTCGGCATCGGCCCGCTCGGCGCGGCGACCGGGCGGGCCGTGTTCACGGTCAGCACCGTCCGGGTGGACGGGATCAGCACCACGGCGCCGTGCGGGTCGGTCGTGCACGCCTCCTTCGCGGTGGAGGGGAGGTTGTGGGGACCGGCCCCGGTCACCGTGGATGTGCCTGTAAGCTGCTGACGGCTCGTCACCCAGACTGCCGAGCCCGGGAGTTGGCAGCGTCCCGGGCTCGGCCCTCGGCTGTCCTGATCCAGGCGCGGGTGTGGGCGTGGTCACCTTTCGCTGTGACGACTTGAAGAAATCTTCATCTGTCGCGATGATGCCTAGCGGCCGCGGCGTGGACCCCGCCGGGCCGGACGACCACCGAGCCGGATCCGAGGGAGACGACGGGCGATGCCGGTCCCGCTGTACCAGGCGAAGGCGGAGTTCTTCCGCACCCTCGGCCACCCGGTCCGGATCCGCGTCCTGGAACTGCTCCAGGACGGCCCCCGGCCGGTGCGCGAGCTGCTGGCGGAGATCGAGGTCGAACCGTCCAACCTCTCCCAGCAGCTCGCGGTGCTGCGCCGCACCCAGCTGGTCACGGCGACCCGCGAGGGCAACACCGTGGTGTACGCGCTCAGCACCCCGGACGTCGCCGAACTGCTGCGTGCGGCGCGCCGGATCCTGACCGAGCTGATCACCGACCAGGGC
Organism: Kitasatospora sp. NPDC089797; assembly: GCF_040684795.1. Classification (NCBI taxonomy): domain Bacteria; kingdom Bacillati; phylum Actinomycetota; class Actinomycetes; order Kitasatosporales; family Streptomycetaceae; genus Kitasatospora; species Kitasatospora sp. NPDC089797. Next base: position 78,363 of record NZ_JBFBGS010000014.1, on the reverse strand, counting down.
TCGCTGCTCACCGAGTTGCGGGCCGCCGGCGGCCGGTCGCCCCGCTGAGCCCGCGGCGGCGTCCGTGGCCGGGCCGATGGTCGAGCCCATCGCCGAGCCCGGGGCCCGCAGCGTCCGACCCGAGGAGAACACCAGCATGACCGACCACGCCGACCGCCCCGACCGCCCGGTGAACGGCGACAGCACGAGCGAGGAGAAGCGCCGCCGCAAGGCGATGCTGATCCGGGCGGGCATCTACATCTTCGCCACCCACCTGTTCGCGGGCTTCGTGCTGCTGCTGTTCGCGCTCGGCGACCGCAAGTAGCGCGGCGGGAGCCCGGTGGGCCCACTTACCGGGAGTCCGGCGGACCGACTCACCGGGAGCCAGGCGGACCCGCCCGCCGGGAGGTCAGCGGACCCGCACGTCGGGCACCTGGTAGCGGTCGCTGGTGCTGGTCCAGGCCTGGACGCCGGCGAGCAGTTCCCGGGTGCCGTCCAGGTACCAGCGTCCCGCCGGGTGCCGGCGGCCCAACTCGCGGCGCAGCTCCTCGCTCTCCCGGCGCAGGTGGGCGACCCGCGCGCGCACCGCGCGGACGGCCCGGCTGCGGGTGCAGCCGCGGATCCGTTGCAGGGTGAGGACGGTGTTGAAGGCGGCCGCGCTCTGCCGCTCCTCCCGCTCCAGCGAGTAGAGGTCGTTGATCAGGGTGGCGGCGTCGGCGGTGTCGGCCCGCAGGCGGTGCAGTGCGGGCTCGGCGTGCAGGGTGGCGGGGGCGTCGGCGCCGTGGACCCGTTCCAGTATGTTCATGAACGGGTAGAGACAACTGCCGTGGCGGCGCAGCCGCATGGTCTCCGCGAGGCCGAGGCCCAGGGCGGGGACGGTGCCGCGGGCGCGGTGCTCGGCCTCGGCCGGGAAGGTGGCCAGGCAGGACCGCCACTCCTGGGCGGCCCGGGCGCGCCAGGCGGGGGAGGCCGAGGCGCTCTGGCGGTCCCAGAGCTCCCGCCAGGCGGTGAGGAGTCGGCCGTCCGGCGTGGTCGGGCGGGGTCCGTCGTCGAGGGCCGAGATCAGGGGGTCGACCAGCGCGTGGGCCTCCGCGGGGCGGCGTCCCGGTGGGCCGTCGAAGTGGTCGTCCAGGACGGTGAACCAGCCCAGGACGTCCACCAGCAGGTCCAGTTCGGCGCCCCGGACGCGCGGGAAGGCGTGGCCGATCAACTCGTGCAGGGCGTAGGCCCGGTAGCCGGGCAGCTCGGTGGGGGCGAGCAGACCGTGCCGGACGGCCCAGTCGGCGTGCCGGTCGGCGGCGGCGCGCAGCTCGGCGGGCGGGCGCGGCTGCGGGGGCGTTACGCCGGCGGGGGCGTGCGGGCCGTCGGCGCTCCCGGTGAACGGACAGCCCGTCGGGCGCAGTCGGGCCGACGCGAACGTCCTCACCGCTGAGGCCCTTCGCGCAGCAGGGGGTTCCGGTGCGGCGGCGGCTCCCGGTGCGGCCGCCGACGCCTGTCCGCCGACCGTTCCCGGTGCGGCCGACGGCGCCCGCTCGCCGACCGCTCCCGGTACGGCCACGCCTCCCGGTACCGCCACGCCTCCGGGGACCGCAGCGCGGTCCGGTGCCGCCGGGGCGCCGTCGGCGCGGGGGGCCAGCCGGACCCGCAGGCCGTGCGCCTGGACCGTCGTCCACACCACTTCCCGGGCCCGCGAGCCCGGTACCGCCACCGGCCGCCAGCGGCGCAGGATCGCGGCCGCCGCGACGGTCAGTTCGGCCCAGGCGAAGGCCTCGCCGATGCACTTGTGCTTGCCCGCCCCGAAGGGCAGGAAGGAGGGCCGTCCCAGCCCGCCGCCGTCCTGCCAGCGCTCGGGCCGGAAGCTCAGCGGGTCCTGGTAGCGCACCGGGTCGCGGTGCAGCGCGGTGAGGCTGTACAGCAGCTCGGTGCCGGCCGGGATCCGGTACGGGCCGAGGTCCACCGGCACCCGGGCGGTGCGCATCAGGAAGGCGTTGGGCGCGTGCAGCCGCACCACCTCCTGGGTGACGCTGCGGGTGTAGCCGAGCCGGCCGAGGGCCTCCGGGGTGGGGGTGGTGCCGGCGGGCAGGTGCTCGTCCAGTTCGGCGAGCACGCGGGCCTCCACCTCGGGGTGGCGCAGGAGTTCGTCCAGCAGCCAGGTGAGCGTGGTGGAGACGGTCTCGGTGCCGGCGCCGAACATGGTGATCGCCTCGGAGCGGACGTCGGCCTCGGTGAGCGGGCGGCCGGTGGCGGGGTCCGTCGCGGCGCGCAGCAGGGCGGGCAGGGTGCCGCCGCAGCCGTCCGGGCGGGCCGTTCCGGGGCGGCCGTTGACGGCCTGGTCGACGACCCGGTTGAGCACCCGCACGGCGGCGTCGAAGCGCCGGTTGACCGGCAGCGGCAGCCGGGCCAGGGCCGGGTGGGGGTACAGCGACTGGACGATCTGGCCCTTCACCAGGTCCGGCAGGGCCCGGTGGAAGGCGAGCGTGGCGTCCTCGCTGAGCCGGGCGCCGAACAGCGAACGGGTGACGATCTCCAGGGCCAGGTGGTTCATCTCCTTGGCCACGTCGAGGACTTGGCCGGGCCGCCAGCGGCCCGCGCGTTCCTCGGTCACCTGGTGCATCACGGCCAGGTAGCCGGCCATCCGGTCCGGCCCGAAGGCGGGCTGGATGATCCGGCGGCGGTCGCGGTGTGCCTGCCCCTCGGACATCAGCAGGCCATCGCCGAAGGCGGTCTTCAGGGTGTCCTGGACGGCGCCGCGCGGGCAGTCGCGGGCGAGTGCGACGAGCAGCGTGTGGACGAGCCGGGCGTCGGTCACCACGCAGACGGTGCGCGGTCCGAGCCGGATGCGGACCACTCCGCCGTGGCGGGCCAGTGAGCCGAGGAAGCCGAGCGGGTCGCGCAGCAGGGCGGCGGCGTGGCCGAGGCCGGGCAGGGCGCCGGGGGCGAGCGGGGGGACGGCCGCACGGGTGGTGGGTACGGGGGGTGGCGCGGTTCTCGGGGGGACGATCCGTTTCCGTGTCTCTGCCAGCAGGGTGTGGGTCGGCAGGGGCATGACACTTCCTCTCACCAGAGGGGCCGGTGCGGGCGGTACCGGGGGAAGGCACCGGCGGGCCGGCCGGGAGGCGGGGGGTCGACGAGCGCGGACCCCGCGTGCGCCAGGGGCAGAGGGCGCACGCCATGGGAAACGCGCCGGTCCGGCGGGCGTTGCGCCGAACGCGCCCGGATCACTCGAACGGCCGAGCACCGGGGAGTCCGCCCGCGCGCTCGGCGACGTCGGTCGGCAGGGCCGCGCTGACCTGTGCGGACGGGCCTTCTGGGGTCATCCGCACGGGGCATGGGCGGCAGGGTCTTTGGACCCTCGCCGCACGGCCGTGCGAAGGCCAGCATGGTGGCCGGAGAAGGAGGAACGTGATGACCCGTCTGCGCCACCGGCCCGCCCTCGACGTCCGGGTGGAGATCCGCGGCGAGCTGCCGCGCGAGGACGCCGAGTACGCCCGGGCCCGGGCGCAGGAGACCGCGGCGATCCTCGGCCCCGACGCCCACGGACTGCGGCTGCGGCTGACCCGGGTGCGCGAACGCTCCGTCACCCGGCCCGCGCTCGCCCAGGCGGACGTCCGGCTCGACGGCCTCGGCCCGCTCCGGGTGCAGTTGGCCACCGGCGCGGTCGGGGAGGCCGTCGACCTGGTGCTCGGCACCCTCGCGGGCCGGGCGGTGCGGCTGCGCGAGCAGGGCGACATCGGGCTCGCCGCCGTCCACGAGAGCGCCTACCGCCCCCAGTACGCCGACCGGCCGCTGGCCCTGCGTCGGATCGCCCGGCTCAAGGAGGTGGTGCTCGCCCGGCGCACCCCCGAACAGGCCGCCCACGAGCTGCTCGCCCTGGACCGGCGCTTCCACCTGTTCCTGGACACCCGGACGGGACGCGACAGCCTGGTGCACCGCTGCCCGCTGAGCGGCGCGGTGGCGCTGCGGCCCGCCGACGGCGACGTGCTTCCCGCGTTCGACCTGGCCGAGGCGGCGCGCCGGCTCTGGATCACCGGGCACCCGTTCGTCTGCCACGCGGACCCCGAGGGCGGCCGGGCCCGGGTGCTCTACCGCCGGTACGACGGCCACTACGGCCTGATAACGCCGGTAGCGGACGGCCGTTGCGGGGCAGGAGTCCCCTCGGCACGCAACTGATCCGCGAGGGGGCGACGGGACCGCGCGGGGCCTCCTCACCGGGGCTCCACCGGCAGGGCCTCCCCACCAGGGCTCCACCACCTCCAGACTCCACCAACTCCACGACAGGAGACCGGGACCATGGACTGCGACGACGAGGTCATGCTGACCGTCCGGATCACGGCCGTCGAACGGGCGCTGCTGCGGGACCTCGCGCGCGGCCACGGCGGAGACGTCTCCGGGGTCGCGGTCGACGGACTGCTGGAGGTCATCCCGGCGCTGTACGACGACGGGTCGGTGCTGCCGCTGCTGCGGGTGCTGGCCAGACCGGCCCCCTGCGCGCTCACCCTCTGGCTGCCCGCCCCGGTCGCCGACCTGCTGCCGCTGCTGGGCGAGCGGCTGGTGCTCACCGGCGGCCCGTCGGCGGGACCGGCCAGTGCCGCGCTCTCCGCCGCGCTGCGGTTGTGGCTCACCGGGGAGCGGGCGGTGCTCGCCGCCGGGCTGGCCCGGTTGCACGGCGGTCGCGGCGGGAGCGGTGGTCGCGGCCGGGGTGGGCTCGCGGTCGCGGCCTGAGGCCTTCGCCGTATGGACTGACGGATCGTCATATCGACTCCACGGAGCCTTCTTTCCTCGGCTGGGTCCGTGCTGCTGCTCCGTCCGTGCGCCCTGTCGTACCGCCCGCCGTTCAGCCGTTCCGAACGCATCCGGGAATTTCGCAAGAGGTTTCTGTTATTCCCGGCGGCCGCGCCCGCTCTCCCCTGTGTCAGAAGGTCCGAGCCCCGCACCACCGGGCGCGGACCGTCGCACGAGGAAAGGAACGCGATGGGACACCGGAGCAGCGAGCTCCGTCGGCGCAGGCGCCGCAGGCTCACCCGCAGGAGTGCCCTGGTCGCCGTGGCGGTGGCGGCCGGACTGGTCGCGGGCACCCTCGGCCTGCGCGCCGCGCTGGAGCCGGGGGCGGCGCACCGCAGCCTCGTGGCGGTGGACGCGCCGGCCGACGCGGTCGCGGACGACGGTGGGCCGGGGGAGACCGGCACCGCCGAGGGGGCCACCAGGGCGCCCGCCCCGAAGCGGGACGAGAAGGCCGCACGGCCCAAGGAGATGCCCAAGGACCAGCCCGACCGCGGCCTGGTCTACGCGGGGCTGAACCTGCCGACCAGCGACCGCTGCGGCACCATGCTGGAGGTCACCGGCAGCGCGCAGTGCAGCCACGGTCCGGACGCGCCGCCCAAGGAGGTGGACATCCGCAAGGACGTCCCGCCGGTCGCCGCGCCGGCCGCGCCGGCGCCCGCGCTCACCCCGCCCACCGGTGCCCGACCTCCGGCGGCGGCCGACCTGTTGAAGGGCGGAGTGCTCGTTCTGGACGCCGCGCAGAAGGCACTGCTCGGCGACGCCGGGACGGCCGCCACTCCCCAGAACGGCGCCGCTCCGCAGGACGCCGCCGCTCCGGCGGCCGGAGCGGGCCTGGTCTGCGAGGGCGACGGCAGCAGCGGCAACCGCGTCCAGGTGGTGTACGTGCACGCCCCGGGCAGTGACCGCTTCGCCCAGTACCTGTCCTCGTTCAAGAAGTGGGCCGCCGACGTCGACGTCATCTACAACGCCAGCGCCGCCGAGACCGGCGGGGTGCGGCACGTCCGCTTCGTCACCGAACCCGACTGCACCGCCTCGGTGTTGAACGTGCAGATATCCGACGCGGAGATCCAGGACTTCAACGCGAGCAACCGCGCCCTGGCGGCGCAGGGGTTCGACCGCAAGGACCGCAAGTACATGATGTTCACCGACGCCAAGGTCTACTGCGGCATCGGCACCTTCGCCGGCGACGAGCGCTCCGGCCAGGACAACCTGAGCAACTTCGGCCCCTCGTACGGCCGGACCGACTCCGGCTGCTGGGGCGGGCACACCGCCGCGCACGAAATCGGCCACAACCTGGGCGCGGTGAACAACAGCGCGCCCAACTCCAGCAAGGGCGGCCACTGTACGGACACCTGGGACCTGATGTGCTACTCGGACGCCCCCTACTACCCCAAGATGCGGGTCGTCTGCCCGGACCGCGCGCATGACGACCGGCTGGACTGCAGCCACGACGACTACTACAACACCGCCCCGGCGCCGGGAAGTTACCTGGCCACCCACTGGAACGTCGCGGACAACCGCTTCCTCATCGCGGGCAACGGCGGCGGCAACGGCAACGGCGGCGGACCGACCCCCACGCCCACCCCGACCCCGAGCGGCGGTCCGACGGGCACGGGCACGCCCACCCGCACGCCCTCGCCGTCCCCGACGCCCACCGGCGGCCCCACTGCCTCGCCGACCCGGTCCCCGTCGCCGACCGCGACCCCGACCACGGGCGACACCGGCCCGGAGCCGACGGTCGGTCAGATCACCCAGAGTTCAGCGGTGCTGAGCTGGCGGCCCGTCCCGTCCGCCGCCGGCTACGACGTCCTGCTGGACGGCCGGGCCGTCGGTACCGTCCACTCGACCGTGGTCGGCATCGTCCGACTGGCCCCCGGCACCGGCTACACCGTGGCGATCGCCGCCCGCGACGCCGCCGGAACGGTCGGCCGGCCCGGCCGGACGGCGAGCTTCCGCACCCTCGCCGAGGCCGGCCGCCCGCAGCCCGGCACCCGCTACACCATGGTCAACGGTCTCACCGGCCAGGCCGCCGACCTGTGGGGCAGCTCGACGAACGACGGCACCGTGGCGATCGGCTACCAGCGCACCGGCTACGCCAACCAGAAGTGGCTCTTCGAGGACGCCGGACACGATGCCGTCCGGATCAAGTCCGCCCGCTCCGGCAAGTGCCTCCAACTCGGCGGCACCCCGGTCGCCGGACAGTACGTGGCCCAGCAGCCGTGCTCCGACGCCTCCGCGCAGCGGTGGCAACTCACCGCGGCCGACGGTGGGTTCACCCTCACGGCAGACGGTTCTGCGCTGGTGCTCGGGCTCAGCGACCGTTGGTACTACGGTGGTTGGCTGCTGGAGCTGCAGCAGCCGAACGGCCGGCCGTACCAGGACTGGTCGCTGCTGAAGAGCCCGTAGCCCGACGCACGAGCCCGACACACGAGCCCGAATCCGGAGCCCGAATCCGGAGCCCGAACCCCGGAGCCCGTCACCGGCCCTCGTCGGCCGGTGACGGCCGGTGACGGCCGGTGGCGGCCGCACCCGGCACCACCGCTCCCCGCACCCCCACCCCCACCCCCACCCTCACCCCCGCCCCGAGGAACGCCCGACATGCGAATCCGCACCCGCCGCCCGCTGCTCGCCTCCCTCGCTCTCGCCGCCGCGGCCGTCCTGCCCGCCGCCGCACCCGCCGCCGCCCACGGGGACACCGTCCACCTGGACGTCGCCGGCCAGCAGAACGGCCGGGTCAGCACCGTCGCGACCTGGGAGAACGACCACGACCCGGTCACCGAGGACTTCGCCGGCACGCTCTCCGCGACCGCCGCCGACGGCCGGACGGTCGGCCCCTGGCGGCTGGTCGCGGTGCCGGACCGACCGGGGACGTACACCACCCGCGAACTGCTGCCCGCCGGGCACTGGAAGATCTCCGTCGACTGCGCCTTCCCCTCGCTGGGCCACGGTGAGCGCGAACTCGACGTCGAGGCGGCGGCGATCAGCGACCCGGCGCCCCTGGACGCGCCCGCGTCCCCGGGGACGCCCGCGCCCGCGTCCCCCGGGATGACCACGTCCGCACCCGCCCCGGCGGCCGCTCCCTCGGGGGCCCCGACCGCCCCGCCGGTGGTGGCCGTGGCGGCGACCACCGCCGGGCCCGTCCACGAGACCACCGACGACGCCACCACCTGGGCCGCCATCGGCACCGCCGCCGCGGCCGTGCTGCTGGTCGCCACCGGCTTCTGGCTGCGCGCCCGCGCCCGCCCCTGACGGGCCGCAGGCACACCCACGGCGGGGTGCCGTCGGCCGCCGCCCGGCGCCCCGAGTGATCGACGCCGCACCGCCGTCCGGGAACCGATGGCGTACGGATCACGTCCCACCGGTCACCGGGCGTCACCGGACGTCCGGCCGAACGCGAGGGAGCAACCGCGCATGAGGAAGGTCCTGATCACCGGCGGTGCCGGCTTCATCGGCAGCACGGTGGCCTCAGCCCTGCTCGACCGGGGCATCACCCCGGTCGTCCTGGACGACCTGTCCAAGGGCCGTGCCGAGTTCGTGGAGAACCGGGTCTTCTACGGGGGTGACATCGCCGACGCCGCCCTGCTGGAGCGGATCTTCACCGAGCACCCGGACATCGACGCCACCGTGCACTGCGCGGCGAGGATCGTCGTCCCGGAGTCGGTGGCCAAGCCGCTGTTCTACTACCGGGAGAACGTCGCCAAGACCGTCGAACTGCTCGACGCCCTGCAGCGCCACGGCTGCACCCGGGTGGTGTTCAGCAGCTCCGCCTCGATCTACGCGCCCACCCCGGACGGCCGGGTCGACGAGGACTCCGCGGTCGAGGCGAACAGCCCCTACGCGCGCACCAAGCTGATGATGGAGCAGGTGCTCCAGGACTGGACCCGCGGCGAGGGCGCCGAGCGGCAACGGGTCGTCTCGCTGCGCTACTTCAACCCGATCGGCGCCGACTCCCGGCTGCGCACCGGGCTGCAGAACCTCAACCCCAGCCACGCCCTGGGCAAGCTGATCGAGGCGCACACCACCGGCACCCCCTTCACCGTCACGGGCGTCGACTGGGCGACCCGGGACGGCTCCGGCATCCGCGACTACATCCACGTCCAGGACCTCGCCGAGGCGCACGTCGCGGCGCTGCTCCGGTTCGACGAGGTGATCGCCCCCGACGCCGCCGACCGCTACCGGGCGATCAACGTCGGCACCGGCGAGGGCACCACCGTGCGGGAACTGGTCACCGCCTTCGAGCAGGCCGCCGGCGCCCGGTTGGACGTCCGCGAGGCCGGCCCGCGCCCGGGCGACGTGATCGGCTGCTACGCCGCCGTGGACACCGCCCGGGAACTGCTCGGCTGGACGCCGAAGCGCACCCTCGCCGAGGGCGTCGCCGACGCGCTCGCCTGGCGCGCCAAGTGGACCGCCCACCTGGCGAACGGCTAGGCACCGCCCGGGCCGCCGGGCGTGGAGCCCGGCGGCCCGGCTCGTGCCGCCTCGCCGCCGTTCGCCCCTGCCGGGCAGCGTGAGATCCCACGGGGAGACGAGGGGGCGACGTCAGTCCCCGGCCGGTAGCGGGGTGTTCGGGCAGGTGGTGTCCTTGTCGGGCAGGGTGCCGTCGATCAGGTAGCGGTTGACGGTGTCGTCGATGCAGCTGTTCTGCGGGGCGAAGAGACCCGCGTAGACGGTGTGGCGGAAGGCCCCGCGCAGGGTGACCAGGCGGGAGCCGGTCAGGGCCCGGTGGGCGACCTGCTGGCCCGGGTAGACCGCCGCCGGGTCGCCGGTCGCACCCACCATCAGGACCGGGACGTCGTTGTGGACCTTCGTGGCCGGTTCCGCCGGGGCGGTCGGCCAGAAGGAGCAGGGGGTGATGTTGCGGGTCAGCGAGCCGAACAGCGGTTCGTCGGCGCGGTGGGCCTGGATGTCCCGGTAGTAGAACTCGGGGTCGGCGGACGAGGCGGCCCGGTCCGCACACTGGATCGCCGTCGCGACACTGGCCGAACCGTCCGCATCCGGAGCGGACAGACCGGCCAGGACACCCTCCAGGCGCTCATTGGGTATGACCTCGACCCCACGGGCGGCGTCGCCGAGGTCCCGGACGTCGGCCGCGTAGGCCGCGTACAGCTCGTCACTGTCCCCGGCGGTGACGTTCCACAGGAGTTGGGGCAGCACCCGGCTGTCGACCCGGTGGCTGCCCACCTGGAGCGGGCCGCGGTCGGCGGTACTCCTGATCCGTTCCACCGTGGCCAGGACCTCGGCGGTGGTGCCACCCAGGTGATAGGCGTCCTGGTGCCGGGCCGCCCACGCCGCCCAGTTCTCCAGCACCGCCGTCACGGCCGGTCCCTGGGAGCTCGTCAGGTCCGGGCCGTAGAGCTCGGGGTTCAGGGCGCTGTCGAGGACGACCCGGTCGGTGCGGCGGGGGAACAGCTGGAGGTAGACCTCGCCCAGGTACGTGCCGTACGACGAGCCGAGGTAGGACAGTTTCGACTCGCCGAGGGCGGCCCTGATCACGTCCATGTCCCGTGCCGTGTTCCGGGTGGACGCGAAGGGCAGCACGTCCCGGTGGCCGGCGCAGCGCGACGCCAGGTCCCGGGCCAGCGCCACGCTCCGGTCGAAGGTGCTCCGGTCGGACCCGGCGGAGCCGATGCCGGTCGTGGGCCAGGCGCAGTTCAGGGGGGTGCTGCGCCCGACGAACCGGGGGTCCATCCCGATCAGGTCGTAGCGGGCGGCGACGGCGGGCTCGGCCTTCTTGACCATCAGGACGAGGTTCATCGCGGGGACTCCGGGGCCGCCGGGGTTCCACAGGAGCGTTCCCCGTCGGTGTGCCGGATCGGTGGCCTTGAGCCGGGACATCGCGACCTTCACCGTCCGCCCGTCGGGGTGTCGGTAGTCCAACGGCACGGTGACGTCGGCGCATTGGGCCTTCGCGTCGTCGAGTTCCTGGCCGGCCGTGTCGTCCGGTCCGGTCCGGCAGCCGTGCCAGGTGATCGTCTGCCGCTGGAACCGGGCGAGGGGGTCGTGACCGCCCGCGTCCGTCCGGTCCGCCGCCTGGACGGACGGATGGCAACCGATCAGAGCGGTGCCCACCAGGACCACGGCGGCCGCGGTCGTCCTCCGTCGATGCATGCGCGTTCTCCTCCTGCAGTGTGCCGGGCCCGGCCGAGCCGTGCGGGAGGCGCTCCCAACCGGCTGACGGGGCCCGGGCGTTGACTGGTCGCTCCGCCTGTGAGGACTGCCCCGTCCCGGGGTCGACGCCGCAGCGGGCGCTACTTGCGGTGGCGTCCGGTACCCCTCCTCAGCAGGGGAACCGGGGTGTCGGCCTGGGGAAAGACGGGTGCGCCGCCCTCGACGATCAGTGCGTACGCGTCGGCGTAGCTCTCGGTCACGGCGACGGGCTGCCGGACGGCACCGTCCCATTCGACCACCAGGCGGCCGAAGTCCCGGAAGAGGCCGTCCCGTTCGGCGTCGGGGTCGAGTGCGAGGGCGTCCCGGGTACCGGCCGGCGGCGCCAGGCCGGCCCGGTCGGTGTACCAGGCGGCCACCGACTCATCGTCAGGTCCGAACACCCGCTGTGTCCTCTCGCGAGACGAAGGTCTGGTGAGAGGTTAGGCGATCCCGAGCGCCGCCGGCGGGCGTGTCCGGCCGATCGCGGACGGCCCCGCGGGTCGGGGCGCCCAGGTCCGGGCCCCGGGGCGAACCGGCCCCGCGGCGCGGTCCCCCCGGCCCGCGCCTCCCGGGAGCTGCCGCACGCCGTCTACCGGCGGCCGGCGGGACGGGCGAGGATGGGCGGCCGACGGTGTCCCGGACGCGACCGAGAGGGCGGCAGCATGGGGAAGCACGAGAAGCCGGCCCCTGACCCCGGGGCGGGAACGCCGCCGCCCGGCAACGGCGACGGGCAGGTCCCGCCTCCGCCGCCGCCCACCGGCACCCGGCGGAAGTAGCCGCGGTGACGAGCGCTGACGACCTCGCGGGGTACCGGGCGGCCCTGGACCGGGCGATGGCGGCGGAGCAGGCCTGGCCGGCCGGGGCGCCGTGGGTGCGGGAGGCCTTCGCGGCGGTGCCGCGCGACGCGTTCGCGCCGGAGCGGTTGTGGCGGTGGGACGGCCGTGCCTACCTGCCGGTGGACCGGGCGGTCGATCCCGAGGGCTGGGCAGGCGAGTTGTTCGGCGTGGTCCACACCGCGGCCGTCACCCAGGTGCGCGACGGTCTGCCGTCCTCGTCGCTGTCCGCGCCCGCCGTGGTGGCGGACATGCTGGACGGCCTGCGGCTGGAACCCGGGCACCGGGTGTGGGACGTGGGTACCGGGCAGGGGTGGACGGCGGCGCTGGCCGCCCGGCGCACCGGAGCGGGCCGGGTGGTGTCCACGGAGGTGGACCCGGGCCTGGCCGCCGCCGCCCGCGGGCGCCTGGCGGCGGCCGGGCTGGACGTCGAGGTGGTGACCGGCAACGCGAGCGGCGGCGGGGTGCCCGGCGGCGGGCAGGTCGACCGCCTCCACGCGACCTACGCGGTGGAGGCCGTCCCGTGGGCGTGGGTGGAGGCGGTACGGCCGGGCGGCCGGATCGTCTACCCCTGGGGCCGGCTCGGGCACGTCGCGCTGACCGTGGCCGACGACGGCAGGAGCGCGACCGGCTGGGTGCAGGGCCTCGCCCAGTTCATGGCCGACCGGTGCGGCCCGGCGCAGGCGTCCACCGGCTACGCCGCCTACCGCGCGGTGCGCGGCGACGCCGAACCCGACACCGAGCGGCTGCTGACCCGCGATCCGGCCCCGCTGGAGGGCGACTGGGACCTGCGCTTCGCCCTGCGGGTCGCGGTGCCCGACGCGGTGCTGCTCACCGGCCGGGACGAGGACGGCGTCAACGCCTGGGTCCACGACGGCGACCGGTCGTGGGCGGCGCTGACCGCGCGCGGCGACGGCACCGCGGGGCTCTACCAGGGCGGGCCGCGGCGCATCGGCGACGAGCTCACCAGGGCCTGGGACGAATGGGAGGAGCTCGGCCGCCCGGACCGCTACGACTACGGCATCACCGTCACCCCCGACGCCCAGTGGGCGTGGCAGGGCGGCCCGGACGGGCCGCCCCGGCCCATCGCACGGCCGGCACCGCCCGGGGCCTGACCGGGGCCCGACGGGCGGACCCGGCCGCGCGGTCCGTCAGGACCACCCCCACTGCGGCTCGCCGCTGTACTTCCCGCCGCCGGGCTTCTTGCGGTCCTTCTGGATGTCCCCGTACTCGTAGTCGTCGTTGGGCATGCCGAAGACGTACTCGTGCGGGTCGGCCGCCGCGCTCTCCAGCTTCTCCGGGACGCTGTGGTAGCCGAGCGCGTAGAGCTTCTTGGACGGCTGCCAGCTGTTGTAGCAGGCGATGGCGTTGCGCTTGGTGTCCATGTCGTCCGAGGGGATGTTCAGCACGTAGGCGGCGCCGTTGCGGCGGGAGGCGAGCGGGTAGTCGTAGGCGTAGACGAAGTTGAAGCGCACATCGGTGAGCTTGCCCTCCTTGGCCAGCTGCACGGCCGCGTCCGAGATCGCCTTGTGGGTCGCGCTGACCTCCAACCAGCCCGCGGTGAACTTGTGCGAGGCGCCCGGGTACTGGTCCGCGATGGACGCGATCTTCGACTTGACCGTCTTGGTGAAGTTCTTGAAGTCGGTGTCCCCGTTCCACGCGGAGTCGGGGACCTTCAGGTTGATCACCTTGTCGACGCCGAGGACGTCGGCCGCGGCCATGAACTCCGCGGTCCGGGAGGGCACGATCACGCTGTCGGTGGCGCTCGGAGGATCGGTCGGCCAGTTCACCCCGTGGGGGCCGTGGGCCGCGCACCGGCCCGAGGGGCGCAGCCTGCACGGGTAGTCCACCTTCTTCATCTTCCCGGTGTCCTTGTCCTCCTCCCACGCCCACTCGTTCATGATCCCCGCCAGCTGGTTGTTCTCACCCCGTGTCACCAGCACCAGGTACACGGGCCGTCCGGCCGCCTTGTGCTCCAGGATCGACCCGGCCAGGCCCAGCACCTCGTCGTCCTGGTGCGGTGAGTAGAAGATCGCCGGCTTGGAGGCGGCCGAGGCCTTGCCGCCCGACAGGCCGGTGCCCAGGAGCGTCGCCCCGGCCAGCGCACCCGCCGTCAGCACCCGCCGCCGGGACAGGCCCACAGCACCGATGTCGGCCATCGACGCCTCCGGCCGGCCCCACCGGGCCGGCCCGTCGGGACCGGCGCCGACGGAGGCGGCGGTGTCGAGGCGGTGGCGGAAGTGACGATCGGCCATGGGCGGGCTCCTTGGACAGCGGCGCCACCGGGAGCGGCGCGGGATACGGGAGGCGAGGGTGATGGTGGACGAACCACCGTGTCACGCCCCCGACCCTACGAAGCGCACCCGTCACCGGGCGTCACCCACCGGAACGAGGACCAGGCTCCCGCTCCCGCCCCGGCCCGGTACCGTGCTCCCGGTCCCGGTCCCGGTCCCGGTTCTGATGGCCCGGCGGCCCGGCGGCCCGGCGGCCCGGCGGCCCGGCGCACGGTGGTGGTCACCCCTTGACCGCGACGCCGGCGTAGGCGCTCACCTGTGCTTCGGTGATGCCGTCCGCCCCCGCGCGGTCCGGCCGCCACCGGTGGGTGGGGCACAGGCCGGGGGGCAGGAGGGTCCAGCCGTCGAAGAAGCGCTCGACCTGTTCGCGGGTGCGCATGCGGACCGTGGTTCCGGCGGCGGCGTAGACCTGGGTGATCCGCTCGGCCTCGGCCGGGCCGAAGTCCGGGGTGCCGTGGCTGACCGCCAGGGCACTGCCCACGGGGAGGGCGTCCTTGAGCCGCTCCACGATGCGGTAGGCGTGCCGGTCGTCGGGGACGAAGTGGAGCAGGGCGTTGAGGCTGAGGGCGACCGGCCTGGTGAGGTCGATCGTCCGGGCGAGTTCGGCGGAGCCGAGGATCGCCGCCGGATCGGTGATGTCGGCCTGGAGATAGGCGGTGGCGCCCTCGGGGGTGCCCAGCAGCAGGGCCCGGGCGTGCGCGAGGACGATCGGGTCGTTGTCGGTGTAGAGGATCCGGGCCCGCGGGCTGACGCTCTGCGCGACCTCGTGCAGGTTGGGCGAGGTGGGGATGCCGGTGCCGATGTCGAGGAACTGCTCGATCCCGGCCTCGGCGAGGGCGCGGGTGGAGCGGTGCACGAAGGCCCGGTTGGCCCGCGCGGCGACCCGGGCGGCGGGGAAGACCGCGATCGCCTGGCCGGCCGCTTCGCGGTCGGCGGCGAAGTTCGTGGTGCCGCCGAGGTAGTAGTCGTACATGCGGGCGGAGTGGGCCCGGTGCAGTTGGAGGTCGATCCCGTGGTCCTCGTCGTCTTTCCCCGCCACCGTGCCCCCCGGCCTCGTCGTCCTGTCCCACCGCCCGCCCGCGCCATGCGGCGCACGCCACGGCGCGCCAGGGCGGATGCCTCTGCGATTCCTGCCCGGGACCGTTGCATGTCAACCCCGAGGCCGTGCGGAGGGCGGCGGGCGCGCCCGCCCGCGGCCGGAAAACGTCAGGGCCGACCGGAGATGTCGGGGCGGGCCGGAAGCGCCGCGGCCGACCGGAAGCGCCAGGGCGGGCCGCACCGTCGGAAGCCGAAGGCAGATCAGGCCATGAAGTAGTCATACTATGACCCTCTGTTATTTTCTTTGCACCCCTTTTGCACCTAGAGGCCCCGACTGCGCTTGCATGTGCCTTACAGGGACACGAGTTCCCCCACGACACATCAGCACCGGCGCACGCCGGCATGGGGAGAGACACCGCGATGCGGATCAACCGGGACCAGTCGCCCAGCGTCAGCGGCCGCAGGGGAGGCCGGACCACCATGAACGACACCAGCGGAACCACACCGGGCGGAGCACGCCTGATGCTCACCTTCGACGCGTTCTGCGCCACGCACGAACGCGCCTGGACCGGCTTCGTCCGCACCCAGGTCGGCCATCACGACGGCGGCCCCGAGCTGGTGGTCGCGGCCACCAAGGAGCACCTGCGCCGCAACTGGCAGATCGCCCTCCGCCAGGAGATCCCCGCCGCCTACGCCTGGAGACTCCTCAAGGAGCACCTCGCGGCCTGGCGCGCCGCCCAGAGCGAGCCCGTAGCGGTGCAGACCGCCGCCCTGGACGTCGCCATGGACCGGGTGATCGACCACTTCCGCCGCCAGGCGCGCATCAGCCTGGAGACCCTGCCCGAGCGCATCGGCCTGATGACCGCGATCCTCGAACTGCCCGAGCGGCAGCACGACAGCGTGGTACTCCGGTACTGCCTCGACCTGGACGAGCAGGAGGTCGCCGACTTCCTCGGCACCCCCCTCTCGACCCTGCGATCCAACCTGCGGCACGCCCGCCGCCGCCTCGCCAACGCCATCGGCAGGCCCGAACTCGCCGACCGGACCACGGAGGACCAGTGAGCCGACCCGCAGCCGACCAACACCCCAGCCTCCTCACCTGGTACACCGGCGCCCACCCCGGACCGTACCCCGGCCCGAGCCCGGACCCGGATCCGGGCCCGGACGCCCCGGACCTTCCGGATGCCCGGACCTACACCTGCACCAGCGCCGCACCGCCGGCCGCCGCCGCCCACATCACCGCCGCCCCCGCCCCCTTCCCCTCCGACCACGAGCAGGCCTTCCACGAACTCGACCTGGCCGTCGCCCTGGTGCTCAACGCGCCCCAGGCCCACCGCTCCCTCGACCTGCTCGTCGACTCCGACCAGGTGCACCCCGAAGGCGCGCTCGTCTTCGGCAGCCTGCTGTTCGTCACCCGCCGCGTCGACGCGGCCCAGTTCTGGTGGCAGTTCGCCGCCGGCTCCGGGAGCGCCACCGCCGCGTACCTGCTGCACCTGCACCACCTCACCCTCGGCGAGACCCGGGACGCAGCCCACTGGCGCGGGGAGGCCGAGACCCTCCCCGCCGGACCGCGGGCCGCCCGCGTCTTCCGGGCATCCAGGCAGCTCCTGCCCGAGGACGTGCGGCGCGACCTCCTCGCCCGCTGCCACGGAGGCCTCCACCCCCGACTCCCGGGGGCGCTCGAATCGGTCATCAACCGGCTGACGGTCCTGTGCGACGACCCGGACTTCGGTGAAGTGCCCCAGCCGTCCGCCACCCTGGCCGGCGGGCTCGCAGGCTGAGCCGACCGCAGGCCGGTTCAGCCTGCGGCTCTCGCGGCAGTCGGATTGCTGTCCGGCCGCAAGGTCAATCCTTGTCCGCGGTTTTGAGGACCAAGGGCCCCGGGCGCCGGACCGCAGGTCCCTTCTCCGGGGTCCTTCGCCCGCGAGCTCTTGCAGGCGCGACGCCGGACCGACCAGAATCGGTTGCACGGCAGGGGGCGAATCGGATCGATGTTCAACGAAGCATTCCTTCAGGTGCTGCGTACATGATTTGACGATTCGTCACATGACCAACGGGGACAGTCCCCGCGGCTGTCGGTACAGGTTGTCGGGAGTCGCGGGCAGAACGAGAGGGCTGGCGCCGTGCAGAACAGCACAATTCTTGGGCACATGCTGATGAGGCTTGTCGTCTCGACCGTTTCCACCCGCCTCGTCTCGGTGGACCTGAGGTACGAGGCCAGCGATCCCTATGCCGTCCAACTCGCCTTCCGCCGTGGCCGTGGGGCCCAGGTCACCTGGCACTTCGGACGGGAATTGCTGATCGACGGATTGACTCGGCCCGTCGGCGAAGGTGATGTCCGGATAGGCCCGACCGACCATCATCCCCCCGAGGTGTCCATCACCTTGAAGTCGACCATCGGCTCTGCTCTGCTCCTCGCGTCCTGCGGGCCGCTGAACGCATTCCTGGACCGGACGGACAGTCTGGTCCCGGTCGGGTACGAGTCGGTCGAACAGGACATCGACGCTCAGCTCGAAAGGATTCTTCGAGGCGCCTGAGGAAATCGCCGGGACCTCAGGAATCCGGGCGGTCGTCAGGTCGTCCTCCTGGGCCCATGGTGTCGGGCAATCGGCAATCCATCGGCCGGAGCGCCCGTGATATCGCCGACCGAGCAGAGGGTGCAATCGGGTTCGCTCCGGCCACGGATCCCCGGGCGTACCGGTCCAACCGCACCACGTGGTTCCGAATCTCCATCTCGGCGTCGATCTCCACCTCGAGTCGGCGGAGTTCCCGCCACAGGTGCGATGCCTCGCGCCGGCTGAGCCACACGAGGGAGCGCAGGAGCAGACGCAGCGGACCGAGCGGGCCGGCCACCGGCTCACCGCTGGCGAGTTCGTAGCCGACCGCGCCGATCGGTCCCCAGGTCAGCGGCCGGTCCGCGAGCAGCCCGGTGACGGCTCGCAGCGCCGCCAGAGCGGGTATCGCGGCCACCCTCCGCGGCGGCAGGAGGTCCAGCCGGTCGACGAGTTGGTCGGGCCGCAGGATGCGGGCCACGGTGGACCGGGGGGCCATCGCGTCGAACCGCTGACCCCGCTGGGGGCCGCGCACCGTGACCGGGACCCAGAGCTCGCGCGACCCCGTCACGGACGGCGCCCGGGCAACCGTCACCCACGGGTGGGCGCGCAGCGTCCGCGTCGCCCAACTCGGCGGCCCGTCAGGGTCGAGCGGGCGCAGGGCGCCGGGGTGGCGCAACAGGAGCAGATCGTGGGCGACGGGCAGGTGCCCGTTCGGGGGTGCCGATGCGCGGCGCCGAACGCCAGGCGGTCGGTCGTCCGGATCGGGGACGTGCGGCTGGGCCACGACGGGCATGCGAGAAGCCTCAGGGGAGTTCGGGTATCCGGGTCGGGACGGCGTCTACCGCTGCCGGTCGTCGACGTCGAGTCGGTCAGGAAGCCGGGCCCGGCCGGAATCCAACGTCCGTGCCCTGGGGCGGAGTCGGGGCGATCCTCGCCACGATCCGCCGCGCGGTGACGACGCCGGTGCCCGTGGTCGAGCGCAGGAAGATCAGGGCCTCGCGACGCCGTCCCCCCGACAGCAGGCCACGGAGCACCTCCAGCAGGGCGGGCTCGTGTGCGGCGAGGACCGCGACCGCCTCTTCGGCGGTCACCGGAAGGTTGCGCTTCGCCAGCACCGCCAGCGCGGCGGGAGCGTGAGCGGGCGACAGGTCGGACTCCGCCCGCAACTCCTGTAGCGCGTCCGCTTCCTGGGCGTCGGCCAGGAAGCGGAGTGCCGCCTGCTGGCGGTGCTTCGGCACGGGCGTGATGGTGGCCGCGGTGATCACAGGCTCCTGCCCCGGTTCGAGGCGTCGCCGAGGAGTCCGCCGGCGAGTCCAGCGGCGGCTTCCCGGGGGTCGGCCGTCCGGCCGGGTGGGGCTGTGGCGGATCCTGTCGCCTCTCGGGCCGGGACGGACGTGCCGATGGGGATGACGCCTGTGGTCTGCATGGTCGATTTCTCTTCGTGTGCTCTTCGTGCGATCCGATACCCGGGTGAACCGGGACAAAGCTCAGCCTGCCGTCGCCGACGGCTGGATCGGAAGCGGGGAGGGGTCCGATGCCCTCCAGGGTGGGACATGTGTCCTGATCAATCCGGTTCGCTGCGGGAGCTGTTGCCCGCTGCGCTCGCTGCCGTTCACCGGGCTTGGCATTCGGCGTCGGGAGCGGCTTCCATGGCCTCCCATGAACAACCGGAATGTCCTCTTCCTCTTGTCCGACGATGTGGAAGCCCTCGACGTCACCGGGCCCATGACCGTCTTCGACTGGGCCAACCGCCTCTCGGTGCCGGGCCGCAGACGGCCGGCCTACCGGCTGCGCACGGCCAGCCCGGGCGGCAGGTCGGCGACGGCGCGCGGTGGACTGGTGCTGGCCGCCCAGTGCGCGCTGGAGGCGGAGCCCGTCCCCGACACCGTGGTGGTGCCCGGCGCTCCGAACGACCGGGACCTGGTTGCCTGGCTCCGGGCGAACGCGTCCGGGATCCGCAGGGTCGTCGCGGTGTACGAGGGCGTCCTCACGCTCGCGGCCGCCGGCCTGCTGGACGGGTGCCGCACCGCCGCGCACTGGCGTCTCGCGCCGGCCGTGGCCCGCTGCTTCCCTGCCGTACGGGTCGACTCCGAGCCGATCCACGCCGGTGACGGGCGGAGGTGGACGTCGGCCGGGATGACCAGCGGCATCGACGTCGCCCTCGACCTGGTGGAGGCCGATCACGGCCCCGACCTGGCGCTGGAGGTCGCCCGGCAGCTGGTGGTGTTCCTGCGGCGGACGCACAACCAGGAGCAGATCAGCAGTCAGTTGAGACTGGCGGCGGCCAGGAGGGGCGGGCTGCGGCGGACCCTCGAGTGGATCGTCGACCACCCCGGTGAGGAGCTCACCGTCGAGGCCCTCGCGGGGAGGGCCGCGCTGTCCCCCCGTCAGTTCACCCGGGCCTTCACCGCCGAGACCGGCCTGTCCCCGGGCCGGTTCGTCGCCCAGGTGCGGCTTCAGGCGGCCTGCCGGAGGCTGGTGGGGCACCCGCAGGAGAGCCTGGAGGAGGTGGCGAGGGCCGTGGGGTTCTCCAGCGCCGAGGTGATGCGGCGCGCTTTCCGGAGGGCGTACGGGGTCGCCCCCTCCGCCTATCGGAAGGCCAACCGGCGGCCGGCGCCGTGACATCCGCACGACCCGGCCCGTCCGACGGCCCCTGCCGTGGACCGGTGCCCGACGGAGGCTCGGGCCGGGCGGCCGCTACTTCACGACCTCGCCGGACTTCGCCCAGTTGTCGCGCAGCCGGTCCAGGTAGGACTGCGCCTGCGGGCCGATCTTGACGCCCCGGGCGAAGGCGAGCATGTTGCCGGCCCCGGCGTTGTAACCGAGGGCGAGCAGTTCGTCCTTGGTCAGCGGGGCGCCGATCCGGGCGGGGAGCTGGTCGGCGAGGTCGTGGAGGTGCCAGGCGGCGGCCTGGACGGCCAGGTTGCGGTCGTCCGGCAGCTCCTCCCAGCGGCGGGAGGCGAACGGGCGTCCGGGCTTGGTGTCGTCGAAGGCGGCCCGGTGCATGTTGGCGATGCCGAAGGAGGCGTCCGGCTTGCCGCGCTGCCAGGCCCGTTCGAAGTCCGGGTCGTGCGGCTTGTAGGACTCGTTGTAGAGGATCGCCATCAGCAGCTGGGAGTCGACCCCGGCCTCGGCGGCGTACGTGCGCACCGGCGCCGCGTAGTCGGCCGGGTCGTAGCTGCCGGAGGGTTTCGAGGGCGCCGCCGACGGGGCCGCACCCGGGGAGGTGCCGGACGACGGGGAGGCGCCGGACGGCGACCCGGACGGTGCCGCCGAGGCGGTCCCGGGCTCGTGGCCGCCGCTGCGGACGATGCCCCACCCGGCCGCCGCCAGGACGGCGATCACGATCCAGCGCCCCCAGCGCGGTCCCTGCTGCTGCTCGCCCACCCGTGCCGACCCTCCCCGCTCGCCCGTCATCCAGTTCGATCGCCGTACGGTCGACCGTGCCCCGCGGGGTGTCCGTCCGACCCTATTCGGCCGGCTTCTGGTCCCCGTCGAGGTTGCGCAGGAAGTCCTTCGCCTTCTCGACGCCGGTGTCGATCTGCCCGCTGTACTTGCCGTCCGTGCGGTCGTCGATCGCGTCGCCGACCTTCTCCAGGCCCTGCCCGAGCACGCCGCTGTGCTCGCGGGCGAGGTCGGTGGCCTTGTCCGCGAGGTTCTTCAGACTCTCAAACATGGTGACGCTCTGCTCCTCTGATGCGTTCCTGTAGGTGTGCCGACGTGGCAAGGATCATGGTCATCCTAACGAGGCCCGCCGGACGGTCCGCTGCTGCGGAACGGCGGCGGGTGACTTTGCTGAAATGGGTTTGTATGCTCCACACCAGCCTCTACAGGCCTGTAGACGGTGGGTGCTGCCACAGGACGGATGGCGTCCCGGCACGAGCAGTGGCGCGGTCGCGCCGCCGCAGCCGCAACGATCGAGGGAAGTGCGCATGGCCGGCCAGCGGGCGAGAACGCCGTACCAGGACGCGGGACCTCGCACCGAGGACCCCGCCGTGCCGGCCCAGCGCTCCCGCGCGGCCGGGGGCGACCCGGACCGGGCGCGGGAGGCCCGCGCCCAGCGCGCCGGGGCCTCGCGGCGGCGGCAGCAGGCCCGTCGGCGGGGCGGGCTGGTGGCCGCGCTCGCGGCGGTCGGGCTGCCGCTGCTCGGCGGGGTCGCCGACGAGTTGGGCGGCCCCGGGGTCGGCGTCCTGTTCGCGATCGGCGCGGTGCTCGGCACCGGCATCGCGGCCCTGCTGTGCAGCCGGACCGGCCGCTGGTGGGTGGTGACCGCGGCCCCGCTGGTGGTGCTGTTCACGGCCGCGGGCGTCGAGTACGCGGCCGATCCGCAGAAGTACCAGGGCAAGGCCCTCGGCACCGGCGCGGTGCGCTGGGTGGTCGGGGCGTTCCCGGTGATGGCGGTGGCGGTGGCCGTCGCGCTGGTGGTGATCGTGGTGCGCGTGGTGCTCGACCGCCGCAAACCCGTACGGGCGGCCGGTGCCCCGGGCGGAAGGGGCCGCCGTGGCTGAGCGCCCCGACCGCCCCGACCGCCCCCGGCGTCCGCGCGGTCGGGCCCCGCGCCGGGGCTCCGCCCCGCTGACCGTCGCGGGCCGGACGCTGGCCTGCACCATGTCGGTCGTCGTGCTCGGGGCGAGCGGCTTCACCTGGTACGAGTACCGCAGCCTGGACGACGGCATGATCAAGTCCGGTGCGCTGAGCGAGGCGAAGAAGAACGCCCCGGCGCATCTCGACAAGTCCGTCAACCTGCTGCTGATCGGCCTCGACAGCCGCAAGGACATGGACGGCAACGACCTGCCCAAGCAGTTCGTCGAGGACGAACTGCACGCCGGCTCCAGCGAGATCGGCGGCTACAACACCAACGCCCTGATCGTGCTGCACATCCCGGCCAACGGAGGCAAGGTCACCGCACTGTCCGTCCCGCGCGACGACTACGTGCAGACCACCGGCGCCGACGGCAAGATGCACAAGATCAAGGAGGCCTACGGCATCGCGAAGGAGGCCGCCGAGGCCAAACTCGCGGGCAAGGGCCTGTCCAAGGCGGACCTGGAACGGCAGAGCCGGGAGGCGGGCCGCTCGGCCACCATCCAGACCGTGCAGAGCTTCCTGGACATCCCGATCGACCACTTCGCCGAGGTCAACCTGATCGGCTTCTACGACATCGCCAAGGCGGTCGAACCGATCCAGGTCTGCCTCAACCACCCGGTCGACGACCCGATCGTGGCCCGGACGGCCGCCCACGAGGGCGGCGGCACCGGCCTCAAACTCCCCGCCGGGATCAGCTCGCTGAACGCCGCGCAGGCGCTCTCCTTCGTCCGCCAGCGCCACCACCTCACCAACGGCGACCTCGACCGCACCCACCGGCAGCAGGCGTTCATCTCCTCCGTCGAGTACAAGCTCAAACAGCAGGGCATCCTCAACGACTTCGGGCAGATGCAGAAGCTGTTCGGGGTGGTGAAGAAGGACGTCGTGATCGACAACGAGTGGAACATCCTCGACTTCGCCCAGCAGGCGCCCAACCTCACCGGCGGCAACGTCGAGTTCAACACCCTGCCGATCACCGGGTTCAAGACCATCGGCGGCCAGGAGGTCAACACCGTCAACCCGGACCTGATCAAGAAGATCGTCCGGCAGCTGTTCAACCGGGAACAGGCGCCCGCCGCACCGGCGCAGGCGCCCGGCGACGCGCCGGGCGAGTCGGCCGCGCCCGCGTCCGCGCCGAGTGCGGCGCCCAGGTCCGTGGTGGACGTCAACGCGGCGGCCGGTGCCGGCGCGGCCTCCACCGAGTCCAAGGCCCTGGTCGAACTCGGCTACCAGGCGGGCCGGATCGGCGACGCCCCGGCCCGGACCCGGGCCACCACGGTGACCTACGGCGGCGGCGCCAAGGCCGACGCCCAGGCGGTCGCCGCCCGCTACGGCGTCACGGCCGTCCCGTCCTCGGCGGTCGCGGCGGGCCACGTGCTGGTCACCCTCGCCGTCACCCGGACCGCGACCCCCACCCCGGCCGCACCCTCGGCGGGTGCACCGGCGCCGACCGACGGCTCGGCCGACCCGGCCGCCGGGCTGCCGATGCAGGGGCCGGCGGTGAAGGCCGGCGGGATCCCCTGCGTCGACTGAGCCGGACGGCGGCGGGGCTCCGCCCGGGAGCCCCGGCGGCGGTCGTCACCGCACCTGCGGTCGGTGGCCGGCCCGTTCACGGGCGGGGGGCCTTCTCGCCGTGGACGGCGGTGTACTCGGCGGCGAGCCAGGGGCCCAGGCCGTCGATGAGATCGGCCAGCACGCCGCGGTCCGTGGTGGGGGTGCGGGCGACGGCGGCGGCGAGGCGCATCCGTTCGGCGTGGCCGGGGTAGTACGCGGCGAAGGCCTCGGCGGAGGCGGCGAGATCGCTGGTCCAGCCGTTCCAGCGGGGCATGACCAGGGTGAAGCCGGTGCGGACCAGCCGCCGGGAGACGGCTCGGCTGAGCGCCCTGAGCTCCGCCTCGGAGTCCGCGGCGGCCAGCCGGGCGCGCCAGCCGGGGAGGGCGAGCGCGAGGTCGCCGTTGGTCTCACGGGCGAGCAGGGAGGTCGGGCGGTAGCGGGGGAGCCGTTCGGCGAGGTCCGGGCCGAGCAGCGGGGTGCACAGACAGGCGAGGAACCAGCCCATGTCGTGCCGCTCCGCGTCGCTGAGCAGCGTGGCCGTGTCGGACAGGAGCACGCCGACGCCGTCGACCTGGGGGAGGGTGGAGTCGAGCGCGGCCTCGAGGGCGTCCGCCGCGGCGCGGTCGTCCGGGGTGGGCGGGTGGTGCAGGGCGAGCAGCAGGTCGAGGTCGGAGACGCCGGGGACCGCGGTGCCGCGCGGGATGCTGCCGTACAGGTAGGCGCTGTGCAGCCGGTCGGGGCCGAAGGCGGCCGTGATCCGGGCCCGGGCGGCGTCGACCACCGGGACGAACCCGGCCGGGACCCGCGCCGGCGAGCCCTCCCGTGCGATGCAGCCGTCCGCGTCCAGTCCGTTGCCGATCATGGGGGCACTCTGCCCGTTCGACGGGCCGTCGGCCACCGGTTTTCCCTCCGCCCGGCACCCGTCCTGCACCCGCCCGGCACCCGTCCTGCGCCGTCGGGCTCCGCCGTCGGGCCGCTTTGTCAGTGGGGCGTGCCAGCATCCATCGCACACGAACGCGAAGGGAGTTGCCATGGGTACCTGGGACCTCGGTCATTTCGACAACGACACCGCGGCGGACTTCGCCGGCGGCCTCGACGACGCGGCGCCCGGCGAGCGGGCGGGCCTCCTCCGGGCGGCGCTGGAGTGCGCCGCCCGGGGGCCGGAGTTCCTGGACGACGACGAGGGAGTGGAGGCCGTCGCGGCCGCGGCGCTGGTCGCCGCGCAGTGCCCGGGCGGTACGGCGGTGACCACCGCCTACGGCCCCGGCGAGCCGATACCGCCGCTGCCCGTCGAGCTCCGCCCGCTCGCCGTGGCGGCGTTGGACCGGGTGGTGGCCGGGGAGTCGGAGCTGGCCGGACTGTGGGACGAGGCGGGGTCCGGCGAGGCCTGGCGGCGGGGGATCGCCGCCCTGCGCGAGGTGCTGGCGCAGGCCCGGGGCGCGCGGGTGGCGGAAGCCTGAGAGCGGCTCAACTCCGCCGCGCCGCACTCCAGTAGAGGAGCGCGGTGAGGCTGCAGGCGGCGCCGAGCAGGCAGACGGCGGTCCAGCCGCCGTGGTCGTACACCACGGTGGAGGCGATCGCGCCCGCTCCGCAGCCGGCGGAGTAGAGCAGCATGTAGCCCGCG
The DNA here is from genome assembly GCF_040684795.1 of Kitasatospora sp. NPDC089797. Taxonomy (NCBI): domain Bacteria; kingdom Bacillati; phylum Actinomycetota; class Actinomycetes; order Kitasatosporales; family Streptomycetaceae; genus Kitasatospora; species Kitasatospora sp. NPDC089797. The sequence goes on along the minus strand of NZ_JBFBGS010000014.1, from coordinate 52,976 downwards.
GTCAGCCGGCTCCGGGCCTCGGGACGGACCTGGTAGAGGAGGTGCTGGTTGACCACGTGCACGGACTGGAGGCCGTAGTCGATCACGACCACGGCGAGCACCAGCCACCACACCGAGTGCGGCAGCAGGGCGGCCGGGAGCCAGGCGGCGAGCATGGCCGACAGGCCGATGCCGGCGGTGCGTTCGGCGCGGCCGCGGTCGGCCTGGCGGCCCGCGTGCCCGGCGCCCAGGGCTCCGGCGGCCCCGGCCAGCCCGAACAGGCCGATCTCGGTGTGGCTGAGCTCGAAGGGCGGTGCGGCGAGCGGCAGGACCATCGGCGTCAGCAGGACGGTGACGGAGGTGAAGGTGAGCAGGGCGAGCACGGCCCGGACGCGCAGCACGCGCTCCTCGGCGAAGAGCGTGAACACCGAGCCGACCAGCCGCAGGTAGCCGATCCGGCGGTCGGCGCGGCGGCGCTCGGGCGGGAGGGCGGCGGCGACGGCGAAGGCCATGGCGCCGGTCGCCACGGCGGAGACCAGGTAGACGGCGCGCCAGCCGGCCAGGTCGCCGATCGTTCCGGCGACGGTGCGGGCGAGCAGGATGCCGACCACGATGCCGCTGGTGACGGTGCCGACCACCCGGCCCTGGTCGCCGGGGGCGGCGAGCGAGGCCGAGTACGCGACGACCACCTGGGCGACGACCGCGAGGACGCCGACGGCGGCCATCGCGGCCAGCAGCAGCGGGGCGGAGGGGGCGACGGCGACGGCGAGCAGGGCGAGGACGGAGAGTGCGAGTTGGGCGGTGGTCAGGGCGCGGCGGTCGACGTGGTCGCCCAGCGGGACGAGCAGCAGCAGGCCGATCGCGTACCCCGTCTGGGTGAGGGTGCCGACCAGGCCGATGGTGGCCGGGGCGATGCCGTAGTCCCGGGCGATCAGGTCGAGCAGCGGCTGGGAGTAGTAGACGTTGGCGACGGCCAGGCCACAGGCGACGGAGAGCAGCCAGGCGACGGCCGGTGACAGGCCGCGGACCGGTGGGGCGGCGGCGGGAGGCGCGGCGGAGGGAGGCGCTGGGCAGGGTGGCGCGGCGGAGGGGGTGGTGGACGTGGGCGTGGCGAGGTCGGGGCGGCGGGGAGAGGTCATGGGCGGGCATCCCTCGAAGGGTGGAAGTGGTTTCAAAGTGCTACCACGCCACCCTGGCATATCCTGGTTTCGATAAGCAACCGCTAGTCCGGCGGTACGCTGGGCGCCGACCGGCTGAGAGGTGGCAAGACGTGCCGAAACGCACCACGCACGAGGAATCGGCCTGCCCGGTCGCCCGCCCGCTCGACGTGGTCGGCGACGGCTGGACGCTGCTGATCGTCCGTGACGCCTTCGACGGGCTGCGCCGCTTCGGGCAGTTCCAGAAGAACCTGGGACTGGCGAAGAACATCCTCTCGGCGCGGCTCGCCAACCTGGTCGCCAACGGCGTGTTCGAACTCGCCCCGGCCGCCGACGGCAGCCCGTACCAGGAGTACGTGCTCACCGAGAAGGGGCGGGCCCTGTTCCCGGTGATCACCGCGCTGCGCCAGTGGGGCGACCAGTGGTTCTTCACCGAGGGCGAGCCCCGGGCCCGGCTGGTCGACCGTGCCTCGGGCGCGGACATCGCCCCGGTGCAGGTGCACGCGGCGGACGGGCGGCTGCTCGGGCCGGAGGACGCCGTGGTGCTGCTGCCCTGACGTCAGGGGCGGGGCAGGGCAGCGTCAGGGCGTGGGGCCGGCGGCCGTCGGACAGGGCGGCAGGGCCGAGGGCGCCGTGGTGGCGCAGGTCGGCACCGGCGTTCCGGGAGCGGTGAGGGGCGACCTCGGCGGGGTGGTGAGCACGCTCGTCGTGCCGCCGGTGGCCGTGGTGCCGGTGGTCGTGGTGGTCGTGGCGGTGTTCGTGGTCGCGGCCGTCTGCGGGGCCGCCGTCGTGGTCCCGGCGCCGGTCGGCGTCGGGTGCGCGGTGGTGGTGGCGGTCGTCGGGGTCGTGCCGGTGGGGGTCGTACCGGTGGACGTGCTGCTGGACGGGGCCGGGGTCTCGGGGCCCGCCGAGTGCTCGCTCGGGTTCGCCGACGACGGCCCGGTGGAGCCACCGGGCGAGCCGGTGCCCGTCGGGGCGCCGGAGGACGTCGTGCCCGAGGAGGCCGGGCCCGAGGAGGCCGTGCCCGAGCCGGTCGCCGACCCGGTGCCGGAGGGGGTGCCGGACGAGGTGCCGGCGGAACCGGACGCAGAGGTCGAGGACGACGTCGGCGCGGACGAGGACGAGGGGGCGGACGCCGTCGAGGTCGAGGCCCCGGCCGTCGGGCCGGTCGGTTTCCACGGCACCGGCGGCGGCACGCCCGGGACCAGCGGGCCCGTCGGCGGCCCGACGTTCCGGTCCACCACCTGGACCCGCCCGGTCAGCCGGGAGAACCAACCGCCCGTCTCGACGTTCACCAGGACGATCTCGGTGACCGGCTGCGCCGCCGGCACCACCACGATCAACGTGGTCGGTCGGAAGCCCGCCCAGGCCTTCCCGGTGTACTTGGCGTCGTCGATCAGCACCGGCGGCTTCAGCGGGTTGCCGCAGGCGCAGCGCACCCGGGGCACGCCCTGGGCGTCGACCAGCACCGCGGTGCCCGCCTGCAACGCGGACTGGAACTCGACCACGGCGCCGCTCCGGTAGCCGTGGTTGGTCACCCGGGTGTCCACCCGCAGGTACGCCGAGGTCAGCGAGCGCAGGTAGCCGGGGAGCGCGGACCGGTCGATGCCCGCCGCGGAGGCCCAGGCCCGCCCGGCCTCACCGTCCGCCACCATGCCGATCAGCCGCTCGGTGTCGCAGCTGGGCCGGCTCATCGTCCCGCCGTACAGCCCGGCGGAGCTGCCCCGGACGCTCTGCAGCGCGGCGGACGCGGGCGTCCGCGGACCGCCGGGCTGCGGCGCCCCCGTGCCGGTGGCCGCGGTTCCGGGGGCCGTAGTGCCGGGGGCCGACGTGCCGGTGGTCGCAGGAGCAGGCGCGGTCATCCCCTGGGTTTCCACCGAAGGGGTGAACGGGTCCGGCCCGGGGTCGGCCGGAGCCTGGAGGGCGACCTCGTTGGCGGTCGGGACGGACTGCTTCCCGCCGCCCTGGTTGCTGACGATCAGCACGGTCGCCACCACGGCCGCCGCGACCGCGCCGGCTGCCACCGCCAGGGTCTTCCCGGAGCGCCACCACGGCCTGCCCGGACCGCGACCGCCGTCGCCCGCACCACCACGGCCCGCACCGCCACCGGCCGGCCCGGACGGGCCCGGCGGACCGGACGGCGGCCCGGAGGGCCCACCGGCCGACGGCGGACCGGCCAGCGGGCCGGACGGCGGACCCGAGGGCGGGCCGTGGGGCGGCTCGCTCGGCGGGCCGGCGGGAGGCGGTGGGGAACTCATCGAGGCTCCGTTTCGCAGGCGGCCGGGGAGAACGGCCGACAGGGGAGGCTCCTGCCACTGGGTTCCCTTTCTCCCCCCGTCGCCCGTTCGCCGCAACAGCAGGTGGCGCCGCCGTCGCCGAGCGTGCCGTGCGGCGGTCGGTCACCCTGGGAACGGACCGCGCCCGTTCGAGCAGAGGGAGGCGACATGCAGCAGCCCACCACCGGGGCCGCCGGCCCGCCCGGGGTCGTCCGCGGCTGGCTGGACGCGCTCGCCGTGGTGCTGGCCGGGCTCGTGGCGATGGCGGCGGTGGCCGCGCTCGGCCTCTGGCTGGCCGGTGCCGACGACCTGCCGGCCGGCGGCTTCCCGCCCGTGCTCGCCGCCACGCTGGCGCTGGCCGTCGGCGGATCCGTCCAACTCGACGGCGCTGCGGGCGGTTTCGCGGCCGTGGGCGCCGGCGTCAGCGTGATGCCGCTGACCGTCTCGGTGGTCGGTGCGGTCGTGATGGCCGAGGTGTTCCTGCGTCAGCTGCGCTTCCGCGCGGTCGCCGGGGGCGGTGAACTGCTCGGTCGGATCGCCCGGACGGTGGTGCTCTGGCTGCTCGGGCTGGTGGTGATCACCGTCACCGCGCAGCACACCTTCACGGTCGAGATCGGCGGCGGTCTGGCGCAGATCATCGGCGGCGCGCTCGGGATCACCCCGGACGTCGGCTTCCACGCGGACGGCGCCAGCACGATCGGCATCGGGCTGGCCTGGCTGCTGCTGGTGTTCGCGGCGCTCTTCGCGGTCTCCCGGCGGGCGCCGCTGCCGCGCGGCCTGCTGCGCTACCAACTCGCCGTCCGTCCGGCCGCGTTCGCGCTCTGGTTGGTGCTGCTGGCGTACCTGGCGATCGGAGCGGTGGCCGGGATCGTCACCGCGGCCGTGCACGGCAACGCCCGGCAGACCCTGGGGGTGATGCTGCTCGCGCTGCCCGACCTGGTCTGGCTCGCCTTCGGACTCGGCCTCGGCGCCGCCTGGCAGGGCCACCTGGTCGGCGCGCTCGGCCTGCCCGTCCCCAAGCCGCTCAGCGCCGTGCTGCGCACCCCGGACGGGAAGCAGGCCACCATCGACCTCGGCACCCTGGCCCAGCACGACGGGCGCAGCTGGTGGCTGCTGCCGCTGGCCGCCGTCCTGCTGCTCGCCGCCGCCTTCCTCGCCGCCCGCCGCTCCCCGCACACCGTTCGGCTCTGGCAGCACGCCGTGCGCTTCGCGGTGGCGACCGCGGTCACCGTGCTGCTGATCGGCCTGTGGACCCGGATGGACGCCGACTACGGCCTGTCCGTGCTGGGTGTCGGTCTGGGCCAGGGCGGGCTGGGGGACCTCCTCGGGGCCGTGCTCGGTGGCGACAATCCGGCGGCGGCCGTGGGCGGCGGCAGCCTGACGCTGCGCCCGCAGCTGTGGACGGCGGTGCCACTGGCGGCGGGGTGGGGGTTGGTGACCGGGCTGCTCGGGGCGCTGGCGGCGGACCGGGTGCGGCGTCCGGGCGAGGTGACGGCGGAGCCGGGCGCCTGAGCCTGCCGGCCGAGCCCGGCCGCCGGCCCGCGTCTCAGACCAGTGCGGCGACCAGGACGACCGCCGCCGGGACGGCCTGGGCGAGGGCGCCGCGCCACACCTTCGGCTCCGAGACGAACAGGGTGATCCCGCCGGCCAGCATGAAGGCGGCGACGTAGAGGATCACCGGCCGCCCGGACCCGGAGTGCCCGGTGTGCAGCAGGACCAGCCCGGCGACCAGGCCGAGCGCCAGGAACAGGTTGTAGAAGCCGACGTTGAACCGCCACAGCCGGACCTCCGGGGCGTCCGCCGTGCTGCCGGTGAGCAGCCGGCGCACCCGGGGGTGGCCGTACAGGTAGCTCTCCAGCGGCCACGCCACCAGGTGGACCGCGGCGGCGAGCACGGCGAACAGCTGGCTCACGGCGTTCATGGCGGGCGGCTCCCTACGGGGTGGTGCGGCGGTCCCGGGACGGCGGGCGGACGACCGGCGCGGCCCAGCCGGGCGGCTCCGGCACCGGGCCCGGTGCCGGGGTACGGGCGAGCGCCGGGACGGCCCTGGTGGGCGGCCCGCCGGCGGTCCACGGGCCGGGGCCGGTGGCCGCGCGCAGCTCGGCGACGAACTGCAGGCAGTCGGGGTAGCGGTCCTCGGGCGCTTTGGCGAGCGCCCGGCGGACCACCTCCTGGACGGCTCCGGGCAGGTCCGGCCGGTGCCGGCGCAGTTCGGGCGGGGGGTCGTTGAGGTGGGCCCAGAGCAGTGCGAGGTCGGTCTCCCGGCGGAACGGCGGGCTGCCCGCGAGCATCTCGAAGACCACGCAGCCGAGGCTGTACTGGTCGCAGCGTCCGTCCAGCGGCCGGCCGGAGAGCTGCTCGGGCGCGGCGTAGTCGAGGGTGCCGACGATCTGGCCGACGCTGGTCAGGCCGCTGAGCGACAGGGACTTCTTGGTGAGTCCGAAGTCGGCCAGGTACAGGTGCTCGGGGTGCTCGCGGTCCGGGCCGGCGGCGACCAGGACGTTGCCCGGCTTGACGTCCCGGTGCACCAGCCGGTGGGCGTGCGCGGCGTCGAGCGCGGAGGCGATCTGGAGCGCCAGCCGGGTGGTGCGCCCGGCCGGGAGCGGGGCGTCGCGGTCGATCAGGGCGCGCAGGTCACCGCCCTCGACGTAGCGCATCGCCAGGTAGAGGATGCCGTCGTGCTCGCCGGCCTCGAACACCGGGACGATGTGCGGGTGGTCGATGCCCGCGGCGGCCTCGGACTCGTGCATGAAGCGCCGCCGGAACACCTCGTTGCGGGCCAGTTCGGGGGCCAGCAGCTTGACCGCGACCGTCCGGCCGAGCCGCAGGTCCTTGGCGCGGTAGACCACGGCCATGCCGCCGCGTCCGATCTCCCGCTCCAGCCGGTAGCCGGCCACCTGCCGGCCGACCAGGCCGACCAGACCGGCGGGCAGGCCCGGTGCCGGGGACGGCTCGGCGGGGATCACGGTTCGCCGGTCCGGGTGGGGGCGTACGGGCCGGCCGCCGCTGCCTCCGCCTCCGGTTCTGCTCCCGCCTGTGGCGGTGCGGTCGGCGCCGGCCCGGTCGGTGCCGCGGGCCCGGTCGGTGCCGCCGGGGCGGGAGTCGGCCGGTCGGTGGCCGCGTAGGTCTGGAGCTGGAGTCCGTCGCAGTAGCACCAGCGGTCGTGCACCGGGTCGAAGGCCCAGAGCCGCTCGCCGTCCGCGACCACGCCGATCCGCAGCCCACGGCTGCGCTCGCGGAAGGACTCCAGGTCCAGCGCGCCCGTCGCGAGGTCCTCCAGCAGGGCGCGGTACCGGGCGAGCGCCGCCTCCGCCTCGGCGAGCGCGGGGCGCGGGTCGGCGGTGCGGGCGGGCGGGCCGCCCGCGGCCGGCGGCGGCTGGGGGAGGGCGACCAGGAGCCGGCCGTCCACCCAGGCCGTCCAGCCGTTGGCGCACAGCACCTGCGCCCAGTCGCCCTGCCCGGCGATCAGCCGCACCGGGAGCAGCGGGTCGAGCCGGGTGGAGGGCCGGGCCGGGTCCGGGGCGGCCCAGGTCGCCAGCCCGTCCGGCGGGGCGACGTGGGTGGGGTGGAACGCGAGCTCGTCCATGACCGGTTATCTGCGCATGATCGTCGGCTCGCGCCGCCGGAGCAGGGCGAGCACCGCCAGCCCGTACGCCACCGAGAGGGCGAGCATGGCGCCCAGGTCGGTCAGCCAGCCGGTGCGCACGTGCCGGAACATCGGGTCCTCGGTGATCGGGCCGGGCACGACGAGCCGGCCCAGGTCCACGGTGCGGGCCATGGCGGCCAGGCCCCACCGGGACGGGACCAGCCAGGCGAACTGCTCCAGCCCGGGCACGCCGTGCAGCTTGAGCATCAGGCCGCTGAAGACGACCTGGACGATCGCCAGGAGGACCAGCAGCGGCATCGTGGTCTCCTCCTTGCCGACGAACGCCGAGACCACCAGGCCGAGCACCATCGACGTGAAGGCGAGCAGCGCGATCGCGATGATCAGCTCGGGCAACTGGGGCAGCAGCACCCCGCTGGTCACCGGCGGCGGGGCGTTCGGCCGCGGCTGGGCGGTGAGCGTGACCCCGGCCAGGCCGACCACGGTCAGCAGGGCGGACTGGACCGCCGTGATGAGGCCGAGCACCACCACCTTCGAGGCCAGGTAGGCCGATCTGGAGAGCCCGACCACGCGCTCGCGCCGGTAGATCGGGCGTTCCTTGACCACCTCGCGCACGGCGTTGGCCGAGCCGATGAGCACCCCGCCGAGGCAGAGCGTCAGCAGGCAGTTGATGGCGTTGTCGTCGCTGAGCCGCGAGCCGGCCATCACCCGGCACATCGCCCCGATGACGAACGGCAGCGCGATCATCACGGTGAGGAACAGCCGGTCGGCGGCGAGCACCGCGGCGTACCGGCGCACCAGGGTGCCCAGCTGGGAGAACCAGCTCTGCGGCTTCTCCCGGCCGATCACGGGGGCGGAGGCCACCGGCGGCAGCGCCGGGTGCGCGGCTTCGGCCGTCACGTACCGCCGGTACTGCGGTGAGGCACGGAACCGCTGCTGGCAGACCCCCTCGGCGTCGCTCTCGAAGCCCTCGAAGGCCTCCGGCCACTCCTGCTCGCCGAAGTACGCCAGCGCCTCGGTCGGCGGCCCGTAGTAGGCCGTCCGGCCGCCCGGGGCGAGCACCAGCAGGCGGTCGCAGACGTTGAGGCTGAGGACGCTGTGCGTCACCACGACCACCGTGCGGCCGTCGTCGGCCAGTTCGCGCAGCATCCGCATCACCGAGCGCTCCATGCCCGGGTCCAGGCCGGAGGTCGGCTCGTCGAGGAAGAGCAGCGAGGGCTTGGTGAGCAGTTCCAGCGCGATGCTGACCCGCTTGCGCTGGCCGCCGGAGAGGCTGGCGATCACCTGGTGCTCCCGCTCCTCCAGCCCCAGTTCACGGATCACCTCGGAGACCCGGGCCGCGCGCTCGGCCGCGGCGGTGTCGCCGGGGAAGCGCAGCTCGGCCGCGTAGGACAGCGCGCGGTGGACGGTCAGCTGGGTGTGCAGGATGTCGTCCTGGGGGACGAGGCCGATCCGGCGGCGCAGTTCGGCGTAGTCGTGGTAGAGGTCGCGGCCGTCGTACAGCACGGTTCCCTCGTCGGCGGGGCGCAGCCCGGTGAGCGCGTTGAGCAGGGTGGACTTGCCGGCGCCGCTGGGGCCGGCCACCGCGAGCAGGGTCCGCTCGGTGAGCGGGAAGCCGACGTCGTCCAGCAGCACCCGCCGGTCCGGGCCGACCCGGACGACCAGGTGCTGGACGTCCAGGGAGATCTCGCCGGAGTCGACGTACTCGACCAGCCGGCCGTCGACCAGGCAGAACTCGCAGTGGCCGATGCCGACGATGTCGGCCGGGCCGATCGGGGCGTGCCGCACCGGGTGGCCGTTGAGGTAGGTGCCGTTGTGGCTCTCCAGGTCGACGATCTCGTGGCGGCCGTCCGGCAGTTCGCGCAGTTCGGCGTGGTGCCGGGAGACCAGCAGGTCGTCCAGGACGAGGTCGTTGTCGGGCGCGCGGCCGATCCGTACGGTCCGGCCGGCCAGGTCCAGCACGGCGCTCGGGCTGCGGAAGACGCTGGAGCTCTCCGGGGCGAGCAGGGTCGGGTGCTCGGCGGCGGCCTGCTCGGCGGCGGGGTCGGGCAGCCCGGCGAAGGTCGCGGACGGGCCGGTGGTCGGATCGCCGAAGCGCAGCCGGGTGCCCGGGCCGACGGACTCGTGGTCGACCCGTCGGCCCTGGTCGTAGGTGCCGTTGGTGCTGCCGACGTCCTCCAGCAGCCAGTGGCCCGCGGTGGCGTGCAGCACCGCGTGGTGCCAGGAGACCCGGGGGTCGTCCAGCACGATCTCGCCGGTCGGGTCGCGGCCCAGGTGGTAGGCGTGGGTCGGGTCGATCAGCCGGGACTCGCGGTCGGTGACCAGCACGAGGGGTGGCGCGGTGAGCGCGCCGGGGCGCTCTCCCATGGTGCGAATTCTATCTCCGGCCGCCGCTGCCGTGCTGGGCGGACCGGCCTCCGGACGCCGAGGGGAGGGGCCTGTCGGACGCCCGTGGAACGGGCCTGCCGGACGCCCGGTGGACCGGCCTCCCGGGTGCTTCGCGGACGGGTTTCCCGGATGGTGACATTGGACTGGACCACTGCCTCGGCGCGCCACTATCGTTCGGCGTGCCCGCCCACGAGCGTAGGGATGCCATGACCATCTGGCCGCAGTTGCGCAGTTCGCGGATCGTTCGAGCCGGCCGCGCCGACGGCCGGGTGCTGCGGCTGGGGATCATGGACACCATGCTCGCCGACCTCTCCGTCTCGGTGGTGCTCTGCTTCGAAGGGGCGCTGGACGAGGACCGGCTGGCCGCCGGACTGGCCCTCGCGCTGGACCGGGCGCCGGTGTTCGGGGGCCGGCTGCGCACCGTGCGGCAGGCCGGGGCGGAGCGGCTGGAGGCGCACTGCGACGACTCCGGCGTCCCGCTGGAGGTCTACACCGTCGACGGCACCCTGGCCGAGGCGATCGGCCGGGTCACCGCGGCCGGTACCGACCTGGTGGACCCGGTGGACGCCCGGGCCGCGCGCACCGGCGGCGCCCCGCTGTTCACCGTACGGATCACCCGCACCGCCGACGGCGGGACGCTGCTCGGCTGCTCCTGGCACCATGCGGTCGGGGACCTCAGCAGCTTCGTGCTGCTGCTGCGGATCTGGTCGGCGGCGGTCGAGGGCGAACCGCTCCCGGAGGCCGAACTCGTCGACGACCAGGACGCGTTGCTGAATGCGGTGCTGCCCGCCGAGGACTGCGGGCGGCCGGGCTTCCGGGTGCCGTCGCCGGGGCAGGCCGAGCTGCTGGCGCGCGAGGTGGCGGTCGGGCCGCGGGCCAACCGGACCGTCCAGATCGCCTTCGGCGACGCCGAGATCGCCCGGATGCGCGAGGAGTTCGGCGCGGTGGCCGGGCGCCGCCTCTCGGCCGGGGACGTGCTCTGCGCCCATCTGGTCAGCACCCTGCGGGACCTGGACGGCGACCGGGCGGAGCGGATGCTGACCGTCCCGGTCAACGTCCGCCGCTGGCTGGGGCTTTCGCCCGACCTGCTGGGCAACCTGCTGAGCGAGGTGCACCTGCCGCAGCGGCCGGCGGACGGTCCGGCGGTGCTGGCCGCCGAACTGCGGACGGCGGTCGAGGAGTTCCCGACCGCCCACCTCAACCTGCGGGCCAACCTGGGGTTCCTGGCCGCCCTCGGGCCCGGCCGGCTGGCCGAGTGCGTGCCGCTGGGCTTCGACCCGCAGGCCCGCCGGTTCAGCTTCTCGAACTGGAGCGGCTTCGGGGTCTACCGGGTGAGCTTCCAGGGGCAGCGGCCGGTGTTCTTCAGCCCGGCCGCCAACTACCCGATCCCCTGGGTCTGCTGGACGGTGGAGGGGTACCGGGGGGAGGGCTTCCTGAGCACGGTGGTGCTGCCGGCCCGGCTCGCGGCCCGGGTCCGCGGGGCGGACGGCCGGGCGGCGCTGCACCGGTTCCGGACGGCCACCGACCCGCTGCCCGGGTCGGCCGCACTGCTGCCGAAGGCGGTCTGAGCGGCGCCGCCCGCCCGTCCGCCCCGTAGCCGGGCGAACGGGCGGGCGGGCGAACGGGCGGGCCGGTGCGTCAGACGAAGGAGCGCTCGATCGCGGTCCACAGCCGGACCCGGGCGTCCAGCGCGGTGCGGACGGTCTCGGCGCAGGAGTCCCACTTCGCCTGGTCGTCCCCGCACAGGTCGATCAGCATCTGCATCGCCATCGGGGTGTGCTGCTCGCCGTCCACCTCGATGTGCCGGGCCAGGTAGTCCTTGAAGACGGTGAGCACGCCGTCCGGGTCGTCGATGGCGATCACCTGGGTGAACATGTCCGGGATCAGGTCCTCCCGGCCGAAGGCGAAGGCGGCGGCCCGGCAGTGCACCGGCGCGTTCTCGATGATCGACCAGGTGGTGCCGGTGAAGTCGACCGCGGCCTGCGGCACTCCGGCGGCCTTGAGGGCCTCCGGCACGGGGGTGCCGGTGCCCAGCAGGGCGAGGAACTCCTCCACCGGGCGCGGGTCGGCGCCGGCCTGGCGCATGCCCTCGACGTACAGCTCGAAGTGGCTGGTGTAGCCCTCGCCCAGCTCGTCGCTCTCCTCGACCAGCACGATGTCGTTGATCAGCCGGCGGCTGGCGGTCGGCCCGTTCGGGACCCACGGGACGTCCACGCAGGTCAGGTCGCGCTGGAGGCTCTTGAGCAGGGACATGAAGTCCCAGACCGCGAAGACGTGGCTGCCCAGGAAGGAGCGGACGCGCTCGATGCTGTCGAGGCCGCGGTAGACGGTGTGGCCGACCACCTCGCGGCGCAGCGGGTCGATGGCCTGCTGGAGGCTGGTCAGGCCGGGGTGGGACCGGTCCCAGTGGTAGCGGTTGGTGGACATCGGTGCTCCTGTTCTCGGGGGCGAGCGGGGGCGAGCGGGGGCGGGAGGGGCGGTGGGTCAGGAGTGCTTCATGACGGCGTGCAGCGCCTGGCGCAGCTGCTCGCGGCCGGGCTGGACGGCCCGGTCGAGGGCGGGGGCGAAGGGCAGCACGGCGCCGTCCGGGCGGGTGATCCGGCGCGGTGGGGCGATCAGGCGCAGCTCCTCGGCGGCGGTGGCCAGCACCTCCGCGCCGAAGCCGCAGCTGCGGTTGGAGTCGTCCACGACGACCAGCCGGCCGGTGCGGTCCAGTGATTCGGCGAGCAGCGGCCAGTCGAAGGGGTGGACGCTGCGCGGGTCGAGGACCTCGACCGAGATCTCCGGCGCGAGCTCCTCGGCGACCGCCAGGGCGTCGTGCACCAGGTGCCCGAGGGCGACCACGGTGACGTCGGTGCCGGTGCGGTGGATCCGGCCCCGTCCGAGGGGGACGGGCACGAGGTCCCAGGTGACCGTCTCGCGCACCGGCAGGGCGGCGGCCGGGGCGAACACCACCACCGGGTCCGGGTCGCGGATCGCCGAGCGCAGCAGCCCGTAGGCGTCGGTCGGGGTGGCCGGGACCACGGTCTTCACCCCGGCGTGCGCGAACAGGCTGTAGGGGTGGTCGGAGTGCTGCCCGGCCCAGCCGTCCCGCGAGCCCGACCCGGGCACCAGGCAGGTCAGCGGGACGCCCGCCTGGCCGCCGGTCATCAGCGAGAACTTGTGGGCCTGGTTGACGATCTGCTCGAAGACCAGGAAGAGCAGCGAGGGGATCTGGAACTCCAGCACCGGCCGCCGCCCGGTCAGGGCGGCGCCCATCGCCATCGCGGTGAAGGCCTGCTCGGACAGCGGGGTGTCGACGATCCGCCCGGGGCCGAAGCGGTCCAGCAGGCCCAGGGTCGGGCCGGCCATCCCGGCGCCGATGTCCTCGCCGAACACGCAGACCGTCGGGTCCTCGGCGAGTTCGTCGGCCAGCGCCCGGTTCAGCGCCTTGGTGTACGAGAGCCTGGTCACGGCGTCACCCCCGCCCGGGGGCGCAGGCCGTCGGCGTACAGGTGGTCCAGCGCGCCGGCCGGATCCGGGTGCGCCGAGGCGAGCGCGAACTCCTCGGCGGCGGCCAGCTGTTCGGCCACCGCGTGGTCCAGCGCGGCGGCCTCCCCGGGGTCGAGCAGGGCGGCGGCCCGGGGCAGCGGGTCGCGCTCGCGCCAGGCAGTGACCTCCTCGGGGGTGCGGTAGCGCAGTTTCATCCGGCGTTCCATGGTGTGGTGGCCCTCGTAGCGGTAGGTGCGGCACTCCAGGAAGCCCGGGCCGCCGCCCGAGCGGGCCCACTCGACCGCGCGCACGGCGGCGGCGCGCACCGCCTCGGTGTCCATGCCGTCCACCTGCTCGGCGGGGATGCCGAAGGCGGCCGCCCGGCCGTTGGCGCTGCCGGCGACGGCGGTGGCGGCGGGCAGGGTCGTGGCGTAGCCGTTGTTCTCGCAGACGAAGACCACCGGCAGCCGCCACATCGCGGCCAGGTTGAGCGACTCCAGCAGCACGCCCTGGTTGAGCGCGCCGTCCCCGAAGAAGGCCACCGCGACCCCGCCGTCCCCGTCCGCTGAGCCCTCGCCGTGCTCCTGGTGCTTCAGGGCCCAGGCGGCGCCGACCGCGATCGGGGCCCCGGCGCCGACGATGCCGTTGGCGCCGAGGATGCCCAGCGAGAGGTCGGCGGCGTGCATCGAGCCGCCCCGGCCGCTGTTCAACCCGTCGACGCGGCCCGCGAGTTCGGCGAGCAGCCGGTGCGGGGCGGCGCCCCGGGCGAGCACGTGGCCGTGGCCGCGGTGGGTGCTGGTCAGCCGGTCGGCCGGGCCGAGCGCCGAGCAGACGCCGACCGCCACCGCCTCCTGGCCGATGTACGGGTGGATGCCGCCGGGGATCGCGCCGGCCTTCACCAGGCCGAGCGCCAGCTCCTCGAAGCCGCGGATCAGCCGCAGCATCCGGTAGCGCTCGGCGGGGGAGGCCAGCGGGGCGATCGCGGACCCGGGTGCGGAGGCGGCTACGGGCGGGGGTGCGGTCACAGCGTGCCCCGCCAGAGCGTCGGGCAGACGGCCGGGTCGGCGTAGTCCGGTCGGCCGTCGGCGGTGCGCCGCACCAGCACGTCGTGGTTGTACACCACCGGGCCGCCGTCCGGCCGTTCGTGCCGGCGGTACTCGTTGGCGCCGTCCTGGAGGTGCAGCGAGACGGCCCGGCGGGGGAAGGACGCCAGGTTGGGGCCGCTGCCGTGGTAGGTGCGGCAGTGGTGGAAGGACATGTGGCCGCGCGGGATCAGCATCGGGACCTTGTGCACCCGCTGCCCGTTGAACGCGGCGTTGGCCTCCAGGATGGCGTCCAGTTCGGAGTTGTCCCGGTCGGCGAAGTGCCGGGTGGAGTCCTCGCCGGAGGGCAGCTCCCGCCAGCGGTGACTGCCGTCCACCATGGTGATGGTGCCGTTCTCCTCGCGGCAGTCGTGGAACGGGATGAAGGCGGTGAGCATGGACTCGGAGGTCGAGGTCTGCCAGTAGTGCTTGTCGAAGTGCCACGGGACCCGGTTGCTGGGCTCGCCGGGCACCGGTGGCTTGTAGATCAGGGTGGACTGGAAGATCCGGATCTCCTCGGTGCCGGCCAGCAGCGCGGCCACCGCGCCGATCAGCGGCTTGCCCAGCAGCGCCCCGATCGCGTCGCTCTGGTGGTGCACGTAGTCGTTGTGCCGCTGGACCGGGCCGTGCGAGGGCTCCCAGGCCGCCAACCGGGGCGGACGGGCGGGGAGTTCGCGGTCGCGGTGGCCGGCGTAGTACTGCTCGGTGGCGGCCTGGAGGGCGTCCAGCTCCTCGTCGGTGAACAGCTTGCGGGAGAGGTACCAGCCGTGTTCGCGGTAGTGCGCCACCTCCTCGGGGGTGGGCAGCAGGGCGCGTTCGGCGTCGGTGAGGCGGAACTCGGTGGCGGTGGTCATCGGTGGTGCGTCCCTTCCTGGGGGCGATCAGCTGGCGGCGGCGGAGGTCTGTCGCTCGACCGCCTCGTACAGCGCCTTGATGTTCGCGGTGCCGAACGTGCCGGCTCCCTGGCGTTCGATCAGTTCCAGGAAGGAGGTGCGCCGGGGGTGGGTGGAGCGGGCGAAGATCTGGAACAGCTGTCCACCGTGGTCCTGGTCGACCAGGACGTGCAGGTCGCGCAGGGTCTCGACCGGGATGGCGGTGGCGCCGAGCCGCTCGGCGAGGGCGTCGAAGTAGGCGCCCGGGGTGGTCAGGAACTCCACCCCGCGGGCGCGGACGGTGCGGACGGCGGTGGCGATGTCCCGGGTGCTGAAGGCCAGGTGCTGCACGCCGGCCCCGCCGTGGGCGGCCAGGAACTCGTCGATCTGGCCGGGCCGACGGGCGGTGTCCGGCTCGATCAGGGTGAAGGTGACCAGGCCGGAGGCGCTCTGCACCACGGTGGAGTCCATGGCCTGCTCGCCGACCTCGATGTACTCCTCGAAGATCGCGTGGAAGCCGAGCGCGGCCTCGCAGAACCGTACGGCGGCGGCGAGTTCGCCGCCCGGCAGGCAGATCGCGACGTGGTCGAGGGCGTCCAGCAGGCCCGGTCCGGCGGCCTCGGCGGGCCCGGTCGTGTCGGTGGGCCCGGTCGCGTCGGCGGGCTCGGTCGGTTCCAGCAGGACGAACCGCAGGGCGGTGTCGCCGAAGCCGGCGATCAGGCCGGCCTCCCGGTCCAGCACCCGCGCGCCGTGCCGTTCGGCGCGCTCCAGCGCGGCCTGCGGGTCGGCGCAGCCGAGGGCGAGGGCGGCGATGCCGTCCCCGTGCCGGGCGACGTAGGCGGACACCGGGTGGCCCGGGTCGGCGGCGGAGGTCAGCCGCAGCCGGATCGAGCCCTGGCGCAGGTCGACGGTGCGGGTGCCGTCCGCCGCGACGGCCGGCGGTCCGGCGGTGAAGTCGTAATCGGCGCACAGCCCGGCTGCGGTCTTGTCGGCGTCCGCGCAGTGGAACTCGACGCGGGCGATGGTCTGGATGGACAACGGGATCTCCCCCCGGAGGGATGGTGGTTCGAGGATCGGCGCGCTGCCGGGCGGCGTTGCCCGGCAGCGGGGTGCGCCGATCGTGGTGGCCCGGGACGGCCCCGGGGCGGGTCCGCCCTGGCCGGCCGCCCGGATCGCGGCGGCCCGGGGCAGCCCTATCCGGTCGCCCGGATCGAGGTCGGGCCGAGGATCAGGCTCAGGTTGTGGCCGCCGAAGGCGAAGGCGTTGCTGAGGGCGGCGCGCACCGGCGCCGACCGGGCGGCGCCCCGGACGTGGTCCAGGTCGCAGGCCGGGTCGGGGTCGGTCAGGTTGAGGGTCGGCGGCAGCGTCCCCCGGGCCACGGCCAGGGCCGTCACCGCGGCCTCCAACGCCCCTGCGGCGCCCAGCAGATGGCCGGTGGCGCCCTTGGTGGAGCTGACCGCCGGCGGGTGTGCGCCGAAGACGGCGTGCAGGGCGGCGGTCTCGGCGACGTCGCCGAGCCTGGTGCCGGTGCCGTGGGCGTTCACGTAGTCGATGTCGCCGGGTGCCAGGCCCGCGTTGCCGAGCGCCATGCGCATCGCGTCGGCGGCGCCGGTGCCGTCCGGGCGGGGCATGGTCGGGTGGTGGGCGTCGGTGGAGGCGCCCCAGCCGAGCACGTCCGCGTACCCGGTGGCGCCCCGGGCGGCGGCGTGCCCGGCCCGTTCCAGGACCAGCACGGCGCTGCCCTCACCCAGTACGAAGCCGTTGCGGCGGGCGTCGAAGGGCCGGCTGGACTGCTCGGGATCGTCCCAACCCTGGGCCAGGGCACGGGCGTTGGTGAAGGCGGCGGCGATGGTCGGATGCAGTGAGGACTCGGTGCCGCCGCACACCACCACGTCGGCGTCGCCCGCGCGGATCAGCCGCAGCCCCTCGGCGATCGCCTGGGCGCCCGCCGCGCAGGCCGTCACCACCGCCGAACTGTAGCCGCGGATGCCGTGCTTGATGGCGATCCGGGCGGCCGCCATGTTGGAGAGCATGCCCGGCAGCAGGTACGGGCTGACGCCGGGGCGGCCGCGGTCCAGCCGGCGGTGCGACTGCTGCTCGAAGGTCTCCAGGCCGCCGCCCCCGGTGGCCAGCACCACGGCGGTGCGGTGCGGGTCGGCGTCCCGGCCGACCGTCAGCGCGGCGTCGGCGAGCGCGTCGTCGGCGGCGGCCAGCGCGAGCAGCACGAAGCGGTCCACGCAGCGGGTCTCGGTCGGCGGCAGCACCTCGCGGCCGTCCACCGCGGGGGCGATCCCGGCGGCGGGCAGCCAGCCGTGCGCGGGGTGGCCCTCGGGGACGGCGCGCAGGCCGGAGCGGCCGGCGGCCAGCGCCTCGAAGACCTCGGCGGGCTTGCGGCCGAGCGGTGAGACCAGGCCGATGCCGGTGACGACGGCGGCTTCGCGGGCGGTCACCGGGCGCTCACCGCCGCCAGGTGGCGCTGTCGCAGCAGCACCTTGCGGACCTTGCCGGTCGGGCCGAGCGGGATGTCGTCCCCGGTGACCACCAGGACCCGGCGGACGGTCCCGGCGGTGGCCGCGTCCAGGGCGTCGAGCACGGCCTTGTCGCGCTCGGCGTCCGCGCCGTCGCCGCGTTCGGCGTCCGCGGTGAGGAGCAGCAGCACGTCGGTGACCGCCCGCTCGCCGTCGCGGAACGCGACCACCGTGCAGTCCAGCACGTCGGGGCGGGCGGCCAGCACCCGCTCCTCCGACATCGCGGTGAACAGCCTTGTGCCGTCCCCGAGTTCGAGCGAGTCCACGGCCCGGTCGACGTGGTAGTAGTAACCGTCCGCGTCCCGGTACATCAGGTCGCCGGTGAGGAAGCGGCCGCGCAGCCGGGTGCGGAAGGTGGTGGCCGAGTCGTTCCAGTAGCCGAGCGCCAGGGTCGGTGAGGCGGTCGCGAGTTCGCCGACCTCGCCGTCGCCGAGCGGCTCGCCGTCCGGGCCGACCACCTCGCAGTCGACGAAGGCGTGCGGGCGGCCGACGCAGCGCCCGTAGCGCTCGGTGCCGGGCCCGTGGGTGATGAAGAAGTGGGAGTGGCCCATCTCGGTGGAGCCGAGGCCGTCGACGAACAGCGAACCGGGCAGCCGGGCGCGGCCGGCCCGGGTGACGGTCTCCCGGCTGCCGGTGGCGATCAGCCGGCGGATGTGCACCTCGTGGGCGCAGTCGCCGGTGTTCCACCAGAGCGCCACGGAGGCGAGGTCCCGGGCGGTGAGGTCGTGGTGGGCGAGGTCGGACCAGGTGGCGGCGAAGCCGATCACCCCGGTGGGGTGCCACTGCTCGATCGCGTCCAGCACCGCGGCGCCGGACTGGCCGGACAGGCAGGCGAGTTCGGTGTGCGAGCTGAGCGCCAGGTTGAGCGCGATCAGGGTCGCGGCGTGCGGGGCGGGCAGTGCGCTGAGCATCCGCTCCTGGCCCTGCGGGCGGGGCAGCCGCAGCCGGTGGCGGATCGCCGCGTACAGGCTCGCGTGCGAGTGGACGACGGCCTTGGGCATGCCGGTGGTGCCGGAGGAGTGGGTGATCGCCACCGGGTCCCCGGACCAGTGCCGGTAGGGCTCGGGGGCGGCCTCCGGGTCGCCCGCGCCGAGGCTGGAGATCTCGGGCAGCAGCGGCGCGCCCGGGTCGTGGCCGGCCAGGGCGGCCAGGTGCGCCGGGTCGGCGAGCACCCCGGCGGCGCCGATCCGGGCGATGTAGCGGGCGGCGCGCTCGGCGTCCAGGTTGGGGTTGAGCAGGGCGGGGACGGCGCCGAGCCGGGCCAGCGCCAGGAAGGCGAGCACGTGGTCGGCGGCGTCGCCGGCGTAGACCACGACCGGGTCGCGCCGGGTGATGCCGAGGCCGTGCAGGGCGGCGGCGCGGGCCCGGACGGCGCGGTCGAGCTCGCGCAGGGTGAGCGGCTGCCAGGCGGGGTGGTGGTCGACCGGGGTGTCGAAGGTCAGCAGCGGCTCGTCCAGGCCCTGTCCGAGGGCGATCCGGGCGGTCAGCACGTTGCCGGCGCCCACGTCGGGGTCGTCCGCGAGCTGGGTGCGGAGACTGCGGATGGTCACGGGGGTGGATCCCTCCCTCGGGGCCGGGGCGGCCCGGGCGGCTGATCGGGTGGCGGGCGTGCGGTCGGCGCGCGGACGGTGGCGGGCCTGCTGCGGGGTGACGGTGGGCGGGGTGCGCGCTGGTGTGCCGGGGTGCGGCTGCGTCAGGCGGCGGGCCTCGCTGATGGCTACGGGCCGGGGTTCCCGACGGGTTCAGTCGGCCGGGTGGTCCGGGTCGGCCGGGGCGGCGAGCAACTGGGCCACCGCGTGGTCGCCGTCGTCGGTCTGCTCGGCGGCGACGACCAGGACGCGGTCGGCGTCGCCGTCGGCGAGCAGCAGCGCGGCCAGCTCGTAGGCGTCCGCGGGGACCGTGCCGGGTACGGCCTCGGCCGGGCTGATCGCCACGACGGGGCCGGTCAGGCCCCAGCGGGCGGCGATGTGCCCGAGGACGGCGTTGGGGTTGGACTGGAAGAACAGCAGCGGGGCCGGGCGCCGGCCGGGGTCGGCGCTGCGGTCGATGGCCCGGGCGGTGGCGCGGTCGCCGCTCGCGCTGGCGAGCAGCAGGGCGGTCCGCCCGGCGGCGGGGGGCGGGCCGTGCCGGGCGTGCAGGCAGCGGTCGGCGGTGTCGGCGATCAGTGGGCCCAGGCCGTCGGCGGCGAAGCCGGGCAGCGGGGGTGGCGGGCCGGGGAGGTCCGGGCCGGGGCGGCGGGCCTCGGCGAGGACGTGCAGGGCGGTGGCGGCAGGGGTGCTCATGGTGTCGGCGTCGGGGTCAGGCGGCGGCCAGTAGCAGGGCGGTGTTGGCGCCGCCGAAGGCGGAGTTGAGGCTGAGGGCGTACTGCGGGCGGGCGGAGTGCGGGCCGTCCAGGACGAGGTCCAGCCCGACGGCCGGGTCGGGGCCGAGCCAGCCGGCGTTGACCGGGAGCAGTCCGGTGTCCAACGCGCCGATGGTGACGGCGAGTTCGAGCAGCGCGGAGGCCTCCAGGGCGTGTCCGTGCACGGACTTGCTGGAGCTGACCGGGAGTTGGCCGGCGTGCGGGCCGAACACCCGGCGCAGGGCGGTGGCTTCGGCCTGGTCGGCCAGGGTGGAGCCGGTGCCGTTGGCGTTGACGTAGCCGACCTCGGCGGGGGTGAGGTCGGCGCGGTGCAGCGCGGCCTCGATCGCCCGGGTCACCCCGGTGCCCGCCGGCTCCGGGCGGCAGACGTGGTGGGCGTCCCCGGCCCGGCCCCAGCCGGCCAGCCGGGCGAGCGCGGGGGCGCCGCGGCGGGCGGCGGCCGGAGCCGACTCGACCAGGACGGCGGCGGTCGCGTCACCGAGCAGGGTGCCGGTGCGGCCCGCGCTGAACGGGCGCAGCTCGCCGTCCCGGGCCAGCGCGCGGCCGGCGTCGAAGACGGCGAACACCCCCGGTTCGACCAGGTGGCCGGCCGCGACCAGGATCCGTTCGTGCCGCCCGGCCGCGACCAGGGCGGCGGCGTCGGCGACGGCGGTCGCGGCCGCCACGCACGCTCCGGTGTAGACCCGGGTGACACCCGGCGCGCCCCAGCCCGCGCGCACCCCGGCGGCCACCGCGTCGGCGGTGGCACGGGTGCGCTCGTCGCTGTGCAGCGCGAGCAGGACGGGCATCGCGGCGCCCTCCGCGGTGGTCAGCCCGGCCTGGCGGCAGGCCTGGCCGATCGCGTCGAGCACGGCCCGGGCGA
Source organism: Kitasatospora sp. NPDC089797 (assembly GCF_040684795.1). Taxonomy (NCBI): domain Bacteria; kingdom Bacillati; phylum Actinomycetota; class Actinomycetes; order Kitasatosporales; family Streptomycetaceae; genus Kitasatospora; species Kitasatospora sp. NPDC089797. The sequence continues at coordinate 32,395 of NZ_JBFBGS010000014.1, read as the reverse complement.
GCGGGAAGGTGCTGGCCAGCGGTACGCCCGCGGGCAGCAGGGCGGCCCGGGTGGTACGGCGGTCGGTCACGTCGAAGCGGGTCACCGGGCCGAACGCGGTCTTGCCGTGGGCGGCGGCCTCGGTCAGTGCGGTGAGCCCGCGCCCGGCGGCGCTGAGCACGCCGACGCCGGTGACCACCGGCCGGGCGGCGGGCGGCAGCGGCGGGGGGCCGTGCGGGGGCGCGCCGGCGACGGAGCCGGTCACGGCCGCGCCTCCACGGGCTCGCCGGGCGCGCCCGTCCGCTCCGCCAGCACCGCCGCGCGCAGCAGTTCGGTGGCGTCGTCGACCGTCCGCACGGCGCCGAAGCGCTCGTCGTCCAGGTCCAGCTGGATGCCGTACCGCTGCTCGAACTCGGCGATCAGCCAGGTGAGTTCGAGCGATCCGAGATCCTCGGGCACGGTGTCGGCGGCGCGCTGCCCGAACGCCGCCAGCATCGCCAGGACCTCGGCCCGGCCCGGGAGGCCGTCGGCCGGGGAGTCCGTGGGGCGGGCCGGGTCGGTCATGCCGCGCTGCCGGCGGCGGCGGGGAGGGCGTCGATCCGCTTGACGACGTCGGCGGTGAACTCGTCCAGCGTCATCATCGCGGTGGTCTCCATCTCGTCCAGGTCGAACTTGATCCCGAACTCGTCCTCGACCTGCACCGAGAGCTCGGCCAGGGCGAGCGACTCGAGGTCCAGCCCGGCCGGGCCGAGGTCGGTGTCCCCGGTGACCTCGGAGACGTCGTACTGCATCTCGGTGAGGGCGGCCAGAACGAACGCGCGGATGCGGTCCTGCATGATGGTGCTCCTTGTCGGGTTGTCGAGCGGGTGGTGCGTCCGGTCAGCGCACGACGGCCGCGGCGGTGTCGCGCAGGGCGGCCGGGTCGCGCAGCAGCTTTCCGGTGGCGGTGCGGGGGAGGGCGGGCAGCACGACCAGCCGGCGCGGCCGCTTGTAGGCGGCCAGCCGACGGGCCAGCCCGTCCTGGACCAGGGCGGGTTCGGCCCCGGCCTCGACGGACAGGTAGGCCTGGACGGCCTCGCCGTCGAAGACCACCACGGCCTCGCGGACCTCGGGCAGCGCGCTGAGGGTCTGCTCGACCTCGGTGAGGTCGACCTTCAGCCCGCCGATCGAGACCTGGGAGTCGAGCCGGCCGTGCACGGTGACCAGGCCGGTCGCCGGGTCCAGCGCGGCGGCGTCGCGGGTGTGCAGCCAGCCGTCCGCCCAGCGGCTCGGGTCGTCCAGCCCCGGGTACGGGGAGGCGGCGGCGCCGAGCTGGAGCTCACCCGCCACCAGCCGCATCCGCATGCCGTGGACGGGGCGCTTGGCCGGGTGCAGGGTGCCGTCGAGGTCGGTGGCGATGACCCCGGTCTCGGTCATCCCGTACATGGTGCCGAGCGGGACGCCGTACCGGTCGCCGAACAGCGCGGGCAGGCCCGGGCGGACGAGTTCGCCCGCCACGACCATCCGGCGCAGCTGCGGCAGCGGTGGGGGAGCGACCGTCCCCGCCAGCAGTTCGGCGTGGAAGGGCACCCCGATGACGGTGGTCGGGCGCCGGTCCGCGGCGACCGCGGCGAGGATCCCGGCCGCCGTCATCCGCTCCGGCACGGTGAGCGCGGCGCGGGCGTGCAGGGCGTTGAGCAGTCCGCCGACCAGCCCGAGCACGTGCACCACCGAGGACAGCAGCACGACCCGCTCGCCCTCGCCCGGGAACTCCACCAGTCTGCGGTAGCAGTCGAGTTCGCGCAGCAGGTCGGAGGCGGTACGGGCGATGACCTTGGCCGGCCCGGTGGAGCCGGAGCTGAGCTGGATCAGCGCGTGTCCGGTGCCGGCCGGGCGGCCGTCCGGCAGTGCGGTGGCCACCGGCTCGACCTCGGAGAAGCCGCGCAGCGCCGCGGCGGGCCGGTGGGCGGAGCCTACCAGCACCTGCGGAGCCAGCCGGGCCACCGCCGCGTCCACCTCGTGGTCGGTCAACCGGTGGTCGAGCAGTGCGACTTGGGCGCCGAGCCGCCAGCAGGCCAGCAGCACGGCGACGAACGCCACCGACGGCGGCAGGCGCAGCGCGGCGGTCCCGCCCGGGCCGAGCCCGGCGGCGGCCAGCCGGACGGACTGCTCCTCGACCAGGGCGCGCAGGGCGTCCCGGTCGAGCGGGGCGCCGAAGTGCAGGCACTCCTCGCCGCCCGGACCGGCCAGCAGCGACCGCTCGACCCACAACTCCGGGGCGTCGGCGTGCGGCGGTGCGGAAAGCGGGAGGGGAAAAGAGGAAAAGCCGGTCAACGCGGCTCCACAACAAGTGAGGGGATTTGACATGGACGCAATAGGCGCCACACAGCCAATACGGTCAATTCCGTTGCCAGACCATGGCACAGACGTTTGGTCAAATCAAGGTCTATACCAATGTGGTCGTTGCTCCTACGCTGCCGAACCGGGACTGGCCCGCGCGTGGCCGTCCGGGAAAGAAGGATGCCCGTGGGAGCACTCACGCTGGCCGGGATCGAACGTGCGGCGCGCGACCGACTCCCCCCGGAAATCTGGGACTTCATCGAAGGGGGCAGCGGCACGGAACGCACGCTGGCGGCGAACCGGCAGGTGTTCGGGCACTATGCACTGCGCCCGCGCACCCTGGTCGACGTCTCGGACTGCGACCCGTCCCTTACCCTGCTCGGAACACCGCTCGAACTCCCGCTGGGAATCGCCCCGATGGCCTACCACCGGCTGGTCGACCCGGAGGGCGAGACCGCCACCGCGCGCGCCGCCGGACGGGCCGGAGCCCTGCTGGTCGTCGGGATGTTCGCCAGCCGCACCCTGGAGTCCATCGCCGCGGCCGCCACCGGCCCGCTCTGGCTCCAGCTCTACTGGCTGCGCCGGCGCGCCGCCCTGGAGGCCCTGGTGGAGCGCGCCGAGGAGGCCGGCTACCGGGCCCTGGTGCTCACCGTGGACGCGCCCAGGATCGGCCACCGCGCGCGCGACCTGCGCAACGGCTTCGCCATCCCGCCGACCGTCCGCGCGGTCAACCTGGATGACTCCCTGATGTCCGCCAGCCACCGCGCCGACCAGGGCAGTTCGGGCATCGCCGAGCACGCCCGGGAGCAGTTCGACCCCACCCTGAGCTGGTCCGACCTGGCCTGGCTGCGCGCCCGCACCCGGCTCCCGCTGGTCCTCAAGGGCGTCCTCACCGCCGAGGACGCCCGGCTGGCCGTCGAGCACGGCGCCGACGCCGTGCTGGTCTCCAACCACGGCGGCCGCCAACTGGACGGCGCGCTGCCCGCGCTGACCGCGCTGCCCGAGGTGGTCGACGCGGTGCCCGCCGACCTCCCGGTGCTCTTCGACGGCGGCGTGCGCAGCGGCACCGACCTCGCCGTCGCCCTCGCCCTCGGCGCCCGGACCGTCCTGATCGGCCGACCGGCGCTGTGGGGCCTCGCCGTCGACGGCGAGGCCGGGGTGCTCCGGGTGCTCCACCTGCTGCGCGCGGAACTCGACCACACCATGGCCCTGTTGGGCCGCCCCCGGCTCGCCGGCCTGGGCCGCGACGCGCTCGCCCGCTGGCCCTGCCCGGTCGGTTGAACCGAGCCGCTGAACCGACCCGCACCCGCGCCACGTTCCCCAAGGAGAACCGATGACCGAACCGAACGACCGCTTCCCCGGCTGGGACTGGGACGACCCGGAAGGACTGGACACCCACCTGGACGCCTTCAGCGCCGAGGTCGCGACCTGCACGAAGCTCGAAGCCCGCCCGGGCGCCCTGCCGCGCGACCACGCCGAACTGGCCGAACTCGGCATCACCGGAGTGGAGTTCGCCGCGTTCAGGACCGACCACCCGGAAGGCCTCGGCACCGACCTCGCCACCCTGCGCAGCCCGGACGCGGCCACCGAACCCGGCACCCTCTACCGGGTCGACGGCGACCGCTGGTTCACCCAGCTGGACATCGCCCGCCCGCTGCCCTTCGCCGACGCCAGCATCGACTGGGTCTACGCCGAGCACCTGATCGAGCACGTCACCATGCCCGTCGCGGTCGGCTGGCTGCGCGAGGCCCGCCGGATCCTGCGCCCCGGCGGCGTCCTGCGCCTCACCACCCCCGACCTCGCCCGCTACCTGGTCGGCTACGCCACCGGGGACGGCTTCCTCGCCAAGCACCGCCGCCGGCTCACCGTCCTCGGCTTCGGCCCGCCGATGCCCGCCCGCCCGGCCTTCCTGGTCAACCAGATCTTCCGGCACTACGGCCACCAGTGGATCTACGACCTGGACGAGCTGCGGCACGTCCTCACCCTGGCCGGGTTCGGCGCCGACCAGATCCGGCACTGCGCCTACCGCCAGGGCCTCCGTTCGGACGTCGCCGACCTCGACACGGCCTTCCGCACCGACGAGACCGTCTACGTTGAGGCCGACCGCTGAGCCCAGCCGTCGAGGCCGACCGCTGAGCCCGGCCGTCGAGCCCAGCCGCCCGGCCCACCCGCCGGAACCCCCGACCGCCCGCGCCGACTCCCTGCGCCGACCCCCTGCCGGGCCCCGCCGAACCGCCCGGCCGAGCCCCCCGAACGGACCACCACCCATGCCCCTGCACCCCCAGGCCGAGGCCGTGCGCGCCCACCGCGCCGGCAGCGGCGCACCGCCGCTCTACACCCTCACCCTCGCCGAGGCCCGCGCCGCCGACCTCGCGGAGATCCGTGCCGCGGCCGGCACCCCCGAACCGGTCGCCGCCGTCGAGGAGCACCGGATCCCCGGCCCGGCCGGGGAGCTCACCCTGCGGCTGTACCGGCCCGAGCCGCCCGGCCGCCGCCTGCCCGCCCTGCTCTACCTGTTCGGCGGCGGCTGGACGCTCGGCTCGATCGACACCAGCGACGCCCTCTGCCGTCGCCTGACCAACGCCGTCGGCTGCGTCACCGCCTCCGTCGGCTACCGGGCGGCCCCCGAACACCCCTTCCCCGCCGCGCTGCACGACTGCCGCGCGGCACTCGGGCAACTCGTCGCCCGGGCGGAGGAGTTCGGCATCGACCCGGAACGCCTCGCGGTCGGCGGCGACAGCGCCGGCGGCAACCTCGGCGCCGCCCTGACCCTGCTGCTGCGCGCCGAGGGCGGCCCCGCCCTGCGCCACCAGCTGCTGGTCTACCCCAATACCGACCACGGCGCCGACACCCCCTCGCTGCGCGAACACGACGACCCGCTGCTGTTCAACCGCCGCTCGGTGGAGTGGTACTGGGGCCACTACCTGGCCGACCCGGCCGACGGCGCCAGCCCGTACGCCTCCCCGCTGCGCGCCGCCGACCTGTCCGGCCTGCCGCCCGCGACCGTCCTCACCGCCGAGTACGACCCGCTGCGCGACGAGGGCGAGCAGTACGCCGAGGCGCTGCGCGCGGCCGGCGTGCCGGTCGAGCTGCGCCGCTACCCCGGCATGCCGCACGGCTTCTTCGCGATGACGGGCACCCTGGACGCCGCCGCCGAGGCCCAGGACCACGCCGCCCGCCGACTGCGCGAGGCCCTGCGGTGACCGGGCGCACCACCCTGCGCCTGGAGGAGCTGCACGGCTCGCTCGCCGACCCGCTGCTGGACGCGATGACCTTCCTCAACGAGGTCACCACCCGCTACCCCGACGCCGTCTCCTTCGCCCCCGGCCGCCCCTACGAGGGCTTCTTCGAGCCCGAGGACGTCCCCGCCTACCTGGAGGGCTACCTCGACCACCTGGCGGAGCGCGGCCTCGACCGGGACGCCGTCCGCACCGCGCTCTTCCAGTACGGCCCGACCAAGGGCATCATCGCCGACCTGGTCGCCCGCACCCTCGCCAACGACGAGGGCCTCACCGTCGACCCCGCGGCGGTGGTGCTCACCGTCGGCGCCCAGGAGGGCATGCTGCTCACCCTGCGCGCGCTGTGCCCGGGCTCGCAGGACGTCCTGCTGGTCAGCTCGCCCTGCTACGTCGGCGTCACCGGCGCCGCCCGGCTGCTCGACCTGACCACCGTGCCGGTCCCCGAGGGCCCCGACGGCGGTCCCGACCCGGCGGCCGTGGCCGCCGCCGCCCGCGCTGTCCGGGCCGAGGGCCGGCGCCCGCGCGCCCTGTACGTCGTCCCGGACTTCGCCAACCCCTCGGGCACCAGCATGCCGGTCGAGGCCCGCACCCGGCTGCTGGACGCCGCCGCCGAGGAGGGGCTGCTGGTCATCGAGGACAACCCGTACGGCTTCTTCGCCCGCACCCCGGGCCCGCGCCCCACCCTCAAGGCGCTGGACCGCCGCGGACTGGTCGTCTACCTGGGCTCCTTCGCCAAGACCTGCTTCCCCGGCGCCCGGGTCGGCTACCTGGTCGCCGATCAGGAGGTGGTCGGGCCGGGCGGCCGGCGCAGCCTGCTCGCCGACGAGCTGGCCAAGCTGAAGAGCATGACGACGGTCAACACCCCGGCCCTGAGCCAGGCCGTGATCGGCGGCATGCTGCTGGCCCACGACTGCAGCCTGCGCGCCGCCAACGCCCGCGCCACGGCCCACTACGCGGCCGGGATGGACACCCTGCTGCGGGAGCTGGACCGGCACTTCCCGGCCTCCGAGCGGCGCCGGCTGGGGGTGGACTGGAACCGCCCGGAAGGCGGCTTCTTCGCCGTCCTGACGGTGCCCTTCACGGCCGACGACGCGGCGATGGAGCGCTGCGCCCGCGGCTACGGGGTGCTGTGGACGCCGATGGCGCCGTTCTACCCGGCGGGCGGCGGCGAGCACCGGCTGCGGCTGTCCATCAGCTCGCTGACCCAGGCCCGGATCATCGACGGGGTGGCGAAGCTGGCGGAGTTCATCCGCTCCTGAGGGGCGGTCCCGGCAGCACGGCGAAGGGGCCCGCACACTGCGGGCCCCTTCGCCGTCGTCCTACGGGATCACCGCACCCGGGTGGAGAACAGCCGGGCCGACCAGTACACCGCCAGCACGGTCATCAGGACGACCACCAGCAGCCCCTGCCAGACCACGGCCGCCCCGGCGTGCCCGGAGAACAGCGCGCGCATGCCCTCCACCGCCCAGTAGAAGGGGTTCCACTTGGCGGCCTGCTGGAGCCACTCCGGGGCCAGGGTGAGCGGCAGCAGGACGCCGGAGAGCAGCGCGATCGGCTGGGCGATGGTGTTCACCACCGGCGACATCGCCGCGTCGGTGGGGACCATCAGCGCGATGCCGAAGGAGATCGCCGAGGTCATCAGCGCCAGCAGCCCGAGCAGCAGGTAGGCGAGCAGCAGGTTCAGCGGGTTGACCCGCAGGCCGAACGGCAGCGCGATCAGGGTGATCAGCACGGCCTGCACCAGCAGCGCCACCATCTCGCGCAGCGCGCGCCCGAGCAGCAGCGCCAGCCGGCTGACCGGGGTCACCCGGGAGCGCTCGATGATGCCGGCCCGGAGCTCGCCGAGCAGGCTGAAGCCGGTGAACAGGCCGCCGAAGATGCACAGCACCGCCAACAGGCCCGGCACGTACACCTGGTAGGCGTCGGCGTAGCTGCTCGCGCCCTGCGGGGCGAGCACCTTCTTCAGCAGCGGGGCGAACAGGAGCAGGTAGAACACCGGCTGGATGATGCCGACGGCGATCCAGATCGGGGTGCGGATCATGAGCAGCAGCTGGCGCTGGAAGACCAGCCAGGTGTCACGGGCGAGCTTCACGGTATCCCCAAGGAGGTCGGTCAGGACTGCTGCAGCGAGCGGCCGGTGCGGGCCAGGAACACGTCGTCCAGGCTGGGCCGTTGGAGCTGGACGGTGCCCGGCGTCACGCCGGCCCGCTCCAGCGCGCGCAGCAGCCGGGGGATGGCGGCCGCGCCGTCCTCCAGGTAGAGCCGCAGGCCCTCCTCGCCGTTCGGCTCCAGCCGGTGCAGGTACGGTTCGGGGCGCAGCACCTCGGCCGCGCGCTCGGCGACGGACTCGCCCGGGACGAGCCCGAGCAGGACGACGTCGCCGGAGATCTCGCGCTTGAGCGCCTCGGGCGTGCCCTCGGCCACCACCTGGCCGTGGTCGACGATGGCGACCCGGTCGCAGAGCGCGTCGGCCTCGTCCAGGTAGTGGGTGGTGACGATCACGGTCATGCCCTCGGTGCGCAGCCGGCGGATCTCCTCCCAGACGTACGCCCGGCTGGCCGGGTCCAGCCCGACCGTCGGCTCGTCCAGGAACAGCACCTGCGGCCGGTGGATCACCCCGAGGGCGATGTCCACCCGGCGGCGCTGGCCGCCGGAGTAGGTGACGCACGGCCGGTCGCCGAACCCGCCCAGGTCGAACGCCTTGAGCGCGTCCTCGGCGGCCTGGGCGGCCTGGGCCTTGCCGGTGCCGTACATCCGGGCCTGGAGGACCAGTTCCTCGCGGGCGCTGACCCGGTCGGTGGTGCCGCCGCCCTGGGCGACGTAGCCGATCCGGCGGCGGACCCCGGCCGGGTCCCGGAAGAGGTCGGCCCCGGCGATGACGGCCCGGCCGTCGTCCGGGCGGATCAGGGTGGCCAGCATCCGCAGGGTGGTGGTCTTCCCGGCGCCGTTGGGGCCGAGGAAGCCGTAGATCTCGCCGGCGGCGACGGAGAGGTCGATGCCGCGCACGGCGTCGACGGTGGAGTCCTCGGCGCTCCGGCGGGAGGACTTCTTGCGGTAGGACTTGCGCAGTCCCGTGGTCTCGATCAACCGGAACTCCCGTACGGGGATGGGCTGCCACGGCACCCGGAGACAGGGCGGGCTCGACACCTGCGAAGGCGGTGCTGCTGCGACACCCTAGGGGGCGACCTGCCCCGGAGACAATGGCCTAGACCAATGGACGTGCGATCCGCTGATCTGCTAAGGGGCGGTCGGCGGGCCGCGCCATCCGCGTCGGGTCATCCGCATCGTGTCCCATTCGCGTGGTGTCACTCGCGTCGTCAGAGCCGTCGGCCCGTCAGCGGGCCAGCGCCGCCAGCCGGTCCGCCGCGGCGCCCGCCCCGCCGCCCGCCAGCAGCTCGCGACCGAGCTGAACCGCCCTGGCCCGGTGGCCCGTCGGTTCCAGTACGGCGGTGAGCGCTGCCGCCAACCGCTCGGGCGTCACCCGGGCGAACGGCACCCGCAGGCCGGCCCCGGCCGCCACCAGCTGCGCGGCGACGAACGGCTGGTCGTGCCGGATCGGCGCGGTCACCAGCGGCACCCCGTGCGCCAGCGCCTCGCCCACGGTGTTCATCCCGCCGTGACACAGCACCGCGTCCACCTCCCCGCGCGCCAGCAGCTCCAGCACCGGTGCCCGGTCCACGGCCACGGCGTGCGGCGGGAGTTCGGGCAGCAGGGCGCGCGGCCCCGCGAACACCGGCTGCACCTGCGGCCCGCACAGCTCCAGCGCCCGGGCGGCCCGGGCCAGGAAGTCCGCGCCGAGCCCGTCGGCCAGCGTGCCCATGGTGACCAGCACCCGGCGCCGCCCGGGCAGCAGTCGCTGCCAGGGGAAGTCCGGGTCGTGCGGGCGGGGCTGGAGCACCGGCCCGACCAGCGCGTGGTGCGGCGGCGGGGCGGTGCCGGTCAGCGCCGGCCCGGTGGTGGCCAGCAGCAGGGCGGGGGAGAAGCGCGGGTCCAGGTACTCCTGGGCGGGCAGCCGGGCCCGTTCCCACAGCCCGCGCAGCAGCCCGGTCATCCACGCCTCGACCTGCGGCAACGCCCGGTACGGGCGGCCCAGTTCCATGGCGCCGGGGGCGAAGCTCGCCCACGGCAGCCCGTGCCGGTGCGCGACCAGGGCTCCGGCCGGGGTGTGCTGGTCGACCAGCAGGACGTCCGGGCGGTACTCGCGCACGATGGTGTCCAGCGGCTTCGCGGTGAACCGCGCGTAGGGGACGATGAAGCCCTCCCAGAGCGAGCGCAGCGCGGCCAGGCCGTGCCCGCCCTGCGCGCGGAAGGCCCGGGTGCCGGTGCCGAGCACCCGGGCGTCCGGGCCGAGCAGCGGCCGCAGCACGGACTCCGTGCCGGTCCAGGCGACCTCGTGGCCGCGGGCGGTGAGCTCGGCGGCGATGCCCGCGGCCGGGTTGACGTGTCCGGTGAGCGGCGGCATCACCAGCAGGAACCGGGTCATCGTCCGTCCTCCTCGGGGAGCAGGGCCTGGAGGTCGGCGACGGTCAGCGCCTCCAGGGCGGCCAGGTCCAGCCCGGCGCGCAGGCCGGCCAGGTCGGCGGCCGGGCCGAAGCGTTCGGTCAGCCGGGCGGCGAGTTCGGCGAGCTCGCACTCGTCCAGCAGCAGGTCGCCGTCCAGCCGGGCGTCCGGGGTCAGCCGCAGCTCCCAGCCGGGCGGCGCACCGGCCACCTCGGTCAGCAGGGCGGCCAACGCCCGGTTCAACGGGCGGTCGGGGCAGGTGGGTTCACGGTCTGGCAAGGGAGGTTCTCCCGTCCGGTCGACGGTGGCGAAGTGGGTGCGCGCGGGTCCGGCGGCGCGACGGCGGCGGCGCGGGCGGTTCCCGGGGCGGGTGGGAAGGAGAAGGGCCCGAGATCACTTGTGCGACCAGGCGGGCGTGGGAATACTAGCCCGGGTGACCGCACTGGAGGCAGTGGCCGTCCACCTCCCCCCACACGCCGTGCCCATCGAGGCGGTGGGCGAGCGGATCGGCCTGACCCCACGTCAACTCCGTCTCTTCCGCCGCTTCCACGGCCTGGACCAGCTGCGACTGGACCCGGCCGGGACGCTGCCCGACCTGCTCGACGCAACCCTGGACAACCTGCCGGAGCTGCGCGGACGCGAGCGGCACGTCCGCTTCGTGATCCACGCCCGCAGCATGCCGGTGGCCGTCCCCTACCCGCTCAACCCGCTGCACGAGGTGATCGCCGCACGCGGCCTGGCGCACGCGAACGCCTTCACCGTCACCCACCACGCCTGCGCGGTGGGCCTGCTGGCCATCGACCTGGCGGGCCGGCTGCTCGCCGCCGACCCCGACCCGCAGGCGCTCGCGCTGGTGCTGGCCGGGGAGAAGACCTTCACCAAGGACGCCCAAGTGGTGCCCGAGACCGGCATCTTCGCCGAGGGCGCGGCCGCCTGCCTGGTCAGCGCGGACGGCCCGCGGCACCGGGTGCGCTCCTTCGCGGTGCGCCAGCGCCCGGAGTTCGACGGCCGACTGGCCGAGGACGCGGACCTGCTCGCCCGCTACCAGCGCGAGTACCCGAACGTCATGGTGGAGGTGATCGAGGCGGCGCTCGACCAGGCCGGTCTGGACCTCTCCGAGCTGGCCGCGGTGCTTCCGCACAACGTCAACCAGGCGTCGTGGCGGATGACGGCGCGCCGGATCGGCTATCCGCTCGACAAGGTGGTGCTGGACAACGTGCTGTCGGTCGGGCACAGTTTCGCTGCGGACAGTCTCATCAATCTTCACACCGCCACCACGCGGGGACTGATCCGCCCCGGCGACCACTACCTGATCGCCGCCGCCGGCATCGGGGCCACCTTCTCCGCGATGGTGATGCAGTACTGACGGCGATCCGCCGTCGGTCGGACCCGCCGCTCGAACCCCGGAGCGCGCTTCCCCCGTAGCCATCCCCGAGCACCCAGACCAGCCAGAGCACACCGCCATTCCACCGCACCCGGCCGTTCCGCACACGGCCACTCCACCGCACACTTCCCACGCACGACGGGACGGGACACCCATGTCAGAACCCATGGTCCAGACCACTGACCCCGAGCTGCGCGAGCGCATCCTGCACGGCATCGGCGAACTCCTGCCGCGCGTGCTCAAGCGCGAGCTGCCCGAGATCCCCGCGGACGCCTGCCTGTTCGACGACCTCGGCCTGACCTCGGCCGGCACCATCGAACTCATCCTGGAACTGGAGGAGTCGCTCGACCTCCAGGTGGACGTCGAGCAGATCACCGAGGACGACCTGCGCTCGGTCACCAAGCTCGCCGACTACGTCGCCGGGCACCTCATCGCCGAGGACTGACCGGGTGACCGCCGGTTCCCCCGGTCCCGCCGGCCTGCGGATCACCCGGGCCCTGGCCCGCTGCTCCGACGGCCGCTCGGAGACCTCGCTCGACCCCGACCTGCGGGTCTTCGTCTCCGACCTGGTCCGCCCGTACGGCCTGCCGCTGCGCGAGGACCTGCTGCGCGCGGGCGTCGGCCACTCCTACCAGGAGCTGGCCGCCGGGCTGTTGGACGAGGCGCTGACCGAGGACGAGCCGGCGGACCTGCTGATCCTCGCCTTCGACACCCCGGACGTGCGCCCCGGCGCGCCGTCCTCGCTCGGGCTCAGCCGGTCCGTCCCCGGAGCGCCGCTGGCCTTCGCGGTCTGCGACCAGGGCACCGCGGCGGCCTTCACCGCGCTGCGGCTGGCCGCCGAGTACCAGCGGGCCGGCGCCTGCCGCCGGGCGGTGGTGGTGCTGGCCGAGCAGACCGCACTGCACCACGAGCCGCCCGAACCGGTGGCGATGCCGCAGCGGCACGCCGCCGTGGTGCTGGTCTGCGAGGAGCAGCCCGGCCCCGGACTGGCCGTGCGGCAGTTCTCCGGCCCCGACCGGCCGGAGCCGTCGGTCCGCGGCCTGGCGGCGGAGCTGGGCCCCGGGGCCGTGGTCCTGGACGGCACCGCTGTCGACCGGGACGGGCCGGCCGCTCAACCGTTCACCGGCCTCTGGGCGCGGCTCGCCGAGGGCCTGCCCGAGTGGCGGGCGCAGCGGCGGCCGCTGCTGCTCGCCGGCGCTGACCACCGGCTCGGGGTGCTGAGCACCCTGGCCCAGCCGTGACCGGCCTCGAACTCCGGCTGATCGCCGCCGATCAGCCGGCGGAGGTGGTCGCCCGGCTGTGGGGGACGCTGGACGCCGGGGAGCGGGCCCGCGCGGAGCGGGCGGAGCAACCGCGGCGGAACCGGTTCACCGTGGTGCGCGGCGCCGTCCGGGAGCTGGTCGCCGCCCGGCTGGGCTGCCGCCCGGCCGAGGTGGTCTGGCGGCGGGGGCGGCACGGCAAGCCGGAGCCGGCCGGGGCGGGCGGACTGCGGGTCAACTGGTCGGCCTCGGACGCGCTGGCGGTGCTGGCCCTCGCCGAGGGCAGGGCGGTCGGCGTGGACGTGGAGCGACTGGGCGGGGCCCGGCGGGCCGAGCGGATGGCCGCCCGCTGGTTCCCCTCCGAGGAGGCCCGCTTCGTCGCGGAGGCCGCCGATCCTGCCGAACGGGCGGTCCGCTTCGCCGAGTTGTGGTGCCGCCGGGAGGCCTGTGCGAAGGCCTACGGCGGGCGGCTGACCCAGGCGCTCGGGGTTCCGGTGGCCGGTCCGTCCCCCGTGCTCATCGCCGATCCGGGCCCGCTCGGCGCCGGCCCGGTGGGGCTGCTCGACGTGCCCGTCCCCGGGCCGTACCGGGCCGCCGCGGCCACCGTCGGAACCCGTCCTGTTCAGGTCAACCCGCTTGTGTGGCAAGCATGTTGACGATGCATCGGACCTGTTGGACGATCACCGTCGGGCGCTGGTAGCGTCCGGCCGTACCCCTCCGCTGAGATCCTCCCGGTGAGCCGAAAGGCGCGTACGACGTGACTGCCCACACCGCTGGACCGCCCACTGCCGCACCGCAGATCGCCGTACCGCAGATCGCCGGAGCGCCCGCCGCCGGATCGCCGGTCGGAGCGCCCGCCGGGCCGGGCGGGCCGGGGCCCTGCGTCCCCATCCGGAGCGATCGGCGGATCACCCTGCGCTTCGCCGCGGCGAGCGGCGGCTCCGGCCCGCTCACCCGCGGACAGGACAACATGATCCGGTGCATCCGGCGCGAGGCCCCCGAGCAGATCAACAAGGAGTCGGTCTGGCCCGTCCCGCCCGGCACCTCGCTCGCCGCCGGTCTGCACGCCCTGCGGCTGCTGGTCGAGCGGCACGAGTCACTGCGGACCTCCTTCCCGCCCGGCGCCGGCCCGGACGGCTTCCCGGACAGCCAGGTGGTGCACGGCAGCGGCCGGTTCGCCGTCACCGTGGTCGAGGCCGACCGCCTCGACGGTCACGAACTCGACGTGCTGGCAACGGAGTTGGCACAGGCCGACGTGGCCGTCCCGGTGCCCTTGAACGATGTCCCGCGGATCCGCTTCACCCTGATCGCGGAGGGCTCGCGACTGCTCCGGCTGATCGCCGTGGTCTGTCACGCCGGTGCCGACGGCGCCGCCACCGCCCTGCTGATCCAGGACTGGTACGCCCTCGCGGCCGGGAAGGAGCTCCCGCCGGTCAGCGCGCCCACCCCGATCCAGATCGCCGCCGACGAGCAGAGTCCGCAGGGCCGGCGCCGGGCCGCCGGGGCCCTGCGGCACTGGGCCCGGGTCCTGTCCACCGGCCCGCACACCGTGTTCGCCGACTCCCGGATCACCGGCCGCCCGAACGGCCACGGCGCCCTGCTGGTCCGCTCCCGCACCGCGGCCGCCGACCTGGCCGCGGCCTGTCGGCGTACCGGCGCCAGCCCTTCCGTCGTGCTGCTCGCCGCCTTCTCCGCGCTGGTCGCCCACCGGGCCGGTCGCACCGAGCTGGCCGTGGCGGCGCTCTCCGCCAACCGTCAGCGCGCCGCGCTGCTGGACCACGTCGGCACCCTCGCCCAGGACGCCCTGATCCTGCTCGACACCGGCACCGCCGACCTCGACCAGCTGATCGGCCGCGCCAAGTCCGCCTCGTTGAGCGCCTATTGGCACAGCGTGCTGGATGCCGAGCAGGTCTGGCAGCTGGTCGAGGACGCCGCGCACGTCCGCGGCTCCCGGTTCGCCCGCCAGGTGGTCGTCAACGACCTCAGCCTGACCATTCCCGCGGCCGTCGCCGACGCCCAGCCCGCACCGGCCGCCGACCCCGAACTCACCCCGCTGCCCGCCCCGCCGCTGCCGGTCCGGCTGATGTTCACCATCCTGCGGATCGCGGGCAGTCTGGACTTCGCCGTGATCGCCTGCCCCCAGGTGCTGGACGCCGAGGAGACCGAGCGCTTCGCCCGCGCCCTGCTCGACCTGCTCGCGGCCGCCGCCGAAGGGCCGGTCCCGCTCGCCGGGCTGCCCGGGGCCCCCGGCCTGCCGGAGGGCGACCTCGGTGACGGTGCCCGTCTGGACGGCGAGTGGCAGGTGGTGGACGGCACCCGGATCGACCTGGCGGCCGTCCGGGCCCTGGTCGACACCGCCCTCGACGCCGTGCTGGACCCCGCCCTGGACCCCGCCGCCGGTCACCGACTCACCGTCGAGGACGGCCGGTTGACCGCCGAGCTGACCACCGCCGACCCCCATCTCACCCCCGCCGACGTGCACCGCGCGGTGGTCGCCGCCCTGCCCGGCCGGGACACCGCGATGGCGCCGCACCACTACCGGATCCGCTGCTCGGGGCCGGACGGCGAGCGGCTCGTCGCGGGCAGCGGCCGTGATCCGGAGGTCGTCGCCCGGCTCGCCGCGCTCACCTGAACGTGGGACCGCAGGGCCGCCGGACCGCTCTCACCCCCACGGGTCCGGCCGGCCCACCCGGCCCTCCCCGTCCAACCCCCACCGGCCCGGTCGCTCCTCCGGGTCCTCCCCGTCGAACCCCCACCGGCCCGGTCGCTCCTCCGGGTCCGCCTCGCCGAACTCCGGCGGCAGCTCCCAGGAGCACGCCGAGGTCGCCCCGGAGGTGAGGCCCCACGGGTTGGGCACCTCTTCCTCCTCGTCCCCGCCCTGGAGCGGCAGCCGGTCGATCACCGCGACCAGCGCGGGGGGCAGTTGCGGGGCCAGCCCGCGGTGCACCCGGGAGAGGATGTCCCGTCGCACGTCCTCCGGCAGCAGCGGCCGCCGCATCCGCAACGTCCGCGGCGCCGGCCCGCGTTCGGCCGCCGACAACTGCTCGGACCAGGCCCGCCAGTAGTCCGCGTCGTCGGTCTCGCCGAGCTTCAGATGGTGCAGGTGGAGGCAGTACGCGGCCGTCCCGCTGCCCGACCCGGCCGCGAAGCGCCACCAGAACTCGGCCCCCTCCTCCTTGCCGGTCGCGTACAGCAGGGCACCGAACACCTCCGCCCCCTCCGGCTGGATCCGCCGCGCGTTGACCAGCAGGTCCAGCCCCCGGGACGCGCACGGCGCGCCCAGCACCAGGGCGACGACCAGGCCGAGTTCGAAGGCGGCCTGCTCGTGCTCGGTGGGCAGGTGCGCCGGGGCGGCGGTGAGTCGGGCCTGCCGCAGGGCCGCGATCCGTTCGGCATGGGCGCGTTCGGGTCGGGGCACGTGGAACAGCGCGCGCCCCCCACCGATGGTGCACGCCCCGCTGGTGGGCCCGCTCTCCGGTCCGACCGGCTCGCTCGTCCGTCCGACCGGCTCGCTCTCCTGTCCGGTTGACTCGATCCCCCGTTCGGTGGTCACGATTCGCCTCCCTGGTCCGGCAGTTCACCCACCCCGATCCGGCGCGCCAACCGCTCCCGGGCGTGCCGGAGGTTGGAGTGCACCGTGGCGACCGGCCGGCCCAGGTAGGCCGCGATCACCTTGGCGTGCAGGCCCAGCAGGTAGCGCAGGATCACCACATCCCTCTGGCGGTCCGGGAGTTCGAGGATCGCGGCGTACAGCCGCACCTCGTCCGCCTCGCTGTGCAGCAGCCCGTCGGCGACCTGTTTGAACGCTCCGATCACGGCGGCGAAGGTGACCGCCTCCACCTCGACCGGCTCCTCGGCCGAGACCCAGTCCCCGACGTGGCGGTTCGCCAACCGCCAGGCGTAGGCGGCCGGTTCCTCGAACCGCAGCACCTGCGGCCAGCAGCGGGCCAGATCGGCCTTGACCGCCTCGACCACCAGCACGGCGTCGGCCTGGCTGCCTATCCGCGTCAACGCCAGTGCATGCCAAGCGGGTTCATGGGTCTCGCAGAAGGCGGCATAGGTGAGGTCCAGGCGCTGGCCCGGGTCCATCACCGCCATCCGGTCCGCTCCGGCCGCCCCGGCGTACTCCACCGCCGTCCCGCCGCGGTACCCGCGCGCGGGGGAGCCCCTGTCGATCGTCATCGATCCTGCTTTCCGTGGTCGTCGGCTGCTCACCGGTCCACCCGAGGGTCGGGCTGTCCGTGCCCATCCTCATTGCACCAGGCCTGTCACTCCAGGCTGCAAAGCGAATACAGATTGTCATCCCATCTGATCCTGCTTGTCGATCACATCGACGGGAAGACGATTGGCCCCCGGATCCGGTGGGCAGCAATCGGACGGAACCGGGCAATGCCGAGGGGGAACGCGATGAGCAGCTACGACGGTGTCGACCTACGGCTGAACGTGGCGCACTCGGCCCGGATGTACGACTACTACCTCGGCGGCTTCACCAACTTCGCCGCCGACCGGGAGGCGGCCGGCCACGTCCTCGCCACCGCCCCCTGGGTGCGCGCCGCCGCCCGGGCCAACCGGGCGTTCATGCACCGCTCCACCCGGAGCCTCGCCCAGGCCGGCATCGACCAGTTCCTCGACATCGGCACCGGCATCCCCACCTCGCCCAACCTCCACGAGGTCGCCCAGGGCATCCGGCCCGGCGCCCGGATCGTCTACGCGGACAACGACCCGATCGTCCTCACCCACGCCCAGGCCCTGCTCACCAGCACCCGCGAGGGCCGGACCGCCTACGTCGAGGCCGATGTCACCGACCCCGCCGGCCTGCTCACCGCACCGGGCCTGCGCGAGACCATCGACCTCTCCCGCCCGCTCGCACTCTCCCTCAATGCGCTGCTGCACTTCGTCCCGGACGGCCACGGCGCGTACGAGCTGGTCGAACGCCTCAAGGCGGCGCTCGCCCCCGGCAGCGCCCTGGTGATGAGCCACCTCAGCCCGGACTTCGCCCCCGAGCAGATCCGCCGCATCGTCGGCATCTACGAGACCGCCGGTACCGCCCTCCAGGCCCGCACCCGGGCCGAGTTCACCCGCTTCTTCGACGGCTGGACCCTCCTGGAGCCCGGCATCGTCCCGGTCCCGCTCTGGCGGCCCGACCCCGGCGAACCGCTCGTCCCGGCCGCCGACGCCGCCGGCTACGCGGGCGTGGCGATCCGGCCCTGACCGCGCGCCCGGGGCCCGCCCGGACACCAGCGGGTGCGGGGTGTTCAGCGGCGGCGGTACGCGGCCGTCGCGAGTTCGACGAAGGAGCGGAGCAGCGGATCGGCGTCGCCCTCGTTCCAGGCCACCACCACGCGGCTCGGCGGCATGTCGACCAGCGGAACCACGACGAACTCCGCGGGCAGCTCGTGACCGAGCGGGGCCAGGCCGACGGTGCCGTTCCACAGCACGGCCTGGAGGCACTCCTGGACGGCGCGCACCACCGGGCCCCGGCGCGGCGTGCCGCCGTTCCAGTACGACTGCCAGACGGGGTCGGTGCCGGGCGGGAACTGGAACCACCGGCGGTCGTCCAGCTCGGCCGGCCGCAGCCGGTCGCGGCCGGCCAGCGGATCGTCGGCGCGCAGGACCACCCCGACCGGATCGGCCCGCAGCGTGCGGACCGTCAGGGCGGTCCCGTCGAACGGCGCCCGGGTGAGGGCGACGTCCACCAGCCCGGCGCGCAGCCCGCAGGTCGGGTCGGTCAGGTCGGTGTCGCGGATGCGGATGTCGACACCGGGGTGGCGTTCCCGGAAGGAGGCCGCCAGCCTGGTCACCCCCGGGTCGGTGCCGTCGCCCAGGAGCCCGACGGTGAGGGTCGCCGCGCCCGCCGCCGCACCCACCCGCGCCCGGACGCGGTCGGCGTGGTCGAGCAGGGCCCGCGCCTCGTCGAGCAGCACCGCGCCCACCGGGGTGAGCGCGACCCCGGTGGGCGAGCGGGTGAGCAGCAGGGCGCCGAGGTCGGCCTCCAACTGCTTGATCGCCCGGCTCAGCGGCGGCTGGGTCATGTGCAGTCGGGTGGCGGCCCGGCCGAAGTGGAGTTCCTCGGCGACCACCACGAAGTACTGCAAGGTCCGTAGCTCCACGCTGCAACGATACCCAGCGGGTATCGGTGCAGCGGAACAGGTCTTGGACAGCGGTGGGCTGCCGGCGGTGGACTCGTCACATGACCGAAGAAGTGAGCACCAGCAGCACCCCGCAGACCGCCCCCGCCGTATCGGTGGTGCGGCCCGGCCACGGCGAGACGATCGATCTGGGCACCACGCGGATGCGCGTCCTGGAGGACGGCAGTCGCACCGGGCACCGCCTCGCGGTCGCCGAGTCCGTGCTCGCCCCGCACACCCAGGGGCCGCCGCAGCACCGGCACGCCCGGCACGACGAGGGCTTCTACGTCCTGTCCGGCACCCTGCGGTTCACCGTCGGCGACGAGGAGCACGAAGCCCCCGCGGGCACCTTCGTGATGGTTCCGCCCGGCGCCCCGCACACCTTCGCCAACGAGACCGACGAACCCGCCGTGATGCTCAGCATCTTCACCCCCGACCTGTACCTGCAGTACTTCCGGGACCTCCGGGACGTGCTCGCCGACGGTCGGCCGATGGCACCGCGGGACCACGTCGAGGCGATGGGCCGCTACGCGACCGAGCCCGCCGACGTGCCCGCCACCGCGCCCGCCACGAAGCCCGGACGGGAAGCATGAACATCGCCTACTGGATCGTCGCGGGCCTGCTCGCACTGTTCTACCTCTACGCGGGCACGCTCAAGGCCGTCCGTAGCCGTGACCGGCTCCGGCCGATGATGGCCTGGGTCGACCGGGTCCCGCTGCCCGCCGTCCGGGCCCTCGGGGCGGTCGAGGTGCTCGGCGCGGTCGGCCTGGTCCTGCCACCGCTGACCGGCGTCGCCCCCTCGCTGGCCGTGGCGGCGGCCGTCGGCCTCGTGCTGCTCCAACTCGGTGCGATGGCCGTCCACTTGACCGGCGTCGAGGACCGCGGGATCGGCCTCAACGCCGGGCTCACCGTGGCCGCGGCCGTGACCGTCTGGCTGGCCGCCGTGCGGTGACCGGGAGTCGACCGGGTCCGGCGCTGGTCGACGGGCGTGGTGGCTGATCGTCAGCGGAGTCAATTCCCTTGTCTTTACGGTCTCTTGGCCCATGCGGTACCTTCCGCGATGACGGTGCGAGTGGCGTGCCGGCCGGCGACGGGAGAGCGGCGATGGGTGAGAAGAAGGACGATTTCTACACGTTGCTCGGCCCGTTGGTCCTGATGGCAGTGGGTGGGGTCTCCCTCTACCTCGGCCTGCCGGACGACGGGCCGGTGATGTGCGGGAGCTCGGTCATGTACCCGGGGGACTACTGCGGTCCTGCGGCGGGTCGGATCATCACCGGCACCGGCAGGCCGCCGGAGAGCAACTACGACTCCTACGCCGCCGATCAGCACGCGGCCATGCCCTTCGCCATCATCCTCGGCGCGGTGCTGTTGGCGCTCGGAGTCGGAACGCTGCTTCTCCTCCTCCGGGCCATGCGCCCGGCCCGGCGGTTCTAGGCTCCTCCTTCGGGATCACACCGGGCGGGGTTCCGTCGGACGCTCACGGTCATCCGACCGATGCCGGGGCGCGGTTCACCTGCCACCGGTGGTCGCAGTCATGTGACCGATGCCGCGCCCACAGCCGACGGGACACCATGGAACCGCTCCCCGGGCCGTCCTGTCGTCACCACGCCGACGGGGCGGAGCGGGAGCGACGTCCACCGGTTCCGGGTCGACCCCTGCCGATCCGGCGCCGGCACCGACAGCACATCCACGGAAGGTGGTTCACCCATGTACACCTCGAAGACGGTGCTCCGCGGCTCGGCCGCGACGGCGGTCGCGGTCGCGGCCCTGATCGGTCTCGGCGCCGGATCGGCCCAGGCGGCCGGCTGGCCGCCGCTGCAGCCGGGCGCCCGGCTCTACACGGGCACCGGTGGGAGCGGTACGGCGACCACGGTCGACCTGGGCGACCTCGGCAGCTGCCACACCCTGTCGGCGCCCGTCCGCTCGGTCCAGGTCGTCAACGGCTCCGCGTCCGTGGTGCTGTACTCCGGCGCGGACTGCGCGAGTGCGGTGCCGTGGGCCACCGGCTCGCTGGCCCAGTCCGACACGCCCTGGGCGATGGGGAGTTACCGGGTGGTCCCGGCCTGACCGAGGGCTCGGGCAAGCACTGCCGGGGGCGCCCGGGCCGACCGGCCCGGGTGCCCCCGGCACCGGTCTGTCCGGGGTGCGGGATCAGCGCGCCCGGGCCCAGTCGTAGAGGCGCTGGGCGCCGGCCCCGAAGCGGGTGGCGTAGAGCGTGCCGGGTTGCCCGCCGGCGAGTCCGTCGGTGGTGGTGGTGACGCCGACGACGGTCCCGGTGCCGGTCCGGGTGTCGAAGCGGGTGAAGTGCGGTCCGCCGCTGGCCCCGTGGCTCATGTCACAGGACTCGCCCCACAGCGGGGGTGCCGCGGGGGACGGCCGGGTCGGTCCGGCGCAGTGGATCATGCGTGAACCGGCGTACTGGGCGGCCGGGTTGTTCAGCTTGTCCTTGGGATAGCCGAAGGTGTGGACGAACTCGTCCGCGGTGGGTGCGGTGAACGCGATCCGCTGGCTCCCGGTGACGTCCGCGAGGCGGCGCCCCTCGGCCGACGGGTTGGCCACCATGATCCCGGTGTCGTGGCCGGCGAGGGCGAGCTGCTCGGAGTTGGTGCTGCCCGGGTCGGCGTCCCAACGTGCCGACGTCGCCACGGACTTGATGCTGAACCCGCCGAGCGGCTTGGTCCCGTTGCGGTAGCCGGGCACGAAGTACAGGTTGTGCTGCCAGGTGCCGTCGGCGGTCGGCGATCCGACGCCCCGCAGGCAGTGCGCCGCGGTGACGACGGTGCTGCGGTTCTCGCCGGTGACGACGGTCGCCGTGCAACTGCCGTCGTAGCCGTCGGAGAAGGTGAAGAAGAGCCGCCCGACGCTGCGGTCCACCGCGCCGCCGTGGGTCCAGACGCTGCCGGGGTCCGGCGTGTTCGGGGGCAGCGGGCGGGGATCGTCCGGGGTGGTGTCGTCCGCGGGGACGGGGGTGATCTCGGGGACCAGGGCGCCCGCCAGTTTCATCCGGGTGGCGGTCCAGTAGGCCTCGATCCGGCTGCTCTCCTGCGCGCTGGTGGCGCCGGGGTGCGCGCTGACCGCGTCCGGTTCGGCCGCGCGGGCCGCGGTGGGCAGCAGCACCCCGGCGGCCGTGGCGGCGCTCAGCAGGAGGGCGCCCGCGGCGGAGCGGGTGCGGGGGAGTGCTCGGCGTGTGGTTGGCATCGTCGCCCATCTCGGTCGGGTGCGGTTCGCGGCGCGCGCCCGCGCGTCGCGGAGGTCCGCAACGGGTGCGGCCCGTGCGCGGCGGGGCGGCCGCGGTCCGCTCCGCGTGCACGGGTCTCCGGCACTGTACGAACGGGAGGTCAGGTCCACGTCCGGAGCGCGTTGCACTCGTCCATCGGTACCGTCAGGTTCCGGTAACGGCGGACGGTGCGGGTCGGTGACGGTGCGTCGGGCGGTGGCGCCGCGCGCACCGCACGGTCAGTCGCGCCGGTAGCGGACCGGGAGGGACAGCACCCCGCGGATGATCCCGGAGCCGATCCAGTCGAGCGACTCCTCCGGGACGGCGAGCTCCAGCTCCGGGACCCGGGAGAGCAGGACGCGCAGGGCGACGACGGCCTCCAGCCGGGCGAGCGGAGCGCCCAGGCAGTGGTGGACGCCGTGACCGAAGGCGAGGTGCCGGGCGTCCGGCCGGGTCACGTCGAGGGCGGCCGGGCAGCCGGAGCCCTGCTGCGGCGCGTCGTGGCCGGCCGACACGAGGGCGACGACCAGCACGCCGCCCCGGGGGATCGCCACCCCGCCGAGTTCCAGGTCCTCGGCCGCGTAGCGGTTGGTGGAGCGCTCCACGGGGGTGTCGTGGCGGAGGAACTCCTCCACCGCGCCGGGCAGCAGCTCCGGCCGCCCGCGCAGCAGCCGCAGCTGGTCCGGGTGGCGGAGCAGGGCCAGTTCGGCGTTGCCGAGCAGGTTGACCGTGCTCTCGTGGCCCGCGACGACCAGCATCAGCGCGGTGCCCACCAGCTCCTCCTCGGTGAGCCGGTCCGCCTCCCGGTCGCGCACGGACACCAGTGCGGACAGCAGGTCGTCCTGCGGGCGGCGCCGCTTGGCCGCGACCAGGTCGGCGAGCAGGCCGTGCAGGGCGGCCAGCGCCGGGCGGTGTCCGGGGGAGGCGGGCCGCAGCGCCAGCGCCGACCAGTGGCGGAAGTCCCGGTGGTGCGCGGCCGGGACGCCGAGGAGTTCGGCGATGACGGTGGCGGGCAGCGGGGCGTTGAAGGCCTCGACGAGGTCCAGCTCGCCGGAGGGCGGCAGCGCGTCGATCAGCCCGTGGGCGATCCGCTCGATCCGGGGCGCCAGCTCCGCGCTGCGGCGCGGGGTGAAGGCGGCCGCGGCGAGCCGGCGCAGCCGGGTGTGCTCGGGCGGGTCGGCCTCCAGCATCTGCGCGCCGAGGCCGACCGAGGGCCGGTGGAGGACGAACCCGGCCGCGTCGAGGGCGTCGGCGGCGGGCGCGGCGTCCTTGAGCAGCGCGGGGTGGGTCAGCGCCGCCCTGGCGAGGTCGTGGCCGACGACCACCCAGCCCGTCAGACCGGGCTGGAACTCCGCCGGGTGGATCGGGCCGAGCTCCCGCAGCCGGGCGTACCGGGCGGGGGCGTCCGCCTTGAAGGCGGCGTCGAGGACGACGGTGGCCGGTCCACCGGGGGGTTCTTGGTAAGGGTCCACGGGAGCGACTCCTGTTCGGGAGGAGAGGGCGGGGCACGGGGAGGGAGGAGAGGGCGGGGCGCGGGGAGGGAGAGGAGGGGCAGGGCCGGACCCCATGGTTCGTCCCGGCGGCGGCCCCCGCATCAGTCATCCGACTCCCGCGTCCGTGCGCGGGTGACCCCCGGGGCGGGGCGCCGAGCCCGTGCACCCCCGCGGCCCCGGGCCCAGACTGGGTGGTGGACCGACGCCGCCCCGCGAGGGAGACGCATGCTGCTGGGACTCACCACCGCGCTGGTCGCCACCGTCTGCTTCGGCTTCGGGGCGGTGTCCCAGGCGCGCGGCGCGCGGTCGGCGCCGCGCGCGGACCGGGTGCGGGCCGGCCTGCTGGCCGCGCTGCTGCGGTCCTGGCAGTTCATCCTCGGGACGGTGCTGGACATCCTCGGCTTCGTGCTGAGCATCGTGGCCCTGCGCAGCCTGCCGCTGTTCCTCGTCCAGGCCGTCACCAACGCCAGTCTGGCCGTCACCGCCCTGGCCGCCGTCTGGCTGCTGGGCGCGCGGCTGCGCAGGAGCGACGTGGCGGGCATCCTCGCGGTGGTGGTGGGCCTGGGCCTGCTCGCGCTCGGCTCCGGCCGGGAGGGCCGGGAGTACGCCCCGGCGGCCTTCCACTGGGCGCTGCTGGCCACCACCGTGGTGATGCTGCTCGCCACCCTGGTCCTGGTGCGCCGGGACGGCACGGCGGCAGCGGCCGGCCTCGGGCTGCTGGCGGGCGTGGGCTTCGGCATCACCAGTCTCGCGGTGCGGGTCCTGGACGCGTCCGGCCTGTCCGCCGTGCTCACCGACCCGGCCGCGTACGCGCTGGCGCTCGGCGGGCTGGGCGGCTACCTG
Organism: Kitasatospora sp. NPDC089797; assembly: GCF_040684795.1. Classification (NCBI taxonomy): domain Bacteria; kingdom Bacillati; phylum Actinomycetota; class Actinomycetes; order Kitasatosporales; family Streptomycetaceae; genus Kitasatospora; species Kitasatospora sp. NPDC089797. Next base: position 8,034 of record NZ_JBFBGS010000014.1, on the reverse strand, counting down.
GCGTACGCCCTGGCCCTGCAGCGCGGCACGGTGACGGCGGCGACCGCCGCCGGGACGGTGGCCGAGACCTTCGGCCCGGCGCTGGTGGGGGTGGTGTCGCTGGGCGACTCCGCCCGGCCGGGGTACACCTGGTGCGCCCTGACGGGCTTCGCCGTGGCGGTCGGCGGAACGTTCCTGCTGTCCCGCTTCGGTGAACTGGAGGGCGAGTCCGCCGAGCTGTCGGCCCCGCACCCGGAGGCCGAGGCCGAGCCGGCCGCACCACCCCGGTAGCCCGGACAGCTCCGCCGTGCGAAGGTGACTTGCCGGACAAATCGGACGGCTAACGCCCACGGAGCGGCAGGTGCGCGATGGCGGAGGAAGCCGCGACGGCTGAGGAAGACCGGGCCCGGCGGCACGGGACCGGGCCGACCGACCGGCCCGTCGCGCTGATCACCGGTGCCTCCTCGGGCATCGGCCTGGCCACCGCCACCCGGCTGGCCGACGCGGGCTGGCGGACCCTGCTCTCCGGCACCGACCGCACCCGCCTCGACGACCTCGCCGGGCGCACCGGCGGCACCGCCCTGCCCGAGGACCTGAGCAAGCCCGACGGCCCGGCCCGCCTCGCCGAGGCCGCCCTGGCCGCGGCCGGCCGGGTCGACGTCCTGGTCGCCAGCGCCGGCCTCGGCTGGCGCGGCCGGTTCGCCGAGACCCCCTCCGACACCCTCGACCGGATGATCGAGGTCAACCTCGCCGCCCCACTGCGGCTGGTCCGCCTGCTGCTGCCCGGCATGCTGGAGCGCCGCCGCGGCCGGATCGTGCTGCTCGGCTCGATCGCCGGGCAGGTCGGCGTGCGCGACGAGTCCGGCTACTCGGCCACCAAGGGCGGGCTGGCGATGTTCGCGGAGAGCCTCTGGTACGAGCTGCGCGGCACCGGGGTCGGCGTCCGGCTGGTCCTGCCCGGCGCCGTCGACACCCCGTTCTTCGACCGGCGCGGCGCCCCCTACCAGCGCGACCGCCCGCGCCCCGTCCCCGCCGAGCGGGTCGCGGACACCGTGGTCGCGACCATCACCACCGAGCGGGACCGCCTCTACGTCCCGCACTGGCTCGGCTTCCCGGCCCGGATCCACGGGGCCGCCCCCGGCGTCTTCCGCCGGATGGCCGCCCGCTTCGGGTGAGCGCCCGAGGGCCCGGGGCGGCGGCCCCCCGGGGGCTCCCGGCGGGCCCGCCGGTCGCGGCACTCGCCGCGGCCGCCGCCGGTGCCGCCGCCGTCGAGTTCCTGCACCTCGCCCCGGCGGCCGTCCGCCTCCCGCCGCTGCGCCGCACCCTGGCCCGCCGCACCGCCGGGCACGGCACCGCCCCGGGCCACCTCGCCCTCACCTTCGACGACGGCCCCGACCCGCGCAGCACCCCGTACGTCCTGGACGCCCTGGACGAACTCGGCGCCCGGGCGACCTTCTTCCTGCTCGGCGCGATGCTGGAACGCGCCCCGGCCCTCGGCCGCGAGCTGGTGCTGCGCGGCCACGAGGTCGCCGTGCACGGCTGGCACCACCGGTCGCAGTGGTATCCGGCCCCGGGCCGTGACCTGCGCGAACTGCGCCGCGCCACCGAGGCGGTGACGGACCTGTGCGGCGCCCGACCGCTCTGGTACCGCCCGCCGTACGGCGTGCTGACGGCCGGTCCGGCGCTGGCCGCCCGCCGGCTCGGCCTGCGCAGCGTGCTCTGGACCGCCTGGGGCCGCGACTGGACGGCCGAGGCCACCGGCGCCTCCGTCTTCGCCACCGCCCGCCCGGGGCTCACCCCGGGCGCCACCCTGCTGCTGCACGACTCCGACTGCACCTCCGCCCCCGACTCCTGGCGCGCCACGCTGGCCGCCCTCCCGCTGATCGCCGACCACTGCCGCGCCCGGGCCCTCACCCTGGGCCCGCTGCGCGACCACCGGGTGCCGCCCCCGGGCCGCGGCATGCGGTAGCGCGCGGCGCCGGGCGGGCCGAGCCGGACAGGCAGGGCCGGCCAGGAGCGACTCCCCGCGGCCGGCCGGGTCCGCTACCGCACGACGGACCCCGAGGTCCGCACCGACGGCCGGCCCCGGCACCCCCGCCCCGGCCTCACCCCAGCCCCACCCGCTCCAGCGCCGCCCCGAACCCCTTCTGCCAGGCCTCCGGCACGGCGCCGGGGGAGGGATCGGGTTCCGGTCGGCCCAGCGCCGCCAGCGCGTTGCGGACCACCTCGTCCGGGCGGGCGCTGGTGACGTCGGCGTGGCCGAGCTCCAGCTCGTGCTGGAGGTTGTCCCGGCCGTGGCCCTGGACGACGTCGAGCAGCAGCAGCCGGCGCCCGAGCGCCCGGGCCTCGCTGCAGGTGTCGCCGGAGCTGGTGACGACCAGGTCGGCGGCGGCCATCAGGGCCGGGATCCGGTCGGTGTAGCCGAAGGCGTGCAGCCGCGGCTCCCGGCGCGCGGCGGCCCGCAGCCGGTGTTCCAGCTCCTGATTGCGCCCGGCGACCGCGAGCACGTGCGGCCCCGCGGCGGCCAGCGCGGCGGCGGTGCGGGCGATCGGCCCGAGCCCCCAGGCGCCGGACATCAGCAGCACGCACCCGGCGTCCGGCGGCACACCGAGTTCGGCGCGGGCCGCGACCCGGCCCGGCGGCCGGTAGAACGGCTGCCGCAGCGGCGCGGGCAGCACGGCGGTCGCGGCGTCGGGCCGGTAGCGGCGCACCGCGCAGGCGGCCACCTCCGAGGTGACCAGGAAGAGGTCGGTGCCCTCCTGCACCCAGAGCCGGTGCGGGGTGACGTCGGTGCAGAACACGAGGTGCCGGAAGTCCCGCCGCGGCAGCCGGTTGACCGCCGAGGCGGCGGTGGCGAACACCGAGACCACCAACTGCGGCCGCTGCTCCCCGACCAGGCGGCCCAGCGCCGGCACGAGCCGGCTGCGGGCCGCCGCGTCGGCGAGCAGCGCGGGCCGGGCGCCCGGGCGCAGCGCCGAGAAGTGGAAGGCGTCGTAGACCCCGGGCAGGCCGAGCAGCCGCCGGAAGACGGCCTCCCCGAGGGCGCCCGAGCGCTGCCCGAGCAGGGCCATGGCGTCCACCGTGTCGGTGGTCCAGCCGCGCTCCCGCAGGGAGTCGGCGCAGGCCTGGGCCATCACGTCGTGGCCCTGGCCGAGCGAGCCGGAGACCAGCAGGGCGTGCGGCATCGGGCGGCCCGGGTCAGCCGGCGGCGGGCGCCGCGGCGGTGGCCCGGTACCAGTCGGCGTAGCGGTGCACGCCCTCGGCGAAGTTGGTGCTGGGCGACCAGCCGAGCAGCCGCTTGGCCTGGGCGGAGGAGATCCGGCGCCCGGTGTAGTCGGCCTTGCGCCCGTCGATGTGCTCGATGGTGACCGGGCCGAGCAGCCGGTCGACGGTGTCGGCGATGTCGCGCACCGAGACGGCGGTCGAGCCCTCCAGCGCGAAGGTCTGGTCCTCGGCGCTGGGGGACAGGGCCCGGACGTGGGCGTCGGCGAGGTCCTCGACGTAGACGAAGTTGCGGCTCTGCAGGCCGTCCCCGGCGATGGTGATCGGCCGCCCGGCCAGGGCCGCCTGGACGAACCGGGCGACCACCAGCTCGTCGCGCATCCGCGGCCCGTACGGGATGCCGTAGCGCAGGATGGTGAAGTGCTGCCCGTACAGCTCGCGGTAGCTGTGCACGAGCATCTCGGCGGCCAGTTTGGTGGCCACGTACAGGTGCCCGCTGTGCTCCAGCTCGATCGGCACGTGTTCGTCCAACTCCTGCTCGCCGCCGTCGAGTTGGTCGTCGCTGAGGGCGGCTCCGTAGACCCACACGGTGCTCGCCAGGACGGTGCGGCTGAGCCCGCTGCGCCGGGCGGCCTCCAGGACCGCCTCGGTGCCGTCGATGTTGGTGCGCACCGCCCGGACGGGGTCGGCGGAGACCTGCTCGACGTCGGCCATCGCGGCCAGGTGGTAGACCACCTCGCTGCCGGCCAGCGCGGAGGTCAGCGCCGGCAGGTCGAGGACGTCGATCCGGGCGTGCTCGGCGTCGGGGTGGAGGTACTTGTCGGTGGTGTCCACGGCGAGGACCTCGTGGCCGGCCGCGATCAGGTGGTCCACGACGTGTGAACCGATGAACCCGCAGCCACCGGTGACGGCTATCCGCACGGTCTTGCTCCCTTCGCTTCCGCTACCCGGCCATCCGCCGGTGCACGGCCGAGACGGCCTCGATCACCAGCTCCGCCTCGTCCTCGGTCATGTCGGAGTGCACCGGCAGGCAGACCTGCCGGGCGCAGACGTCCTCGGCCACCGGCAGCGGACCGCTCCGGTAGGGGGCGAGCACCGGTTGGAGGTGCAGCGGCAGGTCGTACACCTCGCCGGACAGCCGCACCCCGTACTCCTCGGCCACCGCCCGCTTGAACCCGGCGCGGTCCACGCCGGGCGCCAGCAGGGCCACGTACTTGTAGTAGTTGCCGCGGCAGCCGGGCGGTTCGAGCACCGGTCGCAGCCCGTCCACCCCGGCCAGGGCGGTGTCGTAGCGGCGGGCGACGGCCCGGCGGGTCTCGATGAACTCCTTGAGCCGGCGCAGGTGCACCGCGCCGACCGCGGCGTGCAGCTCGCTCATCCGCCAGGAGTAGCCGAGCCGGACGTGGTGGTTGGCGCCGAAGGAGCCCTTGCCCTGGTCGCGGTGGATCCGGGCGTCGTCGCGCAGCTCCGGCGACTCGGTGAGGACCATGCCGCCCTCGCCGCTGGTGGTGACCTTGGTCGGGTAGAAGGAGAAGGCCCCGGCCAGGCCGAAGGTCCCGGCGGCGCGGCCGCCGGTGCTGCTGCCGTGGGCGTGCGCGGCGTCCTCGATCAGCGGTACGCCGTGCCGGTCGCAGAGCGCCCGCAGGGCGTCCACCTGCGGGGTGACCAGCCCGCCGATGTGGACGAGGACGACGGCCGCGGTGTCCGGGGTGAGGGCGGCGGCCAGGGTCTCGGGGGAGAGCGCGAGGGTGTCCGGGTCGACGTCGGCGAAGACCGGCCGCCCGCCCGCGTGGACCACCGCGCCGGCCGTCGCGTAGAAGGTGACGGCGGGGACGACCACGTCGCGGCCGCGGACGTCCACGGTGCGCAGGATGATCTCCAGCGCCGCCGTGCCGCTGCTCACCGCGACGGCGTGCGAGGCGTCGTGCTCGGCGGCGAAGGCCTGCTCGAAGCGCTCGGTCCACGGGCCGAGGGTCAGGGCGCCGGTGGAGAGCATCCCGGCCACGGCGTCGGCGACGGCCGCGCGGTCGTTCTCGTCGAACACGATGCGGGCGGCTGGCACGCCCATGGGGCACCTCCGGCGGCGGGCTGGAATCAGCACCGATCGGGACGGGACGGCACGGACCGGGTGGAAACGGCCGGGCCAGAGGCCCATCACGCTACTTCGCCGGGAGGGTCACGGCCCGTCGTCGCCCTCCGCACGGGTGACCCGGGGCTGCTCCCGCCGCAGGCCAGAGGGCCCGACCGGCTGCTCCCGGGGAAGGCCGGGAGCTCCTCCGTACGGGGGAGGGGCGTACTGCGTCCGCAGTACGCAAACGGCCTGCCCAGGGACGACGACGGAGCAGGGGGCGGCGACCGAGGATTGGCCATGCTGCGAGCGGACCGCCTCCGGGGGGCCGCGTCAGTACCCGTCCCCGTTCCCGTACCTGCTTCCGAACCCGAAGGAGTCCGTTCTCCCGTGGCAACGTTCCTGTACCGCCTGGGCCGCTGGGCCTTCGTCCGGCGCCGGCTGGTGACCCTGCTGTGGGTCGCCGTGCTGGCGCTCGCCGGAGTCCTGGCGGCCAAGGCGCCCGCCGCCCCCGACGACGGCTTCGCGATGCCCGGCACGGAGGCGCAGAAGGCCTTCGACCTGATGAACGAGCGCTTCCCCGGCGGCCACGCCGACGGCGCCTCGGCCCGCCTGGTGTTCGTCGCGCCCTCCGGCCAGAAGATCACCGCCGCACCCAACCAGCAGGCCGTGGAGAAGACGGTCGCCGAGCTCGCCCACGGCGAGCAGGTCACCGGCGCGGTGGACCCGTTCAAGATGCAGGGCGCCGTCTCCAAGGACGGGACGACCGCGTACGCCACGGTCACCTACTCGGCCAAGGCGGGCGAGGTGGCCAAGGGCGCCACCGACGCCCTCCAGCAGGCCGCCCAGCACGGCCGGGACGCCGGGCTCAAGGTCGAGATCGGCGGCAACGCGCTGATGGCCAAGCCCGACGCGGGCGGCAGCAGCGAGGCGATCGGCATGGTGCTGTCCGCCGTGGTCCTGGTGATCACCTTCGGTTCGCTGGTGGCCGCCGGCCTGCCGCTGCTCACCGCCGTGATCGGGGTCGGCCTCGGCATGTCGCTGATCACCGGGCTCGGCAGCGCGCTGGGCCTGTCCTCGACCACCGGCACGCTCGCCATGATGCTCGGCCTCGCGGTCGGCATCGACTACGCCCTGTTCATCGTCTCCCGCTTCCGGGCCGAGCTCTCCGAGGGCCGCACCCCGCAGGAGGCGGCCGGCCGGGCCATCGGCACCGCGGGCTCCGCGGTGGTCTTCGCCGGGCTCACCGTGGTGATCGCCCTCGCCGGGCTCTCCGTGGTCGGCATCCCGATCCTCGCCAAGATGGGCATGGCCGCCGCCGGGACGGTCGTCATCGCCGTGCTGGTCGCGCTCACCCTGGTGCCCGCGCTGCTCGGCTTCATCGGCCGCAGGGCGCTGCCCCGCAAGGTCCGCAAGGCCCGGGGCGACGCCGAGGGCGGGGCGCGACCGGCTGCTGCGAAGGAGAACGGCGGCGCCCGCTGGGCCCGCTTCATCCTGCGCCGCCCGCTCACCGTGCTGCTGCTCAGCGTGGTCGGCCTCGGCGTGCTCGCCGCCCCCGCGCTCGACCTGCGGCTCGGCCTGCCCGGCGACGAGGCCAAGCCCACCTCCACCACCCAGCGGCGCGCCTACGACCTGCTGTCCGAGGGCTTCGGCCCCGGCTTCAACGGCCCGCTGACCGTCCTGGTGGACGTCAAGGGCACCAAGGACCCGAAGGCCGCCGCCGGCGAGGTCGAGAAGTCCGTGGCCGCCCTGCCCGGCGTGGTCACCGTGACGCCGCCGATGTTCAACAAGGCGGGCGACACCGCCCTGCTCAACGCCGTCCCGGCCACCGGCCCGGCGGAGGGCGCGACCAAGGACCTGGTCCACACCATCCGCGGCCACGCGGCCGACCTGAAGGCCTCCACGGGGGCGACGGTCCTGGTCAGCGGCACGACGGCGATGAACATCGACGTCTCGCAGAAGCTCAGCGACGCCCTGCTGCCCTACCTCGCGGTGGTCGTCGGCCTGGCCGTCCTGCTGCTGCTGGTGGTCTTCCGCTCCGTCCTGGTCCCGCTCAAGGCGGCGCTCGGCTTCCTGCTCTCGGTGGCCGCCGCCCTCGGCGCGGTCGTCGCGGTCTTCCAGTGGGGCTGGCTGGCCGACCTGATCGGGGTCGAACAGACCGGCCCGGTGATGAGCATGATGCCGATCTTCATGATCGGCGTGGTCTTCGGCCTCGCCATGGACTACGAGGTGTTCCTGGTCACCCGGATCCGCGAGGGCTTCGTCCACGGTGAGGAGCCGGGCGAGGCCATCGTCACCGGCTTCCGGCACAACGCCCGGGTGGTCACCGCGGCCGCCTTCATCATGATCGCCGTCTTCGCGGGCTTCATCGGGATGAGCGAGCCGATGATCAAGATGATGGGTCTGGGCCTCGCCGCGGCCGTCGCCTTCGACGCCTTCATCGTCCGGATGACGATCGTCCCGGCCGTCCTCGCCCTGCTCGGCCGCCGTGCCTGGTGGCTGCCGCGCTGGCTGGACCGGCTGATACCGGACGTCGACGTCGAGGGCAGCAAGCTGCACACCGCTGCCCCCGAACCGGCCCCGGCCCGGGAGTCGGTCGGCGTCTAGCCTCGATCCGGCCCGGCCCGAGCCTCGCTCGGGCCGGGCACCGCCCGGACCGGCTCGCCTCGCAGGACGGCCCGGTCCGGCGCCGATCGGCTCGGACACCGGTTCGAGCCCCAACCGTTACCGTTGCTGTCGGGGGCCACCGCCCGCGCGGAGCCCCC
>NZ_JBFBGS010000013.1:156483-175134 GCF_040684795.1 Kitasatospora sp. NPDC089797 | reverse complement strand
ACGTCCTGGTACCGGACCGCGAGGTAGGCCGGCGCCCCGTGCGGGAGCCGGTACGGGCAGAGCCCCTGCTCGGTGCGCAGTTGCCGGAACTCGGGGAACGACGGCCCGCCGTGGGCACGTCGCCGCGAGGAGGGAAGGGGTCGGGCATGCGACACGTCTGGCTGGAGGCGCCGCTGCCCCGGGACCGGCGCGCGGCGGCCGCCGGAGCCGAGGGGCTCATCGGCTCGTTCGACTGCCGCGTCTGGCAGCGCGGCCCGTACGGCGGGGTCGGCGAGTTCGTCCGCCGCCTCGTCCTGGCCCAGGGGCGCTCCCCGCTCGTGGCCCGGCACCAGGTCGAACTGCTCTGCACGGTCCGGGACCTGCGTCCGGCGATGGCCTGGGCCACCGAGGCGGTCGCGGCGCTGGACGTCGCGGACGTCCAGATCAGGTTCCACCCGGCCCGGCGCACCCGCCACCTCGCCTACGGGGTGGCCGAGTTCGTCGCCGCCTGGGCGGCCGGGCAGCCCGCGCCGACCGCCGTCCTGCTCGACCGGGTGGACCAGGCCGACGCCACCACCGTCGAACTGGTCGACACCCTGCTGCGCCGCCTCGACCCCGCCCGGCTGCGGCTGTACGTGGGTGGCGCCGCCCTGCCCGCCGCGCTCGCCGCGACCGTCGCCGAATGCGCCGTCCCCGGCACCGTCACCCCGGCCGGGCCGACCGCCGGGGACGTCACGGCGGACACCGACAAGGACGCCGACGAGGACCCCGACGACGGCGAGGAGCGCACTCCCGCCTGGCACGACCGGCGCGCCGACGCCCTGGCCGCGACCGGCGAGTGGTCCTGGCAGCAGGGCGCGATCCCCTACCACCGCGAACGCGGCACCCGCCCGGCCACCGACGGCGTCGAGGCGCTGCGCACCGCGCTGGACCAGGCCCTGCACGGCGGCTGCTACGAGCACGCCGTCCGGCTGGCCGGCCGCGGGCTGCCACTGGTCGCCCCGACCGGGGACACCCGGAACTGGTGGGCCTTCACCACGATGCTGGCCACCGCGCTCACCGCCCTGGACCGCCCGGCCGAGGCGCTCGCGCTCTACGACCACGCCCGCAGCGTCACCGACGAGCCGAGGATCCACCTGTCCGCGGCCTACTCCACCGCCATGCTCCACGCCCGCCACCTGCCGGAACCCCTCCGGGACCTCGCTGCCGCCCGCACCTGGCTGGAGCGCGCGCTCGACCTCGCCGGGCGGCTGGAGGACCCGCGCGAACGCGCCGTCACCACCGTCTTCCACCGCCAGGGCCTGGCCCTGCTGGACAGCCGGGCCGGCGACCACGCGGCGGCGCTGCGAACGGTCGAGGACGGCCTCGCACGGCTCACCGAGACCCTGGCCCCCGGCGAACGCCCCCAGGACCGCGCCCGGTTGGTGCACAACCGGGCCCAGCTGCACCTCGCGCTCGGCCGGCCGGACCGCGCCCTGGCCGACCTCGACACGGTGATCGGCCAGGACCCGCAGAACGCGGAGTACTACGTCGACCGGGCCGCCCTGCACCGCGCCGCCGGACGCCCGGACGACGCGATCGCCGACTACGGCACCGCGATCCGCCTCGGCCCGCACCTCCCCGAGGCCTACTACAACCGGGCCGAGACCCACACCGACCTGGGCCGGCCGGAGGCGGCGCTGGCCGACCTCGACCGGGCCCTGCGGATCGCCCCCGACCACGTCGACGCCCTGGTCAACCGGGCCGGCCTGCACCTGGACGACGGCGCGCTCGACCTCGCCGAACGCGACGCCCGGGCCGGCCTGGAGCTGTCCCCGGAGCAGCCCCACCTGCTCTGCGTGCTCGGCCTGATCGCGTCCGAACGCGGCCTCCTCCCCGAGGCCGAGGCCCTGCTCACCCGGGCCGTCGAGCACGCCCCCGAGCTGCCGACGGCCTGGGTCAACCGGGCCGCCGTCCGCTTCGAGCGCGGCGACACCCCCGGCGCCGTCGCCGACCTGGACCGCGCCATCGCCCTCGACCCCGACCCCGTCGCCCTCTACAACCGGGGCCTGGCCCGCCGCCTGCTCGGCGACCCGGCCGCCGCCGCCGAGGACTTCACCCGCGCCCTCGCCGCCGACCCCGGCCCGGACCCCGAACTGCGCGCCGAACTGCTCCGGGAACGGGCCGCCTGCACCCCGCACTGACCGTGGACCCCGGACCGGCGGCGGCGCGCCGGTCCCGGGCCCGCCCGTCCGCTCCCCGACAGCGGGGAGTCACGGGGCGTCAGAGGGTGATGGTCTGGTACTCGGTGTACGTGCCGAGGCCGACGGCGCCGTACTCGCGGCCGATGCCGCTGGCCTTGAAGCCGCCGAACGGGCCGTCGAACCCGACCGGGGCCCCGTTGACGGTGACGGTGCCGGTGCGCAGCCGGCGGGCGACCGCCAGGGCGCGGCCCTCGTCGGCCGACCAGACTCCGCCGGACAGGCCGTACTCGGAGTCGTTGGCGATCCGGACGGCGTCGTCCTCGTCCTCGTAGGGGATCACCACCAGGACCGGGCCGAAGATCTCCTCCTGGGCGATCCGCATCGCGTTGTCGACGTCGGCGAACAGCGTCGGGGTGACGTAGTTGCCGCGTTCCAGGCCCGCCGGGACGTGCGGGCCGCCGGTGACCAGCCGGGCGCCCTCCTCGATGCCGAGCGTGATGTAGCGGCGGACCTGCTCCTGCTGGTCACGGCGGATCATCGGGCCGACGAAGGTCTCCGGGTCGGCCGGGTCCCCGACCGTGAGGGACTCGACGAGCTCCTTGAGCCCGGCGACCACCTCCTCGTAGCGGCTGCGCGGGGCCAGGATCCGGGTCTGGGCGATGCAGGACTCGCCGTTGTTGAGCAGCGAGGAGAACTTCAGCCCCGGTACCGCCCGGGTGAGGTCGGCGTCGGGCAGCAGGACGGCCGCGGACTTGCCGCCCAGTTCGAGGCTGACCCGCTTGAGCTGCTCCCCGGCGATCGCCGCGATCCGCCGGCCGGCCCGGGTGGAGCCGGTGAAAGCGATCTTGTCCACGTCGGGGTGGGAGACCAGGTACTCGCTGGTGTCGCGGTCGGCGGGCAGGATGCTGACCACCCCCGCGGGCAGCCCGGTCTCCGCCAGCAGTTCGGCGAGCAGGCCCATGCTCAGCGAGTTCTCCGGGGAGGCCTTGAGCACCACCGAGTTGCCCGCGAGCAGCGCCGGGAGGATCTTCGACGTCGCCGAGGAGAACGGCGAGTTCCACGGGATCACGGCCGCCACGACGCCGATCGCCTCCCGGCGCACCACGCTGCGCACCGGGGAGTCCGGGTCGGAGGGGGTGAGCGTCCGTTCCCAGTCGAACTCCTCGGCGGCCTTCAGGTAGGCGTTGGCCTGGCGGGTCAGGCCGGCCTGGCCGGCCCGGGTGAACCAGGCCGCCGAGCCGTTCTCGGTGGCGATCAGCTCGGCGATCCGCTCCGCGTTCTGCTCGCGCAGCGTGTTGAAGCGGCGCAGCACCGCGACCCGCTCCGACGGTGGGGTCCGCCGCCAGCCGCCCTCGTCGAACGCGGCCCGGGCGGCGGCCACCGCGCGGTCCACGTCCGCCGGGCGGGCCTGGGCGGCACGGCCGATCGAGGTGCCGTCGTGCGGGGAGCGGATGTCGAGCAGTTCGGCGCTGCTCGGGGTGGTCCAGCTGCCCGCGAGGTAGAGGCGGTCGTAGACGATCACGGTTCTCCTTCTTCGGTCCTTCTCTCCCGAACGAGTCTGCCGTCTTCCGGGGTAACCCGTCCATACGGTTACGCCCATGGGGCATTCCTGGCTGGTAATCGGTGAAGTACGGCCGAAAACCTGATCATTGACCATCGCCGGCTTGACCCGGCCGAGAGGGCTGCCAATACTCGTCACCAGTTAGACCGGTGATGCCGACGGCGGCTCATCGGACGGTTACTCACCAGGAGGCACAGCCATGGCAGTCAGTTACACCGGCACGGTCATCGTGACGGGCGAGGGCCGGAACGGCGGGCACGTGGCCTCCAGCGACGGCAGCCTCACCCTCTCCCTCGCCATCCCCAAGGAGCTGGGCGGCGCCGGTGGGGCCACCAACCCGGAGCAGCTGTTCGCCGCCGGCTGGGGGGCGTGCCTCCTGGGCGCCGTCCGCCGCGCCGCCGCCGAGCGCAAGGTCCGGCTCAGCAGCACCTCCGTGGCGGTCGAGACGACCCTCACCCACGGCGACGACGGGGAGTTCGGCCTGAGCGCCGTCCTCACCCTCGAACTCGGCGGTGTGGACCAGGAGACGGCCACCGCGCTCGGCGAGGCCGCACACCGGATCTGCCCGTACTCCAAGGCGACCCGGGGCAACATCCCGGTGACGGTCAGGGCCACCGCGCTCGCCGGCTGAGCGTGCGCACGTCGCGGAGCCGCGCCCCCGGGAACGCCGAACCCCCGCCCCGTCCGCCGCAGTGGCGTCCGAGGCGGGGGCGGAGGCGGGGGAACTCGCCGGGTTCGCCGGGTCAGGGCCTCAGCCCTCGGCGCCGCCGTGCTGGCGCGCCCGGTAGCTGGCGGCCTTGACCCGGTTCCCGCAGGTCCGCATGGCGCACCACTCGCGCCGGTGCCCGCGCGAACGGTCCAGGTAGACCTGGGTGCACTCCGGCCGGGCGCACTCCCGGAGCAGGGCGGCGTCGTCGCCGCCGAGGATCCCGACGGCCTCCCGGGCCAGCGCGGCGAGGCCCTGGGAGACGGATCCCGTCCGGGTCGCGCCGACGGCCTGGAGGCGCAGCGTCACCGGCAGCCCGGCCGCGTGCCGGTTCAGCTCGGCGATCGCCCGGGCGGGCATCGGCTGCCCAGCGAGCCGGGCGGCGACCAGCGCGTAGATCGCCTCCCGCAGGTCGACCGCGATGTCCAGGTCGGTCCCGTCCGCGCCGGGCCCGCCGTCGAGCATGCCGGACTCCACGAACCAGGCGTCCAACTGCTCGGGGGAGGAGAGCTTCTCCAGCGGCGCGGCGTTGCGCCGGGCGCGCAGCGTGCCGACGAAGTCGAGGGGCAGGGTCCCGCAGGGGAAGGCGTGCATCACGTCACCATACTGACCAGTCACCGGCCCCGGCGCAATGCCCCGGACTCCCCGCTCCCCCACGGCGTCCTCCGCGCGGATCCGCGCGCCGCGCCGCCGTCTCCATCACTGTCCAGACCAGTAACATCCCACGCGGTCCCGTTCCCGAACCGGACCCCGCACCTCCCGGAGGGCAGACTCATGATCGACAGGCGTGGCTTCCACAGGACCCTCGGCATCGGCGCCGGTGCCGCCGCCCTCTCGCTGACCGGCCTGTCCGGGGCCGCCGGGGCCGCCCCCGCACCGGCGCGCCCCGGCCCGGCGCCGGTCGTGCCCACCGTCACCCCCGGCACCCGGACCGCCTTCCCGGTGCTGAAGCAGGTCACCGCCGGGCTGCTGGACGTCGGCTACGCCGAACTCGGCCCCGCCGACGGGCCGGTGGTGCTCTGCCTGCACGGCTGGCCGTACGACATCCACAGCTTCACCGACGTCGCCCCGCTGCTCGCCGACCTCGGCTACCGGGTGGTCGTCCCCTATCTGCGCGGCCACGGCAGCACCCGCTTCCGGTCGTCGCGGACCCCGCGCAACGGGCAGCAGGCGGCCATCGCCCGGGACGTCCTCGCCCTGCTGGACGCGCTCCGGATCGACCGCGCGGTGGTCGCCGGGTTCGACTGGGGCGCGCGGACCGGCGACATCCTGGCGGCGCTGTGGCCCGAGCGGGTCAAGGCCCTGGTGTCGGTGGGCGGTTACCTGGTCACCGACCGGGACGCCCAGCGGATCCCGCTCGCCCCGGCCGCCGAGCACACCTGGTGGTACCAGTTCTACTTCGCCACCGAGCGGGGCGAACGGGCCATGCACGACCGGGAGCTGCGGCACGAACTGACCCGGTTCGTCTGGCGGACCGTCTCGCCCACCTGGCAGTTCGACGACGCCGCCTTCGAGCGCACCGCGGCCGCCTTCGACAACCCCGACTACGCCGCGATCGTGATCCACAACTACCGCTGGCGGCTGAGCATCGCCGACGGCGAGCGCCGCTACGACCACGACGAGCACCTGCTGGCCCGCCGGCCGACCGTCGGCGTGCCCACGATCACCCTCGACCCGGCCCTGGACCCGTTCACCCCGGCCCCCGGCGACGGCTCCTCCTACCGCGCCATGTTCACCGGCCCGTACGAGCACCGGGCACTGCCCGGCGTCGGCCACAACCTCCCGCAGGAGGCGCCCACCGCCTTCGCCCAGGCCGTCGTCGACGCCGACCGCCTCCGCTGAACTCCCCCGGGGCCGCCCGCCGGTAAAGGGGAGGCCCCGGGGAAAGCGGACTGCTACGCTGACGATCGACCTACCCCTTTTCGAGGAGTGCAGCAGACATGGCGGGTGACGACGACATCTCCGGGTGAATCCCGGGCTTGACGACCGTTGCGGGTGCAGGGCACCCAGTGCAGCGGTCCGATTCGTCGCACCCAGTCCCCCTGTCTCTTCGGGCCGGACTCGTCTCCGCCCGCTCAACTCCCGGGTATTCCTATGTCTTTCGCGTCCATCGTCTGCTCCCAGCTGTCCTTCTCCTGGCCCGACGACACCCCCGTCTTCCAGGACCTCTCCTTCGCCGTCGGCGCCGGCCGCACCGGCCTGGTCGCCCCCAACGGCTCCGGCAAGAGCACCCTGCTCAAGCTGATCGCCGGTCAACTGCGCCCGTCCGCCGGGTCGGTGACGATCGGCGGCACGGCCGGATACCTCCCGCAGGACCTCCCGTTGACGGACGGTCTCACGGTCGGCGAGGTGCTCGGCGTCGCCGAGGTGATCCGGGCGATCGACGCCGTGGAGTCCGGGGACGTCGCCGAGGAGCACTTCACCACCATCGGCGACGACTGGGACATCGAGGAGCGCAGCCTCGCCCAGCTCGAACGCCTGGGCCTCGGCGGGCTGCGGCTCGACCGGGGGCTGGGCACCCTCAGCGGCGGGCAGATCGTCCGACTGGGCCTCGCCGCCCAGTTGCTCAGGCGGCCGGACGTGCTGCTGCTCGACGAGCCCACCAACAACCTCGACATCGAGGCCCGGCACCGCCTCCACGACGCCCTGGAGGACTTCACCGGCTGCCTGCTGGTGGTCAGCCACGACCGCGCCCTGCTCGACCGGATGGACCGGATCGCCGAGCTCGACACCCACGAACTGCGCCTCTACGGAGGCGACTTCACGGCGTACGAGCAGGCCGTGCAGGCCGAGCGGGAGGTCGCGGAGAAGAACGTCCGCAGTGCCGAACAGGACCTGAAGCGGGAGAAGCGCGAGCTGCAGCAGGCCCGCGAGCGCGCCGAGCGCCGGGCCGGGAACGCCGCCCGCAACCTCAAGAGCGCCGGGCTGCCGCGGATCTTCGCCGGGAACATGAAGCGCGGCGCCCAGGAGTCCGCCGGGCGCTCCGGGCAGGTGCACGCCGCCCGGGTCGACGAGGCGCGGGCCAGGCTCGACGAGGCGGGGCGCGCCGTGCGGGACGAACAGCGGCTCACCCTGGACCTCACCGGGACCAGGGTGCCCAGCGGGCGGGACCTCTTCCTCGGCGAGCGGCTCCAGGTGCTGCGCGACGGCAGCCCGCTGTTCGCCGGCGAGGGGGTCGACCTGACCGTCCGGGGCCCGGAGCGGATCGCCCTGTCCGGCGCCAACGGGGCCGGGAAGACGACCCTGCTGCGGCTGCTCGTCGGCGACCTCGCCCCGGACGGCGGGCAGGTCAGGCGCGCCGACGGCCGGGTGGCCTACCTCTCCCAGCGGCTGGACCTGCTGGACCAGGACCGCACCGTCGCGGAGAACTTCGCCGCCGCCGCGCCGGAGCGCCCGGAGGCCGAGCGGATGAACCTGCTCGCCCGCTTCCTGTTCCGCGGCGCCCGGGCCCACCTGCCGGTCCGGGCGCTGTCCGGCGGGGAGCGGCTGCGCGCCACGCTGGCCTGTGTGCTGTGCGCCGAGCCCGCACCCCACCTGCTGCTCCTGGACGAGCCGACGAACAACCTGGACCTGGTCAGCGTCGGGCAGCTCGAAGGCGCGCTGAACTCCTACCAGGGGGCGTTCCTGGTGGTCAGTCACGACGAGCGCTTCCTGGCCGGGATCGGCGTCGACCGCTGGCTGCGGCTGACGGACGGCGGGCTGGTGGAGACCGGTCCCCCGGTCGGGTGAGCCCCCGGCGCCCCGACCGACGGTCGGGGCGCCGGGCATGTCCGTCCGTCCTGCGCCGCACCGCCCGCTAGAGCCGACCTCCGTGCACGTCGGCGGACAACCGCTGGGCCAGGTACACCGGGACGACCGAGAGCAGCACCAGGACCGCCGCCACCACGTTGACCACCGGCGCCTGGTTGGGCCGCGCCAGGTTGTCGTAGATCCAGAGCGGCAGCGTCCGGACCCCGGGCCCGGCGGTGAAGGTGGTCACCACGATCTCGTCGAAGGAGAGCGCGAACGCCAGCAGCGCCCCCGCCAGCAGGGCCGACCGGACCGCCGGGAGGGTGACGTACCGGAAGGTCTGGAAGCTGTGCGCGCCGAGGTCGGCCGAGGCCTCCTCCGCCGACGGGGACATCCGGCGCAGCCGGGCCACGACGTTGTTGAAGACCACCACGATGCAGAAGGTGGCGTGCCCGATGACCACGGTGAGCAGCCCGAAGCCGACGCCCGCCGGGCCCAGCACGGTGCGGAACGCGGCGTTGAGCGCGATGCCGGTGACGATGCCGGGCAGCGCGATCGGCAGGATCACCAGGAAGGACACCGTCTGCCGGCCGAAGAACCGGTGGCGCTGCACGGCGAAGGCCGTCATGGTGCCGAGCACCAGGGCGACCAGGGTCGCCCCCGCCCCCGCCTGGAGCGAGGTGACCACGGCGCTGCGGGCCCCCTCGGACTCCCAGGCCCGGACCCACCACTCGGTGGTCAGCCCGGTCGGCGGCCAGGCGAAGGAGCGGTCCCGGTTCAGCGAGTTGAGCAGCACCAGCAGCAGCGGCAGGTACACCACGGCGAGGCCGGCGGCCATGACCGCGCGCAGGACGGTCCGGGCGCGGCGGGAGAGGATCACGGGTTCCGACCTCCTAGAGGGAGTCCAGGGCGCCGGTGCGGCGCACGGCGAGCAGGTAGCCGACGATCAGCAGCACCGGCACGCAGGACAGCGCGGCCGCCAGCGGCAGGTTGAGCGTCACGTTGTCGGCGATCGCGGTGCCCAGCACCTGCGTCTTGCCGCCGACGAGCCGCACGGTGATGTAGTCGCCCAGGCTCAGCGAGAAGGTGAACACCGATCCGGCGAACACCGCGGGCAGCACCTGCGGGAGGACCACCGAGCGGAAGGTCCGCCCGGCGGAGGCGCCCAGGTCGGCCGAGGCGTCCAGCAGGTTGGCCGGCAGGTTCTCCAGCCCGGCGTACACCGGCAGGATCATGTACGGCAGCCAGAGGTAGGCGAGCACCACGATCACCGCCGTCGTGCCGTACCCGGGGCTGGAGAGCCCGAACGGCCCGCCCGCCCAGTCGAGCACGCCGCCCTGGCCGAGGATGACCCGCCAGGCGTACGCCTTGACCAGGTAGCTGGCCCAGAGCGGGGTGAGCACCGCGACCACCAGCAGCCGGCGGGTGCGCGGCCGGGCGATCCGGGCCATGTAGAACGCCATCGGGAAGGCCACCACGGCGTCGATCACGGTGACGGCGGCGGCGATGCCGAGGGTGCGCAGGGCGATCGTCCGGTAGACCGGCTCGGTGAGCACGGTGTGGAAGTTGGCGGTGTTCCAGACCCGGACGACGTCGTAGGTGAAGTCGTCGACCGCCCAGAAGGCCGATATCAGCAGCACGGCCAGCGAGCCCAGGTAGGCGAGCGCCAGCCAGGCCATCGGCGCGGACAGCAGCAGCGCCAGCCGCAGCCCGCCGTGCCGGTGCAGGACGGCGGCCGCCCGCCGGACGCCGCCCCGTCGCGGCGGGGCGGCCGCATCGATCGCCACCGGTCAGCCCTTGATCTCGGTCCAGGCGGCGGTCCAGGCGGCGTAGTCGGTGCAGGCCGTGGTGCGGCCGTCCAGGCAGCTCTTGACCGGGGTGGTCCAGTAGTAGACGTCCTTCCAGTAGGCCTCGTCGGTGGCGTGGAAGGTGGTGCAGAAGTTCCGGTCCGTGGTCTGGTCGCAGGCCTTGGAGTTGGCCGGCGCCTCGCCGAACCACTGGGCGACCTGGGCGTTGGCCTTCGGCGAGACGATCCAGTTCATCCACTGGTAGGCGCAGTTGGGGTGGGCGGCCTTCGCCGACACCATCCAGGTGTCCGACCAGCCGGTCGCGCCCTCCTTGGGCAGCACCGCCTGGACCGGCGCCTTGTCGGCCTGCGCCATGTTGGCGATCACCTGCCAGCTGGTGCCGACCACGGTGTCGCCCGTCTTGAAGGAGTTCTCCGCCTTCTGGAAGTCGCTCCAGTACTCGCCGATCGACTTGTGCTGGAGCTTCAACAGGTCGACGGCCGCCTTGAGTTGGGTTCCGTCCAGGGCGTACGGGTTCTTGATGCCCAGCTCCGGCTTGGTCCTCATCAGGTAGAGCGCGGCGTCGGCGATGGAGATCGGCGAGTCGTAGGCGGTGACGTGACCGGCGTAGGCGGCGGCGCCGTCGAAGACCACCCGCCAGGAGTCGGGCGCCGGCGTGACCTTGTCGGTGCGGTACATCAGCAGGTTGGCGCCGCGGCCGTGCGGGATGCCGTACATCTGGCCGTTCACCGAGTTCCACGGCTGGTTCTTCAGCCCGTCGAAGACGTCCGCGTAGTTCTGCACCAGCGCGGTGTTGACGGGCGCGACGTCCCCGGCCGCGATCAGCCGCAGGGTGGCGTCGCCGGAGGCCGAGACGGCGTCGTACTGGCCGGTCTTCATCAGCGAGACCATCTCGTCCGAGGTGCCGGCGGTCTTCGCGTTGACCTTGCAGCCGGTCTGCTGCTCGAAGGGGTGGATCCAGTCCACGGACTTGTCGTCCGAGCCGTCCTCGGTGTAGCCGGCCCAGGCGACCAGGTTCACCTGGCCCTCGCCGGCGCCCAGGGACTGGAGCATCGGCAGCTTCGGCGGGTTCAGGCCGTGGCCGCCGGCCGTGCCGGTCGTGCCACCACTGCTGCCGCACCCCGCGGCGAGCAGGGCGGCGGCGGTGGCGGCGGCCGCGGTGCGGGCGAGCTTGGGGAGGTGCATGGGAGCTGTTCCTTTGCGGAGGGGAGTAGGGGTGCCGTGGTGCGGGGGTGGGTGGTGCGTCAGGAGCCGACCCGGACGGTGTGCTTGCGCTGCCAGGCCAGCACCACGTCGGTGCCGCGGTGGCGCAGCACGTCGGCCGAGCCCTCGTCGAGGTTCTGCCGGACGGCGGTCAGCCGCCCGCCGGCCGCCAGGTCCACCAGGAAGCGGGTGTGGCCGCCCGCGTAGACGACCTCGGCCACCCGGCCGGTGGCGGAGAGCTCGTCGGGCCCGGCCGGGTCGTCCGGGTGCGCTATCCGGATCTTCTCCGGGCGCACGCTGAACTGCCCGGCCTCGCCGACCACCTGTTCGGCGGCCGGGCCCTCCAACAGGTTGGAGGTGCCGACGAAGCCGGCCACGAAGGCGGTGGCCGGGCGCTCGTACACGTCGGCGGGCGAGCCGACCTGCTCGATCCGGCCCGCGTTGAACACCGCCACCCGGTCGCTCATGGTCAGCGCCTCGTCCTGGTCGTGGGTGACGAACACGAAGGTGATCCCGACCTCGCGCTGGATCTGCTTGAGCTCCACCTGCATCTCGTGCCGGAGCTTGAGGTCCAGCGCGCCGAGCGGCTCGTCCAGCAGCAGCACCCGCGGGCGGTTCACCAACGCCCGGGCCAGCGCGACCCGTTGGCGCTGGCCGCCGGAGAGCTGGGCCGGGCGGCGGCGTTCGAAGCCGTCCAGCCGGACCATCGCGAGCGCGGCCCGGACCCGTTCGGCCCGTTCGGCCCTGGGCACCCGACGGACCATCAGGCCGTAGCCGACGTTCTGTTCGACCGTCATGTGCGGGAACAGCGCGTAGTCCTGGAACACCGTGTTGACGTCCCGGTCGAACGGCGGGCGCCCGGTGACGTCGGCGCCGCCGAGCAGGATCCGGCCGGAGCTCGGCTCCTCGAAGCCCGCGATCATGCGCAGCACGGTGGTCTTCCCGGAGCCGGACGGGCCGAGCATCGAGAAGAACTCGCCCTCGCCGATCTCCAGGTCCACGCCGTCGACCGCCCGGACCCGGCCGCCGTCGAAGGTCTTCGCCAGCCCTTCGAGCCGGACCGCACCGGGTGCCGGATCCGGGCGGGGTGGACGGTCGTCGCTCTTCAACTCCGGTGGCCCTTCTGGTCGGTGGCAGCGGGTGCGGGACGGGGGTGGATCGGGGGGGAACGATCGGGCCGGCCCGCACGGCCGGTTCGGTGATCACGATCGGTTCGCTCGGAACCCTAGGAAGAAATCCCCCGGTCCGGCTATGGACGCCTGCACGGTCTTCCGTGTCCGCATTGTGCGGCGCTACAGTCCGGCGCATGCCGGTGACGCTGCGCGATCTGCTTCGGGAAGAGGGCCTCGGCCTGCGACTGTGCACCGACACGGCCGCGGTCGAGCGGGTGGTGCGCTGGGTCGCGGTGACCGAACTCGCCGATCCGACCGAGTGGATGACGGGTGGCGAGCTGCTGCTCACCACCGGCCTGCGGCAGCGGACCGCCGACACCCAGACCGCCTTCGTCCGGCGGGTGGCGGCCGCCGGGGCGTCGGGGATCGGCTTCGGCACCGGGCTGAGCCACCCCACCGTGCCGAGGGCGACCGTCGCCGAGGCCGAGCGGCTCGGCCTGGCGGTGCTGGAAGTCCCGTACGAGACACCGTTCATCGCGGTGAACCGGCTGGTCGCCGAGCGCGTCACGGCCGAGGACCACAGCGCGCAGCGGCGGCTGGTCGACCAGCACGACCTACTGGTGCAGGCGCTGTCGAGCGGCGAGGGACTGACCGCGCTGCTGCGCGTGCTGCGGCGCGTCTGCGGCTCCGAGGTCGCCGTGGTGGACCGGCACGGGGTGGTCCTCGCCGCGGTGCCGGAGCGCTCCGTGCTGCTCCGCGCGCTGCGGCCCGGGGAGCCGGCGGGCGGCGACCGGGAGGCCGGAGAACGGGAGGCCGACGCGCGGGGGCCCGGGGAACGCGGAGCCGGGGAACGGGGAGCCGGCGCGTGGCGGCCCGGCGAGCAGGGAGCCGGCGGGCGGCCGGTCGGGGCCGCGCCGGACCGGGCGGGACCGCTCCGGCTGCCGGTCCGGGTCGACGGGACGACCGTGGCGTTCCTCTGCCTGCGCCCGGACGGCACCGCACCGGACCGCACGGCAGCGGACGGCACGGCACCGGACCGCACGGCGCCGGACGCGCTCCCGGAGGTGCTCCCGTACGCGGTGCGGCTGGTCGGCCTGGAACTGGCCCGCCGTCAGGCGTACCTGGCCGGGCGGCGGGAGCTGGTCGGCCAGGTGGTCGAGGACGTCGTGCGGGACGTGATCGCGCCGGCCACCGCCGAGCGCCGGCTCGCCGCCTTCGGGCTCGACGTCCGGAGCGCCCACCGGGTGGTGCTGGGCCGGCCCGCGCCGCCGGACGGACCCCCGGAGGAGCGGGCCGGGGGCGGACGGCCGGACGGCGGCCCGGCGGCGGACCAGCGGCTGGCCCGGCTCTGCTGGCAGGCCGCCGGCGGGCCGGACTCCCCCGAACCGGTGCTCACCGCCGTCGTGGACCGCTACCTGGTGGCCGTGCTCCCGCAGTCCGCCCCGGTGGAGGAGCCCGCCCGACGGTTCGGCGCCGCGCTGTCCGGTCCGAACGCCCGGGCCGCGGTCGGCGTCGGCGGCTGCTACCGGGGTGTCGACGGGCTGCGCCGGAGCTGGTTCGAGGCGCAGGCGGCGCTCACCAAGGGCCCCGGGGTGCACGGCGGCGACCCGCTGAACCTGTCGCGGCTGCTGCTGTCCGCCCCCGACCTCCCGCTGAAGGAGCTGGCCGCCGAGGTGCTGCGCCCGCTCACCGGGTTCGACCGGGCCAACCGCGCCGACCTGGTCGCCACCCTGCACGCCTACCTGGCCGCGGACTGCTCGGTGCAGGCGGTCGCGGAGCGGCTGTACGTCCACCGCAACACCGTCCGCTACCGGCTGGACCAGATCGAGCGGCTCACCGGCCGCTCGTTGCAGTCCCTGCAGGACCGCTTCCAGCTCTGGCTGGCCCTGCTCGCCGTCTACCCCGAGCGCCAACCGGCGCTCCCGCACGCCGACTGACGGCCGATCGGGTGAGCCCGGTCCACCGCTATCACCCGAACGGGTGAGGCCGTGGTGGTGCGGCCCGGCAGCCGGGTGCGAGCCTGGGGGCTCCCGCTCGACGGCAGCCAGCAACCGATCGGAGCCGACCGTGCATCCAGGGCGAAGCCGCAGCCACCCGAGGGCGGGCCGGCCGAAGGCGGGCCACGCGATCGTGCTCGGCGCGGGCATCGGCGGACTGTGCGCCGCCCGGGCGCTCTCCGAGCACTTCGAGCAGGTCACCGTGGTCGAGCGGGACGTCCTCCCGATGCCCTCGGGCGTCCGGCACGGGGTTCCGCAGGGGGCGCACGTCCACTCGCTGACGCCGGGCGGCGCGGAGGTCCTGGAGGAGTTCTTCCCGGGGTTCACCGACGAACTGGCGGCCGGGGGCGGCACGCTGGCCGGGGCCCTGGACGAGCTCGACATCGTGTTCTTCGGTTCGCGCCTGCGGCAGGTACCGCTCGGCCGGGTGCTCCAGGTGAGCAGGCCCTTCCTGGAGGACCGGCTGCGCGAACGGGTCCGGGCGCTGCCCGGCGTCGGACTGCGCCCGGGGCTGGAGGCCACCGCGCCGATCGGCGCCGGCCCGGCCGGGCCGGACGGCCCGACCGGGGTCCGCGGGGTCCGCCTGGCCCGGCCGGGCGGATCCGGCGCCGAAGAGGCGGTCGAGGCGGACCTCGTCGTGGACGCGATGGGCCGGGCGGGCCGGGGCGCGGCCTGGCTCAGGGCGCTGGGCTGCCAGGAGCCCGCCACGGCCCGCCTGACCGTCGACGTCGCCTACGCCAGTTGCCGGTACCGGGTGCCCCCGGGCGCCCTGGGGCCGGCCAAGGGCGTGCTGATCGGGGCGACCCAGGACCGCCCGCGCGGCGCGGTCCTCACCCGGCAGGAGGGCGACGCCTGGGTGCTCTCCCTCTACGGCTTCGGCAAGGACGACCACCCGCCGGTCTCGCCGGAACGGTTCCTCGACTTCGCCGGGGAACTGCTGGGCGCCGGGGCGTCGAACGCGCTCCGGGCCGCCGAACCGATCACCGGGATCTCGTCGTACCGGTACCCGGCCTCCGTCCGGCGGGACTTCCACCGGCTCCGCCGGCTCCCCGACGGGCTGGTCTCCACCGGGGACGCGCTGTGCAGCCTCAACCCGATCTACGGGGCGGGCATGGCGGTCGCGGCCCTGGAGGCGAGGGCGCTGCGTGACTGCCTCGACAACGGCCTGCCGGGCCTGCCGCGGCGCTTCTACCGGGCGGCCGCCCGGGCCGTGCGGCTCCCGTGGCTGTTCTCCACCATGGCCGACCGCTCCATGCCGCAGGTCCCGGGCACCCACCCCGTGGTGGCCGGGCTGCTGGCACGGGCCTTCCGGGCCACCATGCGCGCCGCGGCCGAGGACGCCCGGGTCGCCGCCGCCGTCTGGAACGCCGTCAGCCTGACCGGCTCCCCGGCGGAACTCGCCCGGCCGCGGGTCGTCGCCTCGGTGCTGCGGCACCGGTGACCCCCGGCCTCGGCGGGCCTGGCGGCCCGGGCACGGCCCGTCCACCCTTCACTTCCCGTGGAAAGGAACGATCCTGATGACCGACGTCGACCCGGACGAGCGGAAGGCCTTCGTCGAGCGCTGGGTGACCATGTGGGACTCCCCCACGGCCCCCACCGACGCCCTGGCGTACTACACCGAGGACGCCGTGATCGTGGACAGGGCCTTCGACCACACCTACCGGGGCCACCGGGAGCTGAGCGAGTACTTCAGCCGGGCCGGGGAGCTCTTCGCCGACATCCGGTCGGTCAGCCTGGGCGTGCTGGTCGGCCCGGGCCACGCGGTGGCCCAGGTGCACTACAGCGCGACCGTCCGGGAGCCGTTCCTCTGCCTGCCGGAGTCCAGCCGGGGGAAGCGCTTCTCGCTCCACCTGATGAGCCTGCTGGAGTTCGCCGAGGACGGGCGGATCGCCCGGTCGGTGGACGCGTACGACCGCACCTCCGTCCTCCAGCAGCTCGGCGTCCTGCCCGGCGACGCCGACTGGACGGCCTCGTCCGGCACGCCCTTCACCGGTCCGAACCCGGGCGCCTGACCTCGGGCCACCGGTCCGAACCCGAAGGGCTGACCCCGGGCCACGGGACCGGCGCCCGCCGGGCCCAGCGCGTGTGGTCGGGGCGTGCGCGGGTCGGATGCCGCGCACGCCCCGTGCCTTCCCCGCGACACCGCCCGTCGGTGGGCCCTGCGACCGGGACGGCTCTCCTAGCATCGGGGCCACAACGGACGGCGGAGAACGGCGCAGAGAGCGGCTGGGTGCACCATGACCGAACAGAACAGCGGTATCGACGAGTCGAAGCCCAGCATCGCCCGGGTCTACGACTACCTGCTCGGCGGCCGGGAGAACTTCCCGGTCGACCGCGAGATCGGCGACTACTTCATCCGGGACCTCCCCGGCTCGTCCGTGATGGCCCTCATCAACCGCCGGGCCCTGGTGCGTGCCGTCGGCGCCATGTCCGACGAGGGCATCCGCCAGTTCATCGATCTGGGCAGCGGGCTGCCGACCGCCGACAACGTGCACCAGGTCGCCCAGCGGCACGACCCCGCCACCCACGTGGTCTACGTCGACAACGACCCGACCGTCCTCACCCACGGGCGGGCCCTGCTGGACGCCGACGAGCGCACCGCGCTGATCGAGGCGGACCTCGGCGAGCCGCAGACGGTCCACGACCACCCGGACGTCCGGCGCCTGATCGACTTCGACCGGCCGGTGGGCCTGCTCTTCAGCGCCATCCTGCACCACTTCAACGACGCCGACCGGCCCGCCGACCTGGTGCGCTGGTGGGCGGACCGGCTGCCCCCGGGCAGCCTGGTCTACCTCTCCCACTTCCGCTCGGCGCCGAATCCCGGTGCGGACGAGGCCGTCCGGCTCGCCGAGCAGAAGCTGCAGAGCAGTTTCGGCCGCGGCCACTGGCGCACCGACGAGGAGATCCTCGCCCTGTTCGGCGACCTCGAACTGCTCGAACCGGGCCTGGTGCCCTGCCCGTTGTGGCGCCCCGGCGCCGGTGACGCCGCGTCTGCGGCCGGGGACGCCCGACCGGTGGCCGACGAGGTCGACCTGACGGTGTGGGAGCGGCTGATCTCCTGCGGCCTGGCGCGCAAGCCCTGACCCACCGGTCGCCCGCGGTCCGCACACCGCTCGCGGTGGGGCGGCCGCTGGACGACGAGGAGCGGCTGCGCCCTGGGGCGGGGTGCACCCGGTGCCGGTGGAAGGCGGCACCGGGTGGGTCTAGCGGGTCACTGCCCGGCCTTGCGGCCGTGGTTGGCCTTCTTCTTCCGCCGGGCCTTCTTCTTGCGGGCTCGCTTGGACATGGCTGCCGTTCCTTCGCGGTGTCGTCGGTGTGTCGGGAGGGGGACGTTCAGGCGGCCTGGCCCACCAACTGGTCGGCCAGCTTGGCCAGGCGCTTCTGCGAGCGCTCCTCCTGGGCGGCCAGGGCGGTCGGCGCGGTCACGCCGCCGTCGTAGTAGGCGCCGTTGGCGACCTCGACGTCGGGCAGGCAGAGCCGGACCACGGCGGCCGCGCCCTCGGCGGCCGGCGCGCCGACCCGCCCGTACAGCGGCAGCAGCGCGGTGTCGCACAGGCCGGGGTTGAGGCTGACGGCGGTGATGCCGGAGCCGGCCGGGGCCATCTCGGCGGTGGCCATGGTGAGCGCGAGCTGCGACTGGGCGTACGCGGCGACCCGCGAGTACCGCTTCATCCGGTGCGGGTCCGACCAGTTCATCGACGCGGTGCGGTGCAGCGAGGAGGAGACGTTGACGATCCGGGCTCCGCCGGCCGCCGAGAGCGGGGCCCGCAGCAGCTTCGCCAGCAGGTGCGCGGCGAGGAAGTTGACCTGGAGCGAGAGCTCGTTGCCGTCGTCGGTGAGGGTGCAGCGCTCGGGCGCCATCACGGCGGCGTTGTTCACCAGCAGGTCCAGCGACGGATAGTGCTTGACGACCGTGCCGGCCAGCACCGCGACCTCGGTCAGCTTGCTGAAGTCGGCTGCCAGTTCGACGAGTTGGTCACGGCGGGCGCCCGCGGCGACCAGCCGCTCGACGGCGCTCTCGGCCTCGGCGGTGGTCCTGGCGTGTACCAGGACGGTCGCGCCCAGCCCGGCGAGCAGCCGGGCGGTGTCCCAACCGATGCCGGAGGAGGCACCGGTGACGAGGGCGGTTCGGGCGGACAGAACAGCGTCGGACATGACCCATCCAAGGGTGTACGGGGCACCGGCGGGGTGCGGGTACGGGACGGCGCGGAGCCGCCCGCCCCGGGGCCGCCGGTGCGAGAAGGGAGGTACTGCGAGGGAGCCGCGGGCCCCCCCCCCCCCCCCCCCCCCCGGGGGGGGGGGGGGGCGGCGGGGGTAGGCACGGGCCCCCCCACAACGGACCCCCGCCCCGGCACCGCGCCCGGGCCCACCGG
>NZ_JBFBGS010000013.1:143902-156473 GCF_040684795.1 Kitasatospora sp. NPDC089797 | reverse complement strand
TTCTTGCTCGAACCTGCCCGGGTACGCTGATTCCCGCCGATCGGGGCGGGGGTCGGGCGGCGGTGATCGGCACGGGCCCGACGAAGACGGAGCCCGGCCCGTGCACGCGGCCGGTGACCAGCGGGAAGGAGCTCGGTACTACCGGACGGCCGTGGCGACCGCGACGGCGACGACGATCCGCGGCCGACTATGCGGCGGGCGGTCGTGGTGGCGTGTCGAGCGGTGCATGTCCCTCATCCAAGCCTGCCCGGGGGCCCGGGGCAAGCCCGTTCACCCGCCCTGACGAACCCCTGACGCGCCGTGGACGCCGCGCCCGCCCCGTACGGGCCCGGCCTCGACGCCGGGTTGACGCCGGACTGCCGCCGGACCGCCGGTACCGGGCCCCGGACGGCCGCCAACTCGCCCCGGTGCCACCGCAGTCGCCAAGGTTCCGTCAGCAACCGGCCCGCCGCTGCCAGGCTTTCGTCAAGGAGCCGCCCCCGCGGCCCGCGCCCTGCCGTACTGGACGGATGTCCGTCACCACCCCGCCCGTCACCACCCCGCCCCTGACCGACCGGCTCGGCGCCGACCGGCTCGGCGCCGAGCGGCCCGGCGCCTCCCTCCTGCCCGCCCACGTCCTCCGGAGCGCCCACGGCGGCTGGTGGACGGACGACCCCGGCGACCCCCGTGCACTGCTGGTGCACTGCGGCCCGGAACGGCTGCTGCACGGCGACCCGGCACGGCTGGACCCGGACGTGCTGGCCCGCCACGGGCGGGGGCAGTTCCACGCCCCGGAACACTTCCTGCCGCTGCTCGGCCGCACCTTCAGCCACCTCACCCCGTGGGTGCGGGTGGTGCACGTCCACGCCGAGCGGCCCCGGCCGGTGTCCCGGAACACCGCCGCCTGGGTCCGCCCGCTGGAGGCCGGGGACACCGCCCGGCTCGACCGCTTCGCCCGGCGGGCCGCCGGGTCGGCCGCCGGGTCGACGGCCGCCGGCCCGCACTGGATCGCCGAAACCTGGGGCGGCCACCGCGCGCTGGCCGGGGGCGGGTTCGCCTGGGGCGCGTTCCTCGGCCCGTACCTGGCCTCAGTGGTGTGCGGGTACCTGGTCGGCCGGGAGCATCTGGACCTCGCGGTGGCCACCGACCCGGCGTTCCGCCGCCTCGACCTCGCGCTCGCCTGCGTCCACGCCGCCACCGCCGCCGCCCGCGGCCGGGGGCTCACCCCGACCTGGTCGGCGCCCCGGAGCAACCGGGCGAGCCGGGCGCTGGCCGAGGCGGCGGGCTTCCGGGCGGTGCGCCACGAGGTGGTGTACTGGGCGGGCCCGGCACTCGCCCGCTGACCGGGCGGCGGTGTCAGGGGGCCGCCGGCCCGTCAAGGCGGAGGCGCTCGACCCGGATCGACCGGCGCGGCAGGGCGGCGGGCAGCGAGAGCAGCAGCGCGGCGGCGGTGAACAGCGCGAAGTGCTCCCCCTCCACGCCCGCCCCGGACCAGCCGAGTTCGGCGTGGTGGTGTTCGGCGAAGGCGTTGCAGCACAGCCAGGCCGCCAGGCCGACCACCGGTGCGGCCCGCGGCCGGGAGTACGCCCCGGCCAGCACGGCCAGGCCCAGGTAGGCGAGGTACGGGAGCAGGCCGGCGTGGAGTTCGCCGAACCGGTCGAGGCCGAGTGCCAGCAGCCCGCCGGCCGGCAGGGCCAGCGCGAAGGACACCCCCGTCGACAGCCGGTCCAGGACCGGCCGGTAGCGTCGCCCGCCGGGGCGGGCGGAGTACATGCGCATGGTTGCGTCCCAGCCTCGCCGTACGTTCGTCCGGCGCCAGCCAACCGGACGGGCGGCGCGCCACCGCTGCGTCTTGACGCGATCCTGACGCCGCCGCCCGCCCTCGCTACGCGGTCCTGACGCCGCGGGCCGCGGAACGGCGGCCGACCCGGTGCCGGGCTGAGTCTCAGGGCCGCTACCGGGCCCGGTGTCAGGCCGTCGCCCGGGCCAGGCCGAGCACGAAGGCGGTGGCGCCGCCGGGCGCCGGTTCGACCGTCAGTTCGCCGTGCATCGCCTCGACGAAGCCGCCCAGCACGGCCGGGCCCGCGCCGCTCCGGTCGCCCGCCCGATACCCCTGGACGGTCACCCGGACGTCCACCCGCCCGGCCACCGCGCCGGCCGCCACCAGGACCGGCCCGCCGCCCGCCGCACCCAGCGCCAGCGCGTCCGCGACCGCCCGCCGCAGCAGCCCGGGATCGGCCAGCACCCGGGGCAGGCCGGGCTCCAGCTCCAGCTCCACCCGGACGCCCGGCATCCCGTCGGCGGCCGCCCGGACCGCCTCGGCCACCACGGTCGGCCGCAGCACCACGGTCAGCGTCCCGGCCCGCAGCCGGCCCAGGTCCAGCAGGTCGGCGACCAGCCGCGCCATCCGCTCCGCCGCGGCGCCGATCCGCTGCCCGGCCGGCCCGGGCAGCGCCCCGGCCTCCCGGCGCACCGCCGCCAGCGGCGCCCGCAGCTCCCGCCCGACCTCCTCCAGCAGCGCGGTCTGCTGCTCGTCGGTGCGGGCGAGTGCCTCGGCCCGCGCGGCCTGCGCGGCCAGCCGCTCGCGCTCCCGGGCCAGCTTCAGCTGGGTGACGTAGGGGCCCAGCAGCCGGGTGTCCTCCTCGGTGAGCGGTGCGCCGCGCAGGACCAGCACCGTGCCCTCGCCGAGGTCGACGGCGAGCGAGGCCTCGTCCGGCCGCTGCGGCACCGTCGCCCCGGCGGCCGCGGCCGGCTGCCACAGCGCACCGGTGCGCACCAGCACCGCGGCGCCGTCCAGCCCGAACACCTGCCGCAACTCGGCCACCAGGTCGGGCAGTACCCGCGGCCCGGACTCCACCGTCTCCCCCGCCAGCCGGGCCAGCACGGCCGCCTCCGCGCGCGCCCGCCCGGCCTGCTGGGAGCGCCGGGTCAGGCCGTCGATCAGGTGCGCGATCACCCCGGCGACCGCCAGGAACAGCAGCAGCGCCGCGAGGTCCGCGCCGTGCTCCACGGTCAGGCTGTGCCACGGCGTGGTGAAGAACCAGTCCGCCGCCAGCGCCCCGGCCGCGGTGGCGCCGGCGGCCGGCAGCAGCCCGCCCAGCCGGGCCGTCCCGGCCACCGCCAGCAGCAGGCACAGCAGCACGCCGGACAGGCCCATCGACCGGCGCAGCGGGGACAGCGCCCAGGTCAGCGCGACCACCCCGGCCGGTCCGAGCAGCCAGGCCAGCCGGCGCCGGCGGAGCGGGACCAGGGCCGGGCGCCGCCGTCGGGGCCCGGCCGGTACGGTCAGCAGCCCCGGCTCGCGGGCCGGCAGCACGCGCACGTCGATCGGGCCGGCCAGCCGGATCACCCGGTTGATCACCGAGCCGTGGACCAGCTCGCGCAGCCGGCTGCGGCCGGTCGGCCCGAGCAGGATCTGGGTGGCGCTCTCCGCCCGGGCGAAGTCCACCAGGGCCCGGGCCACGTCCCCGCCGCTCACCTCGACGAAGCTGCCGTGCAGTTCCTGGAGCAACGCGCGGTGCGCCGCCAGGCCCGGCGGTTCGTGCTGCGTCGTACCGTCGTCCAGCCGGACGTGCACCCCGATCAGGTCCCCGTGCATCCGGGTCGCGGTCCGGGCGCCGCGGCGGATCAGGTGCTCGCCCTGCGGGGCGCCGTTCAGCGCGACGACGATCCGCTCCTTGGTCTCCCAGGGCGCCCGGATGCCGTGCCGGGCGCGGTAGTCGGCCAGCTCGTCCTCCACCCGGTCGGCGAGCCAGAGCAGCGCCAGCTCCCGCAGGGCGCCGAGGTTGCCCGCCCGGAAGTAGTGGTCCAGCGCGACGTCGATCCGGTCCGGCGGGTAGACCTCGCCCTGGGCGAGCCGGGTGCGCAGCGCCTCCGGGCTGAGGTCGACCAGCTCGATCCGGTCGGCGGCACGGACGACCTCGTCCGGGACGGTCTCGCGCTGGGCGGTGCCGGTGATCTGCTCGACCACGTCGTTGAGGCTCTCCAGGTGCTGGATGTTGAGCGTGGTCGCCACGTCGATGCCCGCGTCCAGCAGCTCCCGGACGTCCTGCCAGCGCTTGCGGTGGCGCCCGCCGGGCGGGTCGGTGTGCGCGAGCTCGTCGACCAGCGCGAGCGCCGGGCGGCGGGCCAGCAGGGCGTCCAGGTCCAGTTCCGTCAGCTCCGCGCCCCGGTAGGCCACCGGGCGCCGGGGCAGCACCGGGAGGTCCCCGAGCTGCTCCTCGGTGCCGTGCCGGCCGTACGTCTCCACCAGGCCGACCACCACGTCCAGGCCCTCGCCGCGCAGCCGTCGGCCCTCCCGCAGCATGGCGTAGGTCTTCCCGACTCCCGGCGCCGCCCCCAGGAACACCCGCAGCCTCCCGGTCACCGTCCGTCAGCCCCTCTTCCGCTGCTGTGCTCCGGCGCTCGTGCGCCCGTGCGTCTCGTTCTCCGTGCCCGGCTCGGGGCGGAGGCCGGGCGTCACGCTATGCGACCGGGACGTGCGGCTCCGGCATCCGCTCGCCGGTGTCCCTCCATTGGTCCATCGGTCCGGCCGGACCGGCCCGCACGCGCACGGCGACGGCCCGCCCCCGGGGAGCGGGGGCGGGCCGTCGGACCGGCTTCAGCGGGGGCTCAACGCCCCTCGAAGGACTTGACGTTGTCGCCGAAGCTCCAGCCCTTCGAACCGTCCCAGTTGAGCGACCAGGTCATCAGCCCCTTCAGCGCACCGCCGAAGGCGCTCCAGCCCTGGCCGACCGAGCCCGGGTCCATGTAGCCGCCGCCCGCGCCGGGTTGGGCCGGCAGGCCGGGCACCTGCTTGTCGTACGGCACGGTGATGGTGGTTCCCTGGATGGTCAGGCCGTTGTTCAGGCAGGTGGTCTGCACGGTGAAGCCCTGGACGGTGCCGGCCTGGTAGGAGTCACCGGAGCAGCCGTACATGCTGCCGTTGTAGTACTGCATGTTCAGCCACCACAGCTGGCCGTTGTCGACGTACTTCTTGATGATCGGCAGGTAGGCGCCCCAGATCGAGCCGTAGGTGACGCTGCCGCCGGTGACGTACGCCGTCTCGGGGGCCATCGTCAGGCCGAAGCCCGCGGGCATCTGGGCCAGCACGCCGTCGATGATGCGCTCCAGGTTGGCCTGCGAGGCGGAGAGCGTCTTGATGTCGCCGCCCCCGGACAGGCCGGTCTCGATGTCGATGTCGATCCCGTCGAAGTTGTACTTCTTGAGGATCGGGACGACGGTCGCCACGAAGCGGTCGGCGACGGTGCTGGAGCTCAGGTCGATGCCCGCGGCGGCGCCGCCGATCGACATCAGGATGGTCGCGCCGTTCGCCTTGGCCTGGCACATCTCGGCGGGGGTCGCCACCTTGACGTTGGTGTCCATGCCGTCCTGCCACTGGACGGTGCCGTCGGAGAGGATCACCGGGAAGGCGGCGTTGATGACGTTGTAGCCGTGCGCGGCGATCCGGCTGTCGGTGATGGGGATCCAGCCGAGGCCCGGGTGGACGCCGTTCACGGCGCCGTCCCAGTTCTCCCAGTAGCCCTGGAGGACCTTGCCGGACGGCCTGGGCTTCGTCGGGCAGGTGTCGCTGCCCGGCGGGGTGGTGGGCGGGGTCGTCGGCGGGGTGGTGGGAGGCGTGGTCGGCGGAGTCGTGGGGGGCGTGGTGGGAGGCGTGGTGGGCGGGGTCGTGGGGGGCGTGGTCGGCGGCGTGGTCGGCGGGGAACTGGTGCTGCCGCCGGGGCCGGTGAGCGACACGTCGTCCGCGTAGTAGGCGGGCTGCCCGTACCAGCCGTGCAGGTAGACGGTCACCGAGGTGGTGTTCGCCCCGGTGGTGAAGTTGACGCTGAGCTGGCTGTACGAGGAACTGCTCGGCGTCCAGGTGGACGGGTCGCTGCCGCCGCCGGTACCGCTGGCACCCAGGTAGGCGTAGCTGCCCTGGACGTAGGCGCTCAGCGTGTACTGGGAGTTGGGCTGCACGCTGACGGTCTGGCTGCACTGGGCGGTGTCCTGGCCGGTCGGGGTGGCCTTCAGCGCCGAGTTGCCGGAGTGCACCGGGCTGCTGACGACCGCGCCGGAACCGCCGGAGCAGGTCCAGTTGGCGAGCCCGTTCTCGAACCCGGGGTTGGCGATCAGGTTGGGGGTCGCGGCCCCGGCGGTGACGGAGCCCACCACCGCGATCCCGGCACCGATCAGGGCGGCCGCGCTCAAGCCGGCCAGCGAGCGCCGCAGCGCCGTCGGCCCGGGCTGGGCGCGGCTGCCGCGGTCGACCCGCGTCGCGCGCTCCAGCCCGGCCCGGGGCGGGGCGTTCCCCGGGCGCCCGCCCGCGGTGCGGGCCCGGTCCGGACAGGGACGGAGAGCATCCGATGCGCGCGGGGTGCGCGGCCTCCGACGGAACATGCTGAACTCCCTTCCCGGCCGGGCGCCATGGACAAGGCCGACGCGTGGGGGCGTGCCGCCCGGCTGGATGAGGTGGGGACATGTGGGGCTGTGCCGGACCGGATCGTAGGAGGACCGGCCGGAGCGGTCAATAGGTCTGGACCATTTAGGTCTGGACCAATTCCGCGGTACAGCCCGTGCCACGGCGGACGGCACGGTCGGGGCCGGAACGACAGCGGCGCGGGAGGCCGGTCCGACCGGCCTCCCGCGCACCCCTGTCACTCACCAACCCGTCACGCACGGCGTGTCACCGACGGACCCGCCGCGCACCGGCCTCCCGGGTCAGCCGCTGAAGCCGAGCGCCCCGGGCACCGGCCCCTCGGCGGCGGCCGGCCGGGTGCCGCGCCACCAGTGCGGCGCCGCCGCCTTCGCCGGGGCCGCCGGCAGCTCGATCGACCTGATCAGCTCCCCGGCCCGCCCGCGGATGTCGATCCGGACCGGCAGGGTGCGGCCGCGCACGCTGGTCCCGCCCGCACCGGCCGCGTGCACCTGGCCCAGCGTCTCCGTCACGGCCCGGACCAGCGCCGCCGCCACGTCGTCCCCGCTGACCGGCGCGAGGTCGTCCCGCAGCCAGTGCAGGAAGAGCGTCCAGTCGCGGCCGCGGCCCGCCGTGCGCGGCTGGGTCGGCTCCGCGCTGAAGCCGAGTTCGGTGAGCGCCTCGATCAGCGACTCCACGTCGTCACCGTCGAGGTGCTGGAAGTTCTCTTCGACGAGCAGGTGCGCCATGGGACGTTCCCCCGTGTGATGACCGTACGGACGCGGGCGTCGGCGACGCCCCCGGGGGACGATCTTGACGGTCCGCACGCCGCACCGGAATGCGCGGGCCGCCGTCTTGACGGATTCCGTACGCGGGGAGCCGGCGACCGGCCCGGTCGGGCAGCCCCGGTGGGGGCTGCCCGTCAGCGCCGGTCAGTAGAAGAGGTCGGGGCTGAGCTGGTAGTCGTAGCCGCTGCCACCGGGCCAGTAGAAGCGCACCTCGGCCTTGTAGTCGTGGCCCCCGCTCGGGTTGGTGAGGGTGTAGGAGTAGGTGTACTCACCGCTGTGACACGGGAAGGTGGTGTCCAGGGCCCGGCCGCCGGTGGTGTAGTCCCAGAGGATCACCTCCTCGTTGCAGTTGCCGTTCCCGAAGTTGCTGTACGCCTGCGCCGTCACCTGGCCGTTCCCCGCGCTCACGCAGGCCCGCTCGGTGTCGGTGCCGCCGCAGCCGCCGCCGCTCGACGCCGCGGCGGTGCCGGCGCCGGCCAGGCCGAGGCCGGCGACCAGCGCCGTGCCGAGCAGGGCGACGGCCGTCTTGCGGACTCCGTTGACGAACATCCCGGTTCTCCCTCTCGATCGCGACCCGGTCCTTCGACCGGGCACACCGGAAGGTTCGGACACCCCGATGGACAAACGATGAGCACCCGCGTCAGGCCAGGCCGAGCAGCACGGACTCGACCTCCGCCGCGTGCACCGGGAGATCCAACTGCCGGAACCGGCGCAGTGCTTCGCCCAGGACGACGCGGGCCCGGTCGGTGCGCCGCAGCATCGCGCAGGCCTCCCCGAGGGTGCCCAGCGCGAACCCTTCGAGCGTGCCCGAGGCCTGCCGGGCCAGCGGCAGGGTCTCCTCCACCGAGCGGACGGCGGCCCGCGCCCGCCCCGCCGTCAGGTGGACCTGGGCGACCAGCACGCCCGCGGCGACGTGGTAGTCGGTCAGGCCGATGCTGCCCAGCCCCCGGCGCGCGCGCTCGGCCTCGGCGAGCGCCGGGGCCAGGTCGCCGCCCAGGTGCAGCACCCGCGCGAGGTAGAAGCGGCTGACCGCCTCCGCCCCGCGGAACTGCCGACCGGTCAGCTCCGCACCCCGGACGGCGGTGGCCCGGGCCCGCGCGAAGCGGCCGGTCTGCGCCTGGCAGACGGCGAGTTCACCGAGCGTCAGGCCCTCGGCGGCGGCGTCCCCGAGCGCGTGGAAGAGCGCGGCGGCCCGGCCCAGCACGACGATCGCCTCCTCGTAGCGCCGCTCCAGCCGGGCGGTCGCCCCGAGCAGGTGCAGGACCCGCGCCCGCAGCCCGCTCAACTCCCGCCCCCGGCACAGCGGCAGCGCCCGGTTCAGCTCGACACCGGCCTGCGCGAACCGGCCGGTGTGCCAGAGCATGCCGCCGCGCACCGAGCGGGCCAGGACCTCGGCGGCCGGCTCGGCGCGCCGGTGTGCGGCCTCGGCCAACCGCCCGGCGAGCTCGGCCACCGAGGCCGCGTAGCCGCGGCCGAAGAACGCCCCGCCCATGGTGTCCACCAGCTCGGCGGCCTGCGCCAGCGACAGCCCGTCGTCAGCGCAGGCCCGGTGGACCACCGCGTGGTGCAGGGCGCTCTGGGCCCGCATCCAGGTGTTGGCCGCCTCGATGCTGCGGAAGGCGGGGCCCGCCCCGGTGGTCACCACCGGGGCCGCACCGCGCCGGGCCAGATCGGTGCGGTGGGCCGCCGCCGCCGCGCTCCGGGCGCCCGCCACGCAGTGGTCGAGCAGCCGGGCGAACGCGGCGGTGACCGCCCCGGGAGCGTCCTGCCGACCGCTCCGCTGCCGGGCGAACACCCGGACCAGGTCGTGGCAGCCGTAGTGGTCGGCGGCCGGGGACTGCAACAGGTTGAGGTCCACCAGCGCCTCCAGCAGGGCGCGGGTCTCCGCCGGACCCCGGTCGAGCAGCGCGGCGGCGGCCGGGAGGGCGAGGTCGGGCACGTCCGGCAGGGCCACCAGCCGCAGGGCGCGGGCCTGCGGCGGATCCAACCGGGCGTACGAGAGCGCCAGGGCGGGCTCCACGGCGGTGTGGTCGCAGGCGAGTTCGGCGAGCCGGGTCGACTCGTCGGCGAGGCTCGCGGCGAGCCGGGCGAGCGGCTGCCCGGGGTCGGCGGCCAGCCGGGAGCCGGCCACCCGGACCGCCAGCGGCAGCAGCCCGCAGGCCCCGACGATCGCGGCGGCCGCCCCGGGCTCGGCCTCGACCCTGGCCCGCCCGGCCGTGGCGGCCAGCAGGTCGAGCGCCTCGGACGGCGCCAGGGCGTCGAGGTGGAGGTGCTGGGCCCCGGGCAGCAGGCTCAGCCAACTGCGGCTGGTGATCAGCACCGCGCAGCTCCGGGCGCCGGGCAGCAGCGGGAACACCTGGGCGGCGTCGGCCGCGTTGTCCAGCAGGAGCAGCAGCCGGCGCCCGGCCACCGTGGTCCGGTAGAGCGCGGCGCGCTCGACCGGGTCGACGGGGATCGCCCGCTCGGCCGTGCCGAGGGCGGTGAGCAGCACGGCGAGGGCCTCGGCGGGGTCGAGCGGGTCGGCCCGGGTGCCGCGCAGGTCCAGGTGGAGCCGGCCGTCCGGGTAGCGGTCGCGCAGCGCATGGGCGACGTGCAGGGCCAGGGTGGTCTTCCCGACCCCGCCCAGGCCGTTGACGGCCAGCACGACCACGGCGGCCGGGTCGGGCCGGGACAGCGTTCCGGCCAGGTGCGCCACGGCCTCCCGGCGGCCGGTGAAGTCCGCCACGGCGGGGGGCAGTCGTGTCGGGTCGGAGGTCACAGCGGCGGGGGCGGCGGCCGGGGCGGCGGCCCGGTCGGACCGGGTCGGCGTGACGTCCAACTCCGGTTGCCCCAGGCCCTGTTCCTCGAAGAAGCGGCGGGCCTCGGCGCGCACCGCGCGGGCCTCGGCCGGGCGGCCCGAACGGTCCAGCTCCGCCGCCAGGAGCGCCCGGAAGCGCTCGTGGAACGGATGGGCGAAGACGGCCCGGCCGAGGTCCACCAGGCAGCTCGGGCTGTCCCCCAGCTCGACGTCCAGGCCGAGCTTGGCCTCCAGGGCGGTGAGCCGGCGCAGCTGCAGCCGAAGACGCAGCTCGGCGGCGTGCGGGCCCGGCAGGCCGGCCAGCGGCTCGCCCCGGTGCAGGGCCAGCGCACCGGCCAACCGGTCCCGGGCGTACGGGAGTTCCCCGGCGGCGGTGGCCCGGTCGGCCTGTCCGACCAGGGCGTCGAAGGTGCCGACGTCCACCGCCCCGGCGGGCACGTCCAGCCGGTAGCCGCCGTCGACGGTCACCAGCAGGTGCTCGGCGGCGAACCTCCTGAACTCCCGGCGCAGCCGGTAGGCGTGGGTCGCCAGCACGGACCTGGGCCGGGCCGGCGGGCGGTCCTCCTCGAAGACCCCGGCCGCCAGCGCCTCGGCCGTGAGCACCCGTCCGGGCCGGGCCAGCAGCATGGCCAGGAAGGCCTGTTGCTGCCGTCGGCCCAGGTCGAGCGGCTGGTCGCGGGCCCAGCCGGCGGGTGGGCCCAGCAGCCGGAAGTTCAGCCCGGCGGCGCCGTCGTCGTCGGGGCCGCCCCGGCTCACCGCGGCGCGCCGATCGCATCGGTCGCGCGGGTTCCGCCGGGCGCACCGGGTCCGCCCGTTCCGCCCGTTCCGCCGGACGCGCCGCAGGCGGGCGTCGGAGGGCGGACCCGCAGGGCGGCCGCCGGCGCGTCCCGGCATCGCCCGGTCGGCAGGATCCGGAGCAGCGGAGTCGGCACCAGCGGCACTAGCTGCCGCACCGCAGCCGCCCCTTCGGCGACGGGACCAGGGCGGAGACCGCCCAGGACGGCCGGCGCAGCAGCAGGTCGGCCGCGCGGCACAGCGGACCCGGCAGGTGGTCGCAGGCGGCCGCCAGGGCCTGGACGGAGCACGGCTCCCGGCCCGCCCGGTCCGGCCCGAGGATCCGGTCGAGCAGGAGCAGCGCGTCGGTCGGGCTCAGCCGGCCCAGGCGGACCCGGTGTTCGCCGTCGGGCTCCGGCCCCGGCCGGTCCGCCCCGTCCGGGCGTTCCGGCGGCTCCGGGCCGCCCGGGTCGGCGAGCGTGACGAGGGCGGCGCAGCCCGGTGCCGTCGGCAGCAGCGGGCGGGCCCGCTCCACGGCGGCGGCGCCGTCCAGCACCACCAGGACGCGCCGCCCGGCCAGCAGCCGGTGGAACAGGGCCCGGCGGTCGGCGAGGCCGGCGGGCACCGCCGACTCCTCGACGCCCAGCGCGCGGACGAAGGCGGCCAGGATCCGGGCCACCGCAGCCCGGTCCGCGCCGCGCAGGTCCGCGTACAACTGGCCGTCCGGGTAGAGGTGCACGGCCCGGTGGGCGGCGTGCACCGCCAGGGCGCTCTTGCCGGTCCCGGTCGCGCCGGCCACGGTGACCAGCGGTGCCGTCGTCCGCGCCGCCCTGCCCAGCACCTCGCCGATCTCGGCCAGTTGCGCCTGTCGACCGGTGAACTGGGCGAGGTCCGGCGGGAGTTGGAGCGGGCGCCGAACCTCACGGGCCCCGGGCGTCGGGCCGGGCGGGCCGGGCGGGCCGGACAGCTCGACGCCGAGGTCCCGGTGGTGCCGCACCGCCTCCTCCCGCCGGTCGCCCAGGAGGCGGCGTTCGTGCGCCGCGAACGGCCCCGGGACGTCGTCCAGCGCCCGGCCCGTCCACAGCGCGAGGGCCTCGGCGAACAGCGAACGGGCCCGTTCCGGCTGCCAGTTGCGGCGGGCGGCGGCCGCCTCGGCGATCCCGGCCAGGAAGGCCGTCCGGTCGACGGCCCCGGGGTCGACGTCCAGCCGGTACCCCTTGCCCTCGTGCCGCAGGACGCTCGCGCCGACCCGGTCCGGCGCCGGGCCGTCGAGCACCTTGCGCAGCCGGTACACGTGGCCGGGCAGCGCGCCGACCCGGTCGGGCGCCTCGTCCCCCTCGTCGCCCCAGACCCCGTCGACGATCTCGCCGACCGGCACGGGCCGGCCCGCGGCGGCGAGGAGCACCGCGAGCACCGCGCGGTCGCGGGCCCGGTTGAACCGCAGCTCCCGGCCCGCCTGCCAGGCCCGCAGCGGTCCCAGGACAGTGAAGTGCAGCTCCGGCACGACCCCTCCAGCTGGCTGGTAATGACGGTCAGTCATCCTACCTATCCGGAGGGTGAGTTGACCGGTGACGCCGGGCCACCGCCCGGTCGACGGTGGGGCGCGGGCGCCGGAGGGCGCGGCGCCGCGGCGCGCGCCGCAGCCGGAGCGAGAGCCCGGGCCCGCGGTCGGAGCGAGGACCCGGACCGCGTGCGCGCCGGACGATGCCGGGTCACGGACAGGCGGACGGGCCCCCCCCCGGGGGGGGGGGGGCGGCGGGGCCCATGGGCGATAGCGGGGGGGGGGGGCACAAACCCGCGGTGAGTAGGCCCCGGGGGGGGCGGGGGGGTGGGGGGGGA
>NZ_JBFBGS010000013.1:86547-143892 GCF_040684795.1 Kitasatospora sp. NPDC089797 | reverse complement strand
CGCGCCACACGCGCCGGGCGGGCCGACGGCGGGCGACGTGCGGCGCACCGCCGGGGGCGGGGGCACGGGGCCGCCCCGCCGGGGGGGGGGGGGGCCCGTCCGGTCACTCTGGCCTATCCGGGCGGGACGGGCATCAACGCGGCTTCTTGAAGCCCAGGGTCGTCGCGTCCTTGAGGGTGTAGATGGTGCCGTCCGTGTCCTTGGTGAAGTCGCCGACCTTGGCGGCCGCCGGCGGGGTGTAACGCACGGGGAGCTTCTGGTTCTTCGTCACGATGTTCTCCAATCCATCGAGAGCGAGGCCTGGCGTGGCCTCGCTCTCATTGAGCCGCCGCCCGCCCATGGTGTCTACACGGACAATGCCGATCCAGCCAATGCGAGTCGGCTTCGATATTCATACGGGTGAATCGTCAACAAATCATTGGATGATCAACCCATTTAGCGAAGTGGACATGACAGGCATCGAAACGATCAAAATCGATCAAATCTAGGATCAAGCCTTTCATGATCGGCATATTATCGACGCCTGATGGCGTGAAGAACCCCGCTCCCGAATGGCGCAATCGGCAAGGGGAACGGTTTCAGCCGGTTGTGCGACCCCCCACGGTGGTGCACGGTTCTGGGGCGAAGCACCCGTGGTGCTGATTGAGCCCTGATAACCGTGATACGTGGGGGGTGAGAGAGGTGACGTCGCACAATGACCACCTCATGGTCTTTCCGGATTCCCCGGGCGGCGCCCGGGCCCACCGTCGGATCGGTGGCGAAGTACCACAGCTGGTGAACCACCCCTCCGGTCGGCCGTGGCTGGTCGGCTCCTGGGCGCCCGGGGACCTGGTCGTCGCGGAGGCCGGTCCGGTCCGGGTCGCGGTCTACGGACCGTGCCCGGTCGCGCCCGCCCGGCTGGACGCGCTGGTCTCCTCGGTGCGCGAGCTCTCGGACCTCGACGCCCTGGCCCGCAGCCTTCCCGGCAACACCCACCTGGTGGCCTCCGTGCACGGGCAGGTGCGCTTCCAGGGCACCGTCACCGGCACCCGCTGCGTGTACACCGCCCGGGTGGACGGCGTACCGGTCGCCGCCGACCGGGCCGACGTGCTGGCCGCGTCGATCGGTGCCGAGCCGGACGAGGAGCTGATCGCCACCAGCGTCACCTACGGGATGCTCTTCGCGCCGCTGAGCGAGCGCAGTTGGTGGCGCGGCGTGCACCAGGTGCCCGCCGACTCCTGCCTGCTGCTCCCCGCCGAGGGCGCCGCCCGGACGGCCCGCTGGTGGCAGCCGCCCGAGCCGGACGTCCCGCTCGCCGAAGGGGCGGTGGCGGTCCGCGAGGCGCTGCGGGCGGCGGTGGCCCAACGCCGGCTCGACCAGGGCACGCTGTCCGCCGACCTCTCCGGCGGCATGGACTCCACCTCGCTCTGCTTCCTCGCCGCCGAGCACGACCCGGACCTGATGACCTTCTGCTGGACCGGCGGCAGCGCGATCAACGACGACCCGCTGTACGCGGGCCAGGCCGCCCGGCTGCTGGCCCGCGGCCGGCACCTCACCGTGCCGGACACCGACGCCCCGCCGGTGTTCGCCCCGCCGTACTGGACGATCGACACCGAGGCCCCGCGCGCGGCCACCCGCGGGATGAACGCGATCCGCTTCGGCATCCGGCACCTGCTCGACCACGGCGCCACCCGGCACCTGGCCGGACACGGGGCGGACGAACTCTTCACCGGCGGCGCGGCCTACCTGCACACCCTGCTGCGCACCAGCCCGCTCACCGCCTGGCGGCAACTCCGGGCCCACCAGGCGCTCCACGACTGGCCGTTGCTGCCCAGCCTGGCCGGGCTGCTGCGCGGCGGCGACCTCGCCGACTGGTGGCGGCAGAGCGCCGACGACCTCGCCCGCAGCGCGCCGCTGCCCCGCTCCCCCTCCCTGGGCTGGGGCGAACGCCTGCCGGCGACGCCGTGGGCCACCGCCGAGGCGGTGCGCACCACCCGGGCGGTCTTCCAGGACGTCGCCGCCCGGGTCACCCCGCTGGCGCCCGACCGCGGCCAGCACGAGGCCCTCACCGCCCTGCGCAGCGCCGGCCCGGTGCTCCGGCTGATCTGCCGCGAGTTCGCCGCCGCCGGGCTGCCGCTCGAACTGCCGTACCTGGACGACCGGGTGGTCGAGGCCGTACTGGCCATCCGCACCCACGAACGCTTCAGCCCCTGGCGGTACAAGCCGGCCCTGGCCACCGCGATGGAGGGGCTGGTGCCCGACGTGATCCTCACCCGGACCACCAAGGGCGACTGCGAGGAGCCCGTCGACCGCGCCCTCCAGGAGCACGTCCCCGACCTGCTGGACCTCTTCGCCGACTCCGAACTGGCCCGGCGCGGCCTGATCGACGTCCGCCGGCTGCGCACCACGCTGGTCACCCCGCCGCGCGCCGGGGACGTCTGGTCCGCCCAGCTGGAGGCGACCATCGGCGCCGAACTGTGGCTGCGGGAGATCGCCGCCCGCCCCGCCCCCCAGCCGGCCCTGGCCGGACCCGCCCGCGGCGGCGCCGACCGCCCGGCCCCCGCCGCCGACCCCGAGGAGACGCCGTGACCAGCCCGCCCTGCGCACTCCAGCCCCGCGCCCGACTGCCGCTGCACCGGCGCCTGCTGCCGCTGGCCGCGGTGGCCATCGCCCGTCCGCTGGCCAGGCTGTCGCCCGGGCGGCTGAGCACCGTGCTCGGCGCGCTGAGCACCGGCGCCCGGCCGGTCACGGCGGCCCGGGCCTCCGCGGCCCGCAACGCGGTGGTCGCGGTCAGCCTGCGCTGTGCCGTCCACAACTGCCTCCAGCGGTCGATCGCCACCGCCGTCCTGTGCCGGTTCCGGGGCGGCTGGCCCACCTGGCAGGCCGGGGTGCGCACCACCCCGTTCGGCGCCCACGCCTGGGTGGAGGCCGAGGGCCGGATCATCGACGAGCCCTACCCCGACGGCTACTTCCGGCCGATGGTCACCGTCGCCCCGAAGCGGGCGGCGGCCGGGGCCGTCGCCCCCGAACAGCCCGCGCCCACCGCCTGACGACGGCCGGCCCACGCCGCGCCCACGCCACGACCACGCCCGGGAGGGCCGCATGACGCTCCGCCTGACCACCCACACGGTGTCCACCGACACCGACGACGGCGCCGTGCTGCTGAGCCGACGCACCGGCGCCTACTGGCAGCTCAACCAGACCGGCGCCTACGCGCTCCAGCGCCTGCTCGACGGCCACACCCTGGACGAGGTGGCCGAGGAGTTCGCCGCCCACTTCGGCATCGAGGCGGCCGAGGCCCAGCAGGACCTCACCGCGCTGACCGACCAACTCCGCTCCTCCGGACTGGTGGAGGCCCGCTGACCCCGGGGCACCGCCCCGGGCCCGGCCTCCGAGGGGAGCCGCGCACCCGATGCTTCGACAGCTGTGGAACCTGACCGAGGGGCAACGACGCGCCCTGGGCGCCGCCCTGCTGCTCACCCTGACCGCGGCCGCCGTGGGCATCGCCCAGCCGCTGGCCGCCAAGGGGG
The DNA here is from genome assembly GCF_040684795.1 of Kitasatospora sp. NPDC089797. Lineage (NCBI taxonomy): Bacteria > Bacillati > Actinomycetota > Actinomycetes > Kitasatosporales > Streptomycetaceae > Kitasatospora > Kitasatospora sp. NPDC089797. The sequence goes on along the minus strand of NZ_JBFBGS010000013.1, from coordinate 140,383 downwards.
TGGTCGACGCGCTCACCGCGCACCGGCCGCTGCTGTTCCCCGTCACCGTCCTCGTCCTGCTGCTGCTGGCCCAGGCGCTCGTCGGCGCGGTCGCCGTGTTCCTGCTGGAACGCACCGGCGAGCGTTTCGTGCTGGGCCTGCGGACCGGGCTGATCTCGCGCCTGTTACGGGTCCGGATGGAGGCCTTCGACCGGCTGCGCGTCGGCGACCTGATGGCCCGCGCCTCGACGGACGTCGTCGTCCTGCGCGAGGCGCTGACCCACGTCTCGGTGCAGATCGCCACCAACCTGTGCGTCGCCCTGGGCAGCGTCGTGGCGATGTTCGTGCTGGACCCGGTCCTGATGCTGCTCATCCTGGGCGTCCTGGGCGCCTGCGGCCTGGTCATCAACCGGCTGTCGGCGGAGATCGGCCGCTCCTCCACCGAGTTGCAGGGCACCGTCGGGGCGATCTCGGCCGGGCTGGAGCGGGCCCTGTCCGCCCTGCGGACGGTCCGGGCCAACCGGGCCGAGCAGCGGGAGATCGACCAGCTCGGCACCCTCGCCCGCGGCGCCTACGACGCCGCACTGCGCGGCGCCCGGCTCACCGCCCTGATCGCCCCGACCGCCCAACTCGCCATCAACGCCGCCTTCGTGCTGGTCCTGCTGTTCGGCGCGGCCCGGGTCGACCGGGGCGCGCTGTCGCTCGGCGCCCTGGTGGCGATGCTGCTGTACGCGACCCAGTTGACCGGACCGGTCACCGAGCTGATGGAGGGCATCGCCTCGGTGAACCGGGCCAAGGGCTCCCTCGACCGGATCGAGGAGGTGCACGCCCTCCCGGTCGAGGACGACGGCGCCCTTCCCGGCCCGGCCGCCCTCGACAGCACCGGCCCGGGCGCCCTCGACGCCACCGGCCCCGGCCCGGCCGCCCCGCCGTTGGAGATCCGCGACCTGCGGTTCGGCTACAGCCCGGACACCCCGATCCTCCAGGGGCTGTCGCTCACCGTCCCGCCGCACGCGCTGGTCGCCCTGGTCGGCCCGTCCGGGGCCGGCAAGTCGACCACCTTCGCCCTGATCAACCGGTTCTACGAGCCCTGGAGCGGCAGCATCCGCCTGGCCGGGCGGCCCGCCGCGGAGATCGGCCTCCAGGACTGGCGCTCGCACATCGGCTGGGTCGAACAGGACTGCCCGATCCTGCACGGCACCCTCCGCGACAACCTGCGCTACGCCGCCCCGGAGGTCACCGAGGACCGGCTCTGGGAGGTCCTCGACCTGGTCAACCTCACCGAGAAGGTGCACGGTCTCCCGGCCGGGCTCGACTCCGAGGTCGGCGAGCGCGGGCTCCGGCTGTCCAGCGGCGAACGCCAGCGGATCGCCATCGCCCGCGCGCTGCTGGCCCGGCCCCGGCTGCTGCTGATGGACGAGCCCACGGCCCATCTGGACCCGGCCAACGAGGCCGCGCTGACGGTGAACCTCAACAACCTGCGCAAGGAGTGCGCCCTGCTGGTCATCGCCCACCGGATGTCCACCATCGAGGCGGCCGACACCGTGGTGATGCTTTCCGGGGGCACCGCCACCGCGGCCGGGCGGTACGACGAACTCCTCCACGGGGACCGGGACTTCCAGCGCCTCGCCGGGCACTGACCGGCCCGCGGACGCCTGACGCCTGACGCCCGGCCGGCGTCAGGCGTCCGCGGGCCGGAGCACCGAGGTCACCGCCCGGACGCAGCCGATCAGCGCCTCCGCCGACTCCCAGCCGCCGGAGCGCCAGAGCAGCAGGTCCGTGCCGTCCACCCGCCAGCTGAACGGCTGCGGTGCGGCGGCCAGGGTGCGGACCCGCGGGACGGACAGCACCCGCCGCGCCTGGCCCGGATCGGTCGCGTAGCTCCGGTACCGGCCGTCGAACTCCGGCTCCCCGCTGGCGATCCGCCCGTCCGGCACCGGTTCGGGGACCAGGACGGAGTGGAAGGCCCGTTCGTGCCGCACCTCGATCCCGTCCACCGGGGAGGGCAGCGACACCACCGCGACGCCGTAGACATGGGTCTCCCCGTTGTACCGGCAGCGGTAGCCGGCGGCGGTGAGCGCCAGCCCGTCGACCGTGCCGCCGACCTGGTCGGTGAGCCGCTGGGCGGCGCCGTAGTGGAAGGGCGGGCCGGCCACCGGCAGCCGCGAGGCGGTGAACTCCGGCTTTGCGGAGAATCCGTGACGACTCATCAGTTCTCGGGCGAGGCCACCGGCCCGGCGCCGGCCGCGGAACGCGTCGAGGCGCGGCGCGGTGAGCACCAGGGTGACGAAGGCGAGGAAGAACACGAGGGGGACGGCGACGTCCATGGCGCGCTCCAGCGGTCGGGATCCGTCGACGGCACCACCCGACCGCGAGGAGGCACACGCGACCTTCACGCCGACCAGACTTCCCGGCACACCGCTGTCGACTGTACGCGATCAGCCGCCCCGCGCAAGAGGCCCGGTTCGCCTTCGAATTCCCCTGCGAAAGAGGCAGGTTGACGGCCGTGCCGACGCCGCGGGCGATCATGGGCGGGTCGGTGCCGCCGCCCGGTGAGGAGCAACGCCGCGACCGCCCGTCCACCGACCCCGGACGGCATATGCACGGCCCGACCCCACGGGTGCCCTGCATTCCCGCCGACCTTCTCCCGCACCACCGGTCACTTCGGCCCCATCGGGAAATCACCCCTCACCGGCCCGATTCTTCACAGTGCGACGGTCGCCCGGAAAGCCGGTTCCGCGCAGGTCACCGGGCATTCCGGCGGCACCGGAAAGGACTTCGGCGATCACCGTCCGAAGATCCTTCTTCAAATGTCGAGCACCTGTTTCACACATCCCGCTCTTTGGGCGACCCGGATGCTCTACATTGATTTTCGCCCCGCCCGGTTGGGCGGAAGGCGGCATTCACCCGACCCACGGTCCGCGCTGCGAGCGGCCGGTGGTCGTGCCCCGGACGGGCGGGCGCGGGGACGAGCGTCTCCCGGTGCCGGACCGGGATCTTCACGTAGCGCTGCAACGGACGGCTTTGCCATGCGCCGGGGGCGGGGGCCTCCCGGAGGTAGGAACAGCGCGGCACGGGAGGTAGGGCCTCCTTAGGGGAGGAACACTGCGGGAGGCCCCGGCCTCCCGGGGGGAGGAACCGTGTGGAGCGAACACGTCGAACCCACTGGCGACTTGGAAGGGGCCGTTGAGCAGGAGGAGGGGGAATTAGTCGCCCCGTCCCCGTCGACCCGCAGGCACCCGGCGGACCGGAGGTTCGGCCGCACCGGGATCGACTGGGAGCAGCAGTACCGCCGGACCGTGATGATCAGCGACACCGGGGCCACCGCCCTCGTGGTGGCGGCAATCGGCGGCTTCTTCGGGGTCCGGGACGCGGCCAACTGGCACGAGAAGTGGGGCATCCTCGCCTTCGGCACCGAACTGCTGGTGCTGGGAGCGCTGGCGACGACCCGCGCGTGGGCCGCGGCCGTACTCGGCCAGGGCGCCGAGGAGTTCCGCCGGCTCGGGCGCGCGCTGTTCACCGCAGCCGTCGTCCTGGCACTCGGCGGGATCGCCCTCGGCTCGCACAACATCCGGCTCTGGATCTTCGTCGCGATCCCGGCGATCACCGGCGTCACCATGACCGAGCGGTACCTGCTGCGATTGTGGCTGCACAAGCAGCGCAACGAGGGGCGGTGCCTGCGCCCGGTGCTCGCCGCCGGGAGCCCGGCCACGGTGCGCGACCTGATCGCCCGGACCCGCAAGTTCCCGCACCTGGGCTGGCGGGTGGCGGCGGTGTGCACGCCGTACTCGCTCGGGCCGGGCGGTGACCGGCTGGACGGCGTGCCGGTGGTCGGCCGCCTGACGGACGTCGCCAACCACGTGCACCGGGACGGCTACCGGGTCGTCGCGGTCACCCCGGACCCGCACTGGACACCGGACCGGCTGCAGCGGCTGGCCTGGAACCTGGAGGGCGGCGACGCCGAGATGGTGGTGGCGCCGGTCCTGATGGAGGTGGCCGGTCCGCGACTGCACGTCGACGCGGTGCTCGGGATCCCGATGCTGCGGGTCAGCATGCCGACCTTCACCGGCGGCCCCCGGGCCGTCAAGGAGGTCGTCGACCGGCTGGGCGCCGCGGTCCTGCTGGTCCTGTTCTCCCCGCTGATGCTGGCCGTCGGGCTGCTCGTGCTGGCCGACAGCCGGGGCGGGGCGTTCTACCGGCAGCACCGGATCGGCAAGGACGGCCGCACGTTCACCCTGGTCAAGTTCCGCACCATGGTGGCCGGCGCCGACCGGGCCCGGGCCGAGCTGGCCGACCGCAACGAGGGCGCCGGGCTGCTGTTCAAGCTCCGCCGGGACCCCAGGGTCACCCGGGTCGGCGGGGTGCTGCGCCGGTACTCGCTGGACGAGCTGCCGCAGCTGGTCAACGTGCTGACCGGCTCGATGTCGCTGGTCGGCCCGCGGCCGCCGCTGCCGGAGGAGTCCGCCGCGTACGGCCCGGACATCCGGCGGCGACTGCTCGTCAAGCCCGGGCTCACCGGGCTGTGGCAGATCAGCGGGCGCAGCGACCTCCCGTGGGAGGAGGCGGTCCGGCTGGACCTGCGGTACGTGGAGGACTGGTCGCTCGCCCTGGACGCGGTGATTCTGTGGAAGACGCTGCGCGCGGTGCTCCAGGGCCAGGGGGCCTACTGACGGATGGGTGGGGGGCGCCGTGCGATCGGCGCCCGGATGGCCGGCCGTGAGGCCTGCCCGAGGGGAGGAACGGGTCATGCGGGTCAGCGTGTTGGGGCTCGGCTACGTGGGCTGCGTGTCGGCCGCGTGCCTGGCGAGTCTGGGACACGAGGTCATCGGGGTGGACGTCAACCAGGTGAAGGTCGACCTGGTCAACGACGGCAAGGCCCCGGTGGTCGAGGAACGGATCGGCGAGCTGATCGCCGAGGTGGTGCGGAGCGGGGCGCTGCGCGCCACCGGGGACGTCCGCGAGGCGGTGCTGGGCAGCGAGGTGTCGCTGGTCTGCGTGGGCACGCCCTCGGAGCCCAACGGCAGCCTGTGCACCACCTATCTGGAGCGGGTCACCGAGCAGATCGGCACCGCGGTCGCCGGGAAGGGCGGGCGGCACACCGTGGTGTTCCGCAGCACCATGCTCCCGGGCACCTGCCTCGACCTGCTGCTGCCGATCCTGGAGAAGCACCTGGGCGGCACCGCCGGGGTGGACGTCGGGGTCGCGGTCAACCCGGAGTTCCTGCGCGAGGGCACCAGCGTGCGGGACTTCTTCGACCCGCCGAAGACCGTCATCGGCGAACTCGACCCGGCCAGCGGCGACGTGGTCGCCGCGCTGTACGACGGCCTGCCCGGCGAGGTGTTCCGGGTGCCCGTCCCGGTCGCCGAGGCGATCAAGTACGCGGACAACGCCTTCCACGGCCTCAAGATCGGTTTCGCGAACGAGCTGGGCGCGGTCTGCCAGGCCCTCGGCGTGGACTCGCACCAGGTGATGGACGTGTTCCTGGCCGACCGCAAGCTCAACATCAGCCCCGCCTACCTGCGGCCCGGCTTCGCCTTCGGCGGCTCCTGCCTGCCCAAGGACCTGCGCAGCCTGGTGCACGCGGCGCAGCGGGCCGACGTCTCGGTGCCGATCCTCTCCCACGTGCTGCCCTCCAACGCCGACCACCTGGCCCGCGCGGTGGAGCTGGTCGAGCGCACCGGCCGGCGCCGGGTGGGCCTGTTCGGGCTGTCCTTCAAGCCCGGCACCGACGACCTGCGCGAGAGCCCGCTGGTCGAGCTGGCCGAGCGGCTCTTCGGCAAGGGCTACGACCTGCGGATCTACGACCCCAACGTGAACCTGTCCCGGCTGCTCGGCGCGAACCGCGAGTACATCGAGAACCGGCTGCCGCACCTGGCCCAGCTGCTCGCCGAGTCCGTCGGCGAGGTGCTCGACCACGCCGAGGTGTGCGTGGTCGGGACCAGGGACCCGGAGGTGCTGGCGGCGCTGCCGCACGGTGCCGGTCCGGCGATCGTCGATCTCGTCCGCCTTCCCGACGCCGAGCTGCGCCGGGCCGAACCGGGGTACACGGGCCTTGCTTGGTGACGCGCAGTTCGATGACGCGGTCGGCGGCGACGGGCGGGGCCGGCGCGCGCTGATCCTGGTGGAGAACCTGTCGGTGCCCTTCGACCGGCGGGTGTGGCAGGAGTGCACGACGCTGCGCGACGCGGGCTGGACGGTGGACGTCATCTGCCCGCAGGGCAGCAAGCGGGACACCGAGCCGGAGGCGGTGGTCGACGGGGTACGGATCCACCGCTACCCGCTGCGCGCGGCCACCGGCGGTCCGGCCGGCTACCTCCAGGAGTACGGGTCGGCGCTGTGGCACACCGCCCGGCTGGCCCGCCGGGTCGGCCCGGTGGACGTGGTGCACGCCTGCAACCCGCCCGACCTGCTGTTCCTGCCCGCGCTGTGGCTGAAGCGGCGCGGCGCCCGGTTCGTGTTCGACCAGCACGACCTGGTCCCCGAGCTGTACCTGTCCCGGTTCGACCGCGGCCGGGACCTGCTCTACCGCGGGGTCTGCGCGCTGGAGCGGATGACCTACCGGGCCGCGGACGTGGTGCTCGCCACCAACGAGAGCTACCGGGACGTCGCGCTGCGGCGCGGCGGCAAGCGGCCCGAGGACGTCTTCGTGGTGCGCAGCGCCCCGGACACCGACCGGTTCCGACCGGTGCCGCCCGAGCCGGAGCTGAAGCGCGGCAAGCCCCATCTGCTGTGCTACCTCGGCGTGATGGGGCCGCAGGACGGCGTCGACTACGCGCTGCGGGCGCTGGCGAAGCTGCGCGACGAGCTCGGGCGGACGGACTGGCACGCGGTGTTCGTCGGCGGCGGCGACACCTTCGACGCGATGGTGGAGCTGTCGCAGCGGCTCGGGCTCGCGGAGCAGGTGGAGTTCACCGGCCGGGTCCCGGACGCCGACCTGGTGCGCCACCTGTCCAGCGCGGACGTCTGCCTCTCCCCCGACCCGCGCAACCCGCTCAACGACGTGTCGACCATGAACAAGGTCCTCGAGTACATGGTGATGGGCCGGCCGATCGTCTCCTTCGACCTGCGGGAGGCCCGGGTCTCGGCGGGCGACGCCGCCGTCTACGCGCCCGCGAACGACGAGTCCGCGTTCGCCCGGCTGGTCGCCCAGCTGATGGACGACCCGGAGCGGCGGGCCCTGATGGGCAAGGTCGGCCAGGAGCGGATCAACGGGCCGCTGGCCTGGCGCAACTCCCAGCGGGCGCTGCTGGCCGCCTACGCCGCGGCCTGCGGTGACGGCACCGGCACCGGTTCCGCCGGCGGTACCGGTGGCGGTGCGCGGAAGCGGCCCGGGAGAAGGCCGCGGCGTTGAGCGACGACACGATACGCCTGGTCACGATCGGCCGGATCCTGCGTCGGCGCTGGCGGCTGCTCGCCGTCCTCACCGTGCTGGGTGCGCTGGTCGGCTACGGCGGCTCGCTGCTGTTCCCGCCGAGCTACACCACCTCGACCTCGGTGCTGCTGCCCGGGGTCTGGCAGGACCGCGAGTTGCTGACACAGGCGGAGATCGCGACCAGTTCGGTGGTGGTCGACCGGGCGGCCGCGGCGCTCAACTGGCCCGGGATCGGCGGCAGCAAGCTGCAGGACCGGGTGAGCGCCTCGGCCGCGGACGGAAACATCATCAAGATCTCCGGCACCGCGGAGACCCCGGAGCGCGCCCAGCAGCTCTCCGACCAGGTCGCCCACCAGTTCGTCGCGTTCGCCGCGCGGGTCGCGGGCGACAGCACCGCCCCCGAGGCGGCGCAGCCCGAGGCGCTGCGGCAGTTGGTGGTGCAGGCCAGCCGCCGGATCACCGACCTGGCGGCCGCGGTCGACCCGGGGCAGACGGTGGAGAGCGTGCAGACCCGTACCGAGCTGGAGAAGCTGCGCACCACGCTGCAGGACGCCATCAAGAAGCTGGACCAGGTCGACCCGGCCGCCAACAAGGCCAACATGGTCGTCATGGGGTCGGCCGCCCGGCCGACCGGCGAGGCGCCGCCGACCAGGACCCAACTGGTCGCGGCGGGGGCGCTGTTGTTCCTCCTGCTGGCGGTCGTCGGCCACCTCACCGCGGCCCGGGCGAGCCGTCGGCTGCGCACCGGGCCGGAGATCGCCTCGGCGCTGGGCTCGGCGCTGCTCGGCACCGTCGACGTTCCCGGCGAACGGGCCGTCCGGCGGTCGCGGGGGCGGGGCCCGCGGGCGCTGGCCGGGCGGCTGCTGGGCACCGACGTCCGCTGGGACGTCCCGCCCCCGCAGGCCTCCGGCGACGAGGCCGGCCGGCAGCTCCGCTACCGGCGGGTGTGCTCCCGGATCCGGGAGCAACTGCCCTCCACCAGGCCGCTGTTGGTGGTCGTCCCGGACGGCGACGAACCGGCCCGGCGGGCCGCCGGACAGCTCGCCGCCGAGGCGTCGGACGATCCGCCGCTGCGGGTCGTGGAGGTCCCGGCGGAGCGGCCGCTGCTGCCGGACCGCGAGGACGAGTCCGGCGCCCTGATCGTGCTCAGCCCGGGCAGCCGGACGGCGGCGGAGCTGGCCGGCCTCGCCGAGGCCTGTGCCGACGGCGGGCACGAGCTGGTCGGCGTCGTCGTGGCCGGTCCGGTCCGGGCCCGGCCGGCGCGCTCCGCCGACCACGCCCCGGCGGGTGCCGTGCCGGTGTCCGTGGGCGGCGACGGCCCGGGGCGGGGTGCGGGGTGAGCAGCACGCGCACCGCCTCGGACCCGCCCCCCGCGCCGCTGCTGGACCTCCAGACGCTGGTGGTCGCGGTGCGCCGGCGCCGCCGCCTCTGGTGCGCCACCGCGCTGGTCGGGCTGCTGCTCGGCGCGGCGGTGGCGGTGCTGCGCCCGCCGCCGCCGACCGCGGTGGCCAAGGTGCTGGTCGCGCACCAGGCCGACCAGCCGAACGACCCCGGCACGCTGATCCGCACCGACGTCGCCCTGCTCCAGACCACCGGGATCGCCGACCAGGCCCTGAAGGCCCTCGGCTCCACGGAGAAGCCGGAGGACTTCATGAAGGAGTACACCGGCGCCGGCCTGACCAACAACCTGCTGCAGATCACCGTGACCGCCCCCGACGACGCGCAGGCGCAGGCCCGGGCCAAGGCGCTGGCCGACGCCTTCGTCGCCGACCACGTGAAGCGGATCAAGGAGGCCGCGGACGCCGAGGCCAAGGCCCTGCTGGACCAGCGGGACCGGATGCGCGACGAACTCGCCCAGGTCAACCAGGCGATCGGCACCGGATCGAAGCAGACCGGGCCGAACGCCTCGGCGAACCTGGAGTCGCTCTACGCCAGCCGGGCCGAACTCACCTCGCGGATCACCGACTTCGGCCAGCGGGCCGCGGAGGCCCAGGTCGGCACGCCCCGGCTGGTGGCCGGCACCCAGATCGTGGACGCCCCGCGCGCGGTGCGCCTGTCGCTGCCCGTCACGGCCGCCACCGACGCCGGGGTCGGGCTGGTGCTCGGGCTGGTGCTCGGGCTCGCGGTGGCCGCGGTCGGCGCGGTGGTCGCGGACCGGCCGGTGCTGCGCCGGGAGATCGCCGCGCACCTCGGCGCCTCGGTGATCGCCGAGCTGCGCGGGGTGCCGCGCCGGACCGCCGGCCGGTGGCAGGGTCGGCGCGGCCGGGCGGCGCGCACCAGGCTCACCACGACCCTGGCCCGCACCGTGCGCGGCTCCGCGGAGGGGGTGTCGCTGCTGGAGCGGGGCTGCGCGCGCAGCGCGGCGGTGATCGCGCTGGACCTCGCCGGGGAGCTGGCGGCGGAGGGGCCGGTGGTCGTCGTCGACGGCCTGCCCGGCCCGCAGCTCGCCAAGCGCCGGGCGCAGCCGGGGGATCCGACCGTGGTCGGCGGCGACCGCGTCGCGGACCTGCCCCGGCAGGACCGCCGGCTCGGCGTCGGCTCGGTCTCCCCCGGCACCGCGTGGACCGACCTGCAGTACCTCGGCCCCCGGACGGTGCTCGTGGTCCGGGCCGGCCACGGCAGCGCCGCCTGGCTGCACACGGTGGCCCGGCAGCTCGCCGACCAGCGCATCCCGGTGCTCGGCGTGGTGCTGATCGACCCCGATCCGCGCGACCGCACCGACGGCACCCTGTGGGACGGGCCGCGCAGCGCACCGCGCGCCCGCACCGACCGTCCGGTCCGGCCGGGCGGCCCGGTGCGGCGGCGGACGGAACGACTACCGATGTGGACCGCACGGGTCCCGGACAGCGATCAGGAGGCGAGGTAGCCCATGTGCGGCATCGCAGGCACGTACCGATGGCCGGACGGGAAGGCCGTGACCGACCTGCTCACCGACACCCTCGCCCACCGCGGCCCGGACGGCGCGGGCCGCTACGGCCACCCCGTGGGCGACGGCGAGGTGCAGCTGGGGCACCGCCGGCTGGCCATCGTCGACCTGTCCGGGACCGGCGCCCAGCCGATGGTCTCGGACGGCCTGGTGCTGACCTACAACGGCGAGCTGTACAACGCGCCCGAGCTGCGGGCCGAACTGTCCGCCGCCGGGGTGCGCTTCCGCGGCACCTCCGACACCGAGGTGCTGCTGGAGGCCTGGCGGCGCTGGGGCACCGACTGCCTGCCCCGGCTGCGCGGGATGTTCGCGTTCGGGGTCTTCGACGAGCGCACCGGGGAGCTGGTGCTGGTCCGCGACCAGCTCGGCATCAAGCCGCTGTTCCTGGTGCGGCGCGGCGAGGGCCTGGTGTTCGCCTCCGAGCTCAAGGCGCTGGCCGCCGCCACCGGCGGGTCGCTGGAGGTGGACCACGGGGCGATGGTGGCCTCGCTGCTGTACTACTGGGTGCCGGACTCCCGGTGCGCCTTCCGCGGGGCGGAGAAGCTGCCGCCGGGCAGCTGGCTGCGCTGCCGGCCCGACGGCCGGGTGGAGCGCGGCCGGTTCTGGCACCTGCGGGAGGTCGCCGCCGAGGGCCGGGAGCGGGCCCGGGCCGGTGAGCTGCCGGACCTCGCCGCCGTCGTCGAGGAGTCGACCCGGCGTCACCTGCTCGCCGACGTCCCGGTGGCGACCTTCCTCTCCGGCGGGCTGGACTCCAGCTACCTGACCGCGCTGGCGGCCCGGGACAGCCCCGGGATCTCCGCCTACACGATCGGGTTCCGGGCCGAGGACGCCCGGTTCGAGGCGATGCCGGACGACCTGCGCTACGCCCGCCAGGTGGCCGACCGGTTCGGCGTCGACCTGCACGAGATCGAGATCGCCCCGGACGTGCTGGACCTGCTGCCGCGGATGACGTACCACCTGGACGAGCCGATCGGGGACCCGGCCGCGATCAACACCTTCCTGATCTGCACGGCCGCCCGGGAGGCCGGGGTGAAGGTGCTGCTCTCCGGGATGGGCGCGGACGAGCTGTTCGCCGGCTACCGCAAGCACCTGGCGAACCGGCTGGCGCTGCGCTACCAGCGCGTCCCGCGGCCGCTGCGGCGCGGCCTGTCGGCGGCCGTGGACCGGCTGCCGGTGGCCACCTCCCGCCGGGGGTTCCGGTCGGTGCGCGTCGCGAAGCGCTTCCTCTCCTTCGCCGACCTGCCGGAGGAGACCGCGTTCCGGCGCAGCTACACCATGTACGACCGGGACGAACTGCTCGCCCTGGTCGACCCGGACCTCGCCGGGACGGTCCAGGACGTGCTGACCGAGCACGCGGACGTGTACCTGGACAACGACCTCGACGACTTCGTCAACCGGATGTGCCTGGGCGACGCCCGGATGTTCCTGCCGGGCCTCAACCTCGCCTACACGGACCGCTCCAGCATGGCCGCGTCGACCGAGGTGCGGGTGCCGTACGTGGACGTCGAGGTGGTCCGGGCGGCCTTCACGGTGCCGGGCGACCGCAAGATCGTCGGCCGCCAGGGCAAGGCCGTGCTCAAGGAGGCGGCCGTCTCGGTGCTGCCCCGGGAGATCGTGTACCGGCCCAAGGGCCTGTTCAGCGCCCCGCTGCGGGCCTGGATGAGCCGGGACCTGGCGCCGCTGGTGCGCGAGGTGATCAACGACGGCGAGCTCGTCCGGTCCGGGTTCCTGCGCCGCGACGCGCTGGCCCGGCTCGCCGCCGCGGACGCCGCCGGGCAGCAGGACTACTCCAAGCACCTCTGGCACGTGCTGACCCTGGAGTACTGGTACCGCGGCGCGACCTCCGGCTCCGGCCGGCCCGTCTGACGGCTCCGGCGCCGTCGGCCGTTCGGCGTCCCACGGCGCCTTCGGTCTTCTTCCGCATGACAGCAACTGGCTCAGACACGAGGGGACTTCCGGTGAAACAGGTTGTGCAGAACTACAAGAGCGGCGAGCTGGCGGTGCTCGACGTGCCGGTGCCGGGGTGCAAGCCGGGCGGGGTGCTGGTCCGCACCGCCTTCTCGCTGATCTCCACCGGGACCGAGCTGATGAAGGTGTCCGAGGCCGGCATGTCGATGGTGGGCAAGGCCCGCTCCCGGCCGGACCAGGTCGCCAAGGTGATGCAGAGCGTGGCCGTCAACGGACTGCCCGCCACCTACCGCAAGGTGATGGGCAAGCTGGACTCGTACACGCCGCTGGGCTACTCGCTGTGCGGGGTGGTCGAGCAGGTCGGCGCCGGGGTCGACGACGTGAAGGTCGGCGACCTGGTGGCCTGCGCCGGCAACGAGCACGCGCTGCACGCCGAGCTGAACTGGGTGCCCAAGAACCTCTACAGCCCGGTGCCGGACGGCCTCGCCCCGCGCCACGCCGCCTTCGGCACGGTCGGGTCGATCGCGCTCCAGGGCGTGCGCCAGGGCGAGCCGCAGCTCGGCGAGTCGGCGCTGGTGATCGGCCTCGGGCTGATCGGGCAGCTGGTGGTGCAGCTGCTCACCGCCGCCGGGGTGCGGGTGGTCGGGGCCGACCCCGACCCCGCGCGCTGCGGACTCGCCGAGCGGCTGGGCGCCGTGGCCTGCGGCGACCCCGGGTCCACGGCGGTGGAGAACGCCGTCGCCGAGCTGACCGACGGCCACGGCGTGGACCAGGTGTACCTGGCCGCCGGCGGCGGCAGCAACCAGCCGGTCGAGCTGGCCGCCCGGCTGGCCCGGGACCGCGGCCGGGTGGTGGACATCGGCAAGTGCCGGCTGGACCTGCCGTGGAACGCCTACTACGAGAAGGAGTTGGACGTCCGGTTCTCCCGCTCCTACGGCCCCGGGCGCTACGACCCCTCGTACGAGCTGGAGGGGCGGGACTACCCGATCGGCTACGTGCGCTGGACGGAGCGCCGCAACCTGGCCTGCTTCCTCGACCTGATGGCCCGCGGCCGGGTCGACGTGGAGCCGCTGGTGTCCCACGTCGCCGACTTCGAGGACGCCGTGGAGACCTACCGGCGCCTGAAGGAGGGCGAGTTGAAGGCCGTGGCGGTGCTGTTCCGGTACGCCTCGGCCCCGGTGGAGGCCCCGGCCCCGGAGCTGGCCGTCCCCGCCGTCCGGCGCGCCGCCGCGCCGGCCGCGCCGACCCGCACCGGCTCGTCCCCGGTCCGGCTGGCGTTCATCGGCGCGGGCAACTACGCGAGCTCGATGCTGCTGCCGCACCTCGCCCGGCGCGAGGGCGTCGTGCTGTCCACCGTCGTCACCACCACGGCGCTGTCCGCGGCCAACGCCCGGCGCAAGTTCGGCTTCGCCGGGGCGACCACCGACCTGGACGCCGTGCTCGGCGACCCCTCGATCGACGCGGTGTTCGTGGTCACCCGGCACAGCTCGCACGCCGACCTGACCCGCAGGGCGCTGCTGGCCGGCAAGGCGGTCTTCGTGGAGAAGCCGCTGGCCCTGACCGAGGACGAACTGGCCGCCGTGCTCGCGACGGTGGAGGAGTCCGGCAACGACCGCCTCCAGGTGGGCTTCAACCGCCGCTTCGCACCGCTGCTGCGCGAGGCCAAGCAGCGCCTCGGCACCCGGACCGGCCCGGCCGGCCTGCGCTACCTGGTCAACGCGGGGCGGCTCCAGCACGGCAGCTGGTACCTCCAGCAGGGCACCGAGGGCTCGCGCTTCGAGGGCGAGGGCGGGCACTTCATCGACACCGCGAGCTGGCTGCTGGGCGCCGACCCGGTCTCGGTGTACGCGGTCGCGCCGGCCGGCAACGAGGACCTCCAGATCGTGCTGCGCTACCCGGACGGCTCCACCGCCACCCTCAGCTACGTCACCACCGGAGCGTCCGGCTTCCCCAAGGAGACCCTGGACCTCCTGGCGGACGGCAAGGTGCTCAAGCTCGACGACTTCGTCCGGGCGTCGGTCCACTTCGACGGACGCAAGCGGTGGGTCAGCTCGCGGCTGCCCAAGGCCCGGGACAAGGGCCAGTCCGCCGAACTGGCCTCCTTCGTCCGGGCGGTGCGGACCGGCGGGCCGATGCCGGTGCCGCTGGAGTCGCTGGTCGCCACCACCGCGGCCACCCTCGCGGTGCGGGCGAGCCTGGCCGCCGGCGCCCCGGTGACCCTGGCGAGGCCGCTGTGAGCATGGGCGCGGGCTGGTACCTGCGCCGGCTCTCCCGGATGGGCCCGCAGGAGGTCGGCGGCCGGGTCGGCGACGCGCTGCGCAGGCGGCGCTGGCGCTCCGCGCCGCCGCACGCCCCGGCGGTCCCCGGCGCCCGGTTCACCGCCGCACTGCCCGCCGGGGCGGTCGCCGCGGTGCCGGCCGACGCCGCCAAGCGCCTGGTCGCCGCGGCGGACCGGCTGATGGACGGGCACGCCGAGTACTTCGGGGTGCCGCGCACCGACCTGGCCGCCCCGGACTGGTCGTTCGACCCGAAGACCGGCCGCCGGGCCCCCGCCGGCTACTCCTTCGACCTGCCGTACCGGGACGAGGACGCGGTCGGCGACATCAAGCAGATCTGGGAGCCGTCCCGGCACCAGCACCTGACGGTGCTCGCCGCCGCCTACGCGCTCACCGGCAACGAGCGCTACGCCCAGCGGACTTCCGAGCACCTGCGCTCCTGGTGGGAGGCCAACCCGCCGCTGCGCGGGGTGCACTGGATCAGCGGCATCGAGCTGGGCATCCGGCTGCTGTCCTGGGTGTGGGTGCGCCGGCTGCTCGACGGCTGGCCCGGCGCGGCCGCCCTGTTCGAGTCCAACCCGGTGGCGCTGGAGCAGATCTGGCACCACCAGCGCTGGCTGGCCGCGTTCCCCAGCCGCGGCTCCTCGGCCAACAACCACGTCATCGCCGAGGCCGCCGGGCAGTTCGCCGCGGCCTGCGCGTTCGACTGGTTCCCCGCCTCGGCCCGCTGGCGGGCCGAGGCGCTGCGCTCACTGGAACGGCACCTGCGCGGCAACACCTTCCCCTCCGGCCTCAACCGCGAGCTGGCCACCGAGTACCACGGGCTCGTCCTGGAGCTCGGCCTGGCCGCGCTGGCCGAGGCGGACGCCGCCGCCGTGCCCGTCCCCCGCACCGTCCGGCTGGTGCTGCTGCGGATGAGCGACGCGCTCGCCGCCGTCGTGGACGACCGGCTGCGCCCGCCCCGCCAGGGCGACGCGGACGACGGGCACGGGCTCGTCCTGGACGGCGCGGGCACCGACCGCTGGGCCTCGCTGCTGGCCACCGGGGAGGCCGTGTTCGGCCGGCTCCCCTGGTGGCCTGCGCCGGCGGGCACCGATGTGCGCACCCCGCTGCTGGCCGCGCTGCTGCGCCCCTACGGGCGCAACGGCGGGGTGGCCCGCCCGGCGAGCCGGCCGGTGCACTTCCCCGACGCCGGGATGACCGTCCTGCGCGGCCCGGCGGGGATCTGGTGCCGCTGCGACGGCGGCCCGCACGGCTTCCTGTCGATCGCCGCGCACGGCCACGCGGACGCACTGTCCCTGGAGGTCCGGCAGGACGGCGTCGACGTGCTCGCCGACCCGGGGACGTACTGCTACCACGGGCAGCCCGAGTGGCGGCGCTACTTCCGCTCGACGCTGGGCCACAACACCCTGGAGCTGGACGGCGCCGACCAGTCCGTCTCCGGCGGCCCGTTCCTGTGGACCAGGCACGCCCGCAGCCGGGTCCTGGTCGCCGACACCTCCGACCCGGGAGTGGCCCGGTGGTGCGCCGAGCACGACGGCTACCGGCCCGTCGTGCACCGGCGCCGGGTCGAACTGCACGCCGCCGAGCGGGAGTTGCACGTGATCGACGACGTGCGCGGCCCGCGGGCGGCGGCCGCCCGGCTGGCCTTCCACCTCGGCCCGACGGTCACCGCCGAACTGACCGGCAACCGCGCCGAGTTGACCTGGACCCGGGACGGCGAGCTGTGCTCCGCGGTGCTCGACCTGCCCGGGCAGCTGACCTGGCGGGCGCACCGCGGCGAGACCGCGCCGCCGCTCGGCTGGTACTCGGCCGGCTTCGGCCGCCGGGAGCCCGCCACCACCCTGGTCGGCACCGGCACCGCCGACGGCACCCAGGGCCTCACCACCGTGCTCAGGTTCCGGGGCTAGGGGGCGGAGGTGCGGATCAGAAGGCGGCTCCCGGCGACAGCGACGGCGGCGGTGCTGGCGCTGGCGCTGCTGGCGACCGGCTGCTCCGGCGGCTCGGACGGCACCCACCCGGCGCCGACCACCCCGCCGCCCGCGCCGGTGGCCGTGGCCCGGGTCTGCGACCAGGCCGCGGCCGGGCCGTCGGCCGCCCCGGCGGGCGCGGTCACGGTCGACCCGGCCGTGGTCGGCGACCTCACCGTCAAGACCAGGAACAGCCCGCCGAACACCGTGTTCTGGCTCGCCCCGGGCACCCACCGGCTCGAAGCGGACCAGTACGCCCAGGTCGCCCCCAAGGAGGGCGACAGCTACCTCGGCGCGCCCGGCGCGGTGCTCGACGGCGGGAAGACCAACCAGTACGCCTTCACCGGCTCCGCCACCGGCGTCACCATCCGCTACCTGACCGTGCAGGGCTTCGTCGCCCCGCAGAACGAGGGCGTGGTCAACCACGACTCGGCCGACGGCTGGGTGATCGAGCACAACACGATCCAGCGCAACTCCGGCGCCGGGCTGATGGCCGGCGCCCACCAGCAGGTCCGCGCGAACTGCCTGCGGGACAACGGGCAGTACGGGATGAACGCCTACAAGACCGGGGCCGCGGTCACCAACCTGGTGGTCGAGGGCAACGAGATCACCGGCAACGACACCGACGGCTGGGAGCAGCGCCAGCCGGGCTGCGGCTGCACCGGCGGGGTCAAGTTCTGGGCCGTCAACACCGCCGACGTGCGCGGCAACTGGGTGCACGACAACCGCGGCCCCGGACTGTGGGCGGACACCAACGACAACGACTTCCGCATCGAGGACAACCTGCTGGAGGCCAACGACGGTGCCGCGCTGATCTACGAGACCAGCTACAACGCGGTCATCCGCGGCAACACCATCCGGCACAACGACTGGGTCGAGGGCCGCCGCTCCGCCGACCGCGGCGACACCTTCCCGTACGCGACCGTCTACATCTCCGAGTCCGGCGGCGAGCCGAGGGTCCCGGCCCGCACCGACAAGCTGGAGATCGACCACAACCAGCTGGAGGACAACTGGTCCGGGATCACCCTGTGGGAGAACGCCGACCGGTTCTGCAACAGCCCGGCCAACACCTCCTCCGGCGACTGCACCCTGCTGGTGAAGGACACCTCCCGCTGCGCCCAGCCGACGATCGCCAGCGCGCCGCTGTACGCCGACTGCCGCTGGAAGACCCAGCGGGTGGACATCCACGACAACCGCTTCGCCTTCGACCCGTCCGTGGTCGGCTGCACAGTGGACTGCGGCCGGATGGCCGTGCTGTCCAACTACGGCAGCTACCCCGACTGGTCGCCGTACAAGGGCCAGCCGGTGGCCGACGCGATCACCGGCAAGCAGCAGAACCGCTGGCACGACAACACGTACGTCGGGCCGTGGAGCTTCGTCGCCCACGACCCCAGCCGCACCCTCGACTTCGGCCAGTGGCAGGGCGCGCCCTACCAGCAGGACGCGGGCAGCACCCTGCGGCCCGGGGCCGGTGATTGAGGTGGGCGGAGCACCGACGCCGGACCGGCCGGCCGCCCCGAAGGTCGTCGGGCTGATCTGGGGCCTGCTGATCCTCAACACCCTGGGCTCCGCCGGGGCGGTGACCGTCGTGCCGCTGCCCCGCTCGCTCATCCAGATGGCCACCATGGGCGCGCTGGTCTCCGCGTTCGTGCTGGCGCTGGTGCTCAACCTGCGGCTGCGGCTGCGGCCCAGCGGCTACCTGTTCCTGCTCACCCTGCTGCTGGTGCTGAGCGTGATCTCCAGCGCGAACCTGGAGTCCGGCTTCGGCGCGCTGTTCCGCTGCTTCCGGCTGGCCCTGTTCGTCGGCACGCTGTGGCTGCTCAGCCGCTGGTGGGACGGCGGCGAGGAGTTCGTCCGGCACCACATCCGGGCGTACTTCCTGGTGCTCGTCACGGTGGCGGCCGGTCTGGTCGCCTCCCCCGGCCTGGCCTTCCCGGACGTGTACGGCGGGCGGCTGGTCGGCGCGCTGTGGCCGCTCACCCCGCCGCAGATCGGCCAGTACGCCGCGGTGATCGTCGGGCTGACGGTGCTGCTCCTGCTGGACCGCCGCACCACCGGGCGGGACGCGGCCCTGGTCATCGTCCCCTCGCTGCTGCTGCTCGCGCTGACCCACACCCGCACCGCCACCCTCGGTCTGATCATCGGC
Organism: Kitasatospora sp. NPDC089797; assembly: GCF_040684795.1. Lineage (NCBI taxonomy): Bacteria > Bacillati > Actinomycetota > Actinomycetes > Kitasatosporales > Streptomycetaceae > Kitasatospora > Kitasatospora sp. NPDC089797. Next base: position 121,806 of record NZ_JBFBGS010000013.1, on the reverse strand, counting down.
CTGGTGCTGGCGATCGGCTCGCTGCTGCTGACCAGCGCCGCCGCCCGCCGGTTCTTCGCCTGGGCGGTGGTGTGCGCCACCGTGGCCGCGGTGGGCCTGAGTTCGCTGCTCCAGGCCTGGTTCCTGCGCGGCCAGAGCCAGGAGAACTTCTCCAACCTCACCGGCCGGGCCAAGGTCTGGGACGCCCTGCTGGCGGCGCCCCGGACGACCCTGGAGCAGCTGTTCGGCGTGGGCCTGGGCGACAAGTCCTACGGCGGGCTGCCGATCGACAACAGCTGGCTGGCCGTCTACAACGAACAGGGCCTGGCCGGGGTCGCCCTCGTGGCGGCGGTGTTCGTCGTGCTGGGCGGCGTCGCCCTGCTGCGGCCGCCGTCCCTGGCCCGGGCCGGCGCCATCTTCCTGATCAGCTACTGCGCGATCGCCTCCTACACCGAGGCCGGGCTGGGCGACGCCTCGCCGTACCTGCTGCACCTGACCGTGGCCGCCTCGCTGCTGGTGCCGCCCGCCCCGGCGGCCCCCCTCCCGGCGCCCGACGTCCCCCGGCCGCGCACCGCGCACCGGGCCCGCACCCCGGAGGGAACCTGAGCATGCACGTCCTCGTCGTGCACAACCGCTACGCCTCGGCCCAGCCGAGCGGCGAGAACACCGTCGTCGACCAGGAGACGGCGCTGCTGCGCGGGGCCGGCCACCGGGTCGGGCTGTTCGAGCGGCGCAGCGACTCGATCGCCGCCAAGTCCCTGCCGGCCAAGGCCGCGGTGCCGCTGCTGGTCCCGTGGAACCCCGCGGTCCGCGCGCAGCTCGCCGCCCGGCTGCGCGCCGAGCGGCCGGACGTGGTGCACGTCCACAACGTCTTCCCGCTGCTGTCGCCCGCCGTGCTGGCCGCCTGCGCCGACGCCGGGGTGCCGGTCGTCGCCACGCTGCACAACTACACCCAGGTCTGCCCGCCGGGCACGCTCCAGCGGGACGGCCGGCCGTGCAGCGAGTGCGTCGGGGCGTCCCCGCTGCCCGCCGTCCGGCACGGCTGCTACCGCAACTCCCGGCTGGCGACGGTGCCGCTCGCGGTCAGCCTGGCGGTCAACCGGCGGCGCTGGTGGTCCGGGGTGGAGCGGTTCTTCTGCATCTCGGCGGCGCAGCGCGACGTGCTGGTGCGCTCCGGGATGCCCGCCGGGCGCCTGACGGTGAAGCACAACTTCGTGCCGGAGCCGGGCGTCCGCCGGAGCGGGGCCGGTGAGCACCTGCTCTACCTCGGCCGGCTCGCCGAGGCCAAGGGCGTGCGCCTGCTGATGACCGCCTGGGACGCGCTCGCCGCGGCCGGCGGGGTGGGCGTGCCGCTGGTGGTCGCCGGGACCGGGCCGCTGGAGCGGGAGGTGGCCGACTGGGCCGCGGACCGCGCCGACGTGCGCTACGTCGGCCTGTACGACCCGGAGCAGTGCCGGCAGGCCGTCGCCCGGTCGGTCGCCGTGCTGGCGCCCTCGACCTGGCTGGAGGCGTTCGGCCTGGTCGTCGTGGAGGCGATGGCGGCCGGCGTGCCGGTGGTCGCGGCCGGTCACGGCGCCTTCACCGAACTGGTCGAGGACGGGGTGACCGGGCTGTTGCACCGGCCGGGCGACCCCGCCTCGCTGGCCGACGGCATCCGCCGGCTCACCGCCGGACCGGAGTTCAACCGGGAGCTGGGCCGGGCGGCCCGGCTCCGCTACGAGCAGGGGTTCAGCCCGAGCGTCGGGCTGGAGCGCCTGGTGGAGGGGTACCGCGGCGCGATCGCGCGGCGGTCCGGCGGCGCGAACGGCGCGCCGCCGGTAGGGAACGGACACGCTGGCCCGCGGCGGGACTCCCGCGCGGGCGGGAATCGGGAGCAGTAGATGACACGATGCCGGCTGTGCGGCTCGACGGCGATGGGGAGCGTCGTCGACCTGGGGGCGACCCCGCCGTGCGAGAGCTTCCTCGCCGTCGACCAACTGGACCGGCCGGAGCCGGCGTACCCGCTGCACCTGCGGGTCTGCACGGACTGCTGGCTGGCGCAGCTCCCCCCGCTGATCACGCCGGAGGAGACCTTCTCGGAGTACGCCTACTTCTCCTCCTACTCGACCTCCTGGGTGGAGCACGCCCGCGACTTCGTCGAGGGCGCGGTGCGGCGGCTGGAGCTCGGCCCGGACGCCTTCGTGGTCGAGGTGGCGAGCAACGACGGCTACCTGCTGCGGCACGTGGTGGACCGGGGGATCCGCTGCCTGGGCATCGAGCCCTCGGTGAACGTCGGCGCCGCCGCCCGGGAGGCCGGGGTGCCCACGCTCACCGAGTTCCTGGACCCGGCCACCGGCGCGGCCGTTCGGGCCGAGCACGGCCCGGCGGACCTGGTGGTGGCGAACAACGTGTACGCCCACATCCCCGACGTGGTCGGCTTCACCCGCGGGCTGCGCGCCCTGGTGGCCGACGACGGCTGGGTGTCGATCGAGGTGCAGCACCTGCTCACTCTGATCGAGGAGAACCAGTACGACACCATCTACCACGAGCACTTCCAGTACTACACCGTCGCCTCCGCCGCCCGGGCGCTGGCCGGCGGCGGCCTCACCCTGGTGGACGTCGAGCTGCTGCCCACCCACGGCGGCTCGATCCGGCTGTGGGCCCGCCCGGACGCGGCGGCCGGCGAGCCGACCCGGCGGGTGGCCGAGGTGCTGGACCGGGAGAAGGCCGCCGGGCTCCAGGAGACCTCCGGGTACACCGAGTTCTCCGCCCGGGTCGCCAAGGTGCGCCGGGACCTCCTGCGGTTCCTGATCGACGCGGCCGAGCGCGGCGAGACGGTCGTCGGCTACGGCGCCCCCGGCAAGGGCAACACCCTGCTCAACCACTGCGGCATCCGGCCCGACCTGCTCCCGTACACGGTCGACCGCAACCCCTACAAGCACGGCCGGTTCACCCCGGGCACCCGCATCCCGATCCTGCCGCCCGAGCAGATCCGCACCGACCGGCCGGACTACGTCCTGGTGCTCCCGTGGAACCTGCGGGCCGAACTGACCGAGCAGTTGTCCTTCGTGCACGAGTGGGGCGGCCGCCTGGTCTTCCCCATCCCGGAACTCAGCATTGTCGAGGTGCAGCGGTGAAGGTCGTCCTGTTCTGCGGCGGTTACGGGCTGCGGATGCGCAGCGGCTCCTCCGACGACGTGCCCAAGCCGATGGCGATGGTCGGGCCGCGGCCGCTGATCTGGCACGTGATGCGCTACTACGCGTACTACGGGCACACCGAGTTCATCCTGTGCCTCGGCTACGGGGCCCGGCACATCAAGGACTTCTTCCTCACCTACGAGGAGACGGCGTCCAACGACTTCGTGCTGCGGGGCGGGCGGACCGAGCTGCTCTCCACCGACATCTCCTCCTGGACGATCACCTTCGCCCAGACCGGCATCGAGTCGCCGATCGGCGAGCGGCTGCGCCGGGTGCGCCACCACCTGGACGGCGACGAGATGTTCCTCGCCAACTACGCCGACGTGCTGACCGACGCCCCGCTGCCGGAGATGATCGAGAAGTTCTCCCGGCGCGACGCCGGCGCCTCGATGATGGTGGTTCCGCCGCAGTCCTCCTTCCACTGCGTGGAGTTGGGCGAGGACAACCTGGTCGGCGGGATCACCGCGGTGAGCGACATGCCGCTGTGGGAGAACGGCGGCTACTTCGTGCTCCGCCAGGAGGTCTTCGACCACATCCCGGAGAACGGGGACCTGGTCGCCGACGGCTGCGCCGGACTGGCCAAGCAGGGCCGGCTGGTGGCCCACCGGCACCGCGGCTTCTGGAAGCCGACCGACACCGTGAAGGAGCGGGCCGCGCTGGACGCCGCCTACGCCCGGGGCGACCGGCCGTGGGCCGTGTGGGAGAAGGACGGCTCCGGCGTGAGGACCGCGTGATCCGCCTCGGAGCCGCGGGCCTGAGCGGGGTCGTCGCCGTCGGCGCGCACTGCGACGACCTCGCCATCGGCGCCGGCGGCACCCTGCTGACGATGTGCCTGGCGCGTCCCGGGCTGCGGGTGGACGCGCTGGTGCTCTCCGGCGGCGGCGGCGAGCGCGAGCAGGAGGAGCGGGCCGCGCTGGCCGCCTTCTGCCCGGGCGCCGACCTGCGGCTGACCGTCCTCAAGCTGCCGGACGGCCGGCTGCCCGCGCACTGGGACGAGGCCAAGGCCGCGGTCGAGGAACTGCGCGCCCGGACCGAACCGGACCTGGTGCTCGCCCCGCGCACCGAGGACGCCCACCAGGACCACCGCGGCCTGGCGAAGCTGATGATCACCGCCTTCCGCGACCACCTGGTGCTCGGCTACGAGATCGTCAAGTGGGACGGCGACCTCGGCCGCCCGACCGCCTACCAGCCGCTCGCCCCCGAGGTCGCCGAGTCCAAGGTCCGGCTGCTGCTGGAGCACTACCCCTCCCAGCGGCACCGGCCCTGGTACGACCGGGAGGCCTTCCTCGGACTGGCGCGGATCCGCGGCATCGAGTGCCACACCCGCTACGCCGAGGCGTTCGCCGTCACCAAACTGACTCTTGATCTGGAGGGCTGACCCATGCGCGTACTGCTGACCGGACACCAGGGCTACCTGGGCACCGTGATGGCCCCGGTCCTCGCGGCCGCCGGGCACGAAGTCGTCGGCCTGGACGCCGGCCTGTTCGCCGACTGCCTGCTCGGCCCGGCGCCCGCCGACCCGCCCGGCCACCGGGTGGACCTGCGCGACGTCACGGCCGAGCACGTGGCCGGGGTGGACGCGGTGGTCCACCTGGCCGCGCTCTCCAACGACCCGCTGGGCTCGCTGGCGCCCGACCTCACCTACGACATCAACCACCACGCCTCGGTCCGGCTGGCCCGGCTGGCCCGCGAGGCCGGGGTGCGGCGCTTCCTGTACGCCTCGACCTGCTCCGTCTACGGCGCCGCCGGCGGCGACGACCTGGTGACCGAGGACGCCCCGCTGCGCCCGGTGACGCCGTACGCGGAGTCCAAGGTGCGGGTGGAGGACGACCTGCACGAGCTCGCCGACGGCGACTTCAGCCCGGTGTACCTGCGCAACGCCACCGCCTTCGGCTACTCCCCCCGGCTGCGCGCCGACATCGTGCTGAACAACCTGGTGGGCCACGCGCTGCTCTCCGGCGAGGTGCTGGTGCTCTCCGACGGCACCCCCTGGCGCCCGCTGGTGCACGCCGCCGACATCGCCCGGGCCTTCACGGCCGCGCTGGAGGCGCCGCGCGAGGCGGTGCACGACCGGGCGTTCAACATCGGCAGCGAGGTCAACAACGTCACGGTCGCCGAGATCGCCGAGCAGGTCGCCGAGGCGGTGGACGGCGCCGCGGTGCGGATCACCGGCGAGAACGGCGCCGACCCGCGCTCCTACCGGGTGGACTTCTCCCGGGTCCGGGCCGCCCTGCCCGGCTTCGACTGCGAGTGGACGGTCAAGCGGGGCGCCCTCGAACTCGCCGAGGCCTACCGTGAGTTCGGGCTGACCAGGGCCGACTTCGAGCAGCGCTTCACCCGGCTGGCCGTGCTGCGCGGGGCCACCGGGGCCGGCACCGTCGACGACACCCTGCGGTGGCGCCGATGACCGCGATCGGGGAGGAGACGGCCGCGGCTGCGGTCGGCGCGCAGATGCACGCCCTGGTGGAGCGGCTCTACCCGCTCTGCCGCAGCATCACCGGCGACGGCGTGCGCGCGACCCTCGACATCGTCGGCGAGCACCTCCCGCTCCAGGTCCACGAGGTGCCCACCGGCACCCAGGTGCTGGACTGGACGGTGCCGCAGGAGTGGAACATCCGCGACGCGTACGTGGCGGACGCCTCCGGGCGGCGGGTCGTGGACTTCGCCGCCTCCAGCCTGCACGTGCTGGGCTACAGCGTGCCGGTGGCGGCGACCATGCCGCTGAGCGAGCTGCGGCCGCACCTGTACACCCTGCCCGACCAGCCCTCGCTGGTGCCGTACCGCACCAGCTACTACCAGCCCCAGTGGGGCTTCTGCCTGGCGCAGGAGACCCTGGACGCCCTGCCCGAGGGCGACTACGAGGTGCGGATCGACTCGACGCTCGCCGACGGCCACCTCACCTACGCCGAGCACGTGGTGCCCGGCCGGGTCGCCGACGAGGTCATCGTCTCCACCCACGTCTGCCACCCCGCGCTCGCCAACGACAACATGGCGGGCGTGGCGGTGGCGGTCTTCCTGGCCAAGGAGCTGGCGAAGCGCGACAACCGGTACACCTACCGGTTCGTCTTCGCCCCCGGCACCATCGGGGCGATCACCTGGCTGGCCCGCAACGCGGAGCGGATCGACCAGGTCGAGCACGGCCTGGTGCTGGCCTGCGCCGGCGACCGGGGCCGGCTCACGTACAAGCAGAGCCGGCGCGGCGACGCGGAGATCGACCGGGTACTCCGACACGTCCTCGCCGTTTCCGAACGGCCGCACGAGATCCGCGAGTTCACCCCGTACGGCTACGACGAGCGGCAGTACTGCTCGCCCGGCTTCGACCTCGGCGTCGGCTCGCTCAGCCGCACCCCGTACGCCGGGTACCCCGAGTACCACACCTCGGGGGACAACCCGGACTTCGTCACCCCGGAGGCGCTGGCGGACACCCTGGCGGTCTGCCGCGAGGCGTTCGCCGTGCTCGACCGCAACCGCCGCTACCGCAACCTCAGCCCGTACGGCGAACCGCAGTTGGGCCGGCGCGGGCTGTACGACTCGCTCGGCGGCCGCAGCGACGCCAAGCAGGCGCAGCTGGCGATGCTGTGGGTGCTCAGCCTGTCCGACGGGGAGCACAGCCTGCTGGACGTCGCCGAGCGCGCCGCACTGCCCTTCGACACCGTGGCCGCCGCGGCCGACGCCCTCCGGGGCGCCGGACTGATCAAGGAGTGACGCCGATGGCCACCGAGGGGGTGCGGACGGCGGCCCCGCCCGCGCAGGCCGGGCGGAGTGCCAAGCGGGGCGTGCTCGGGCGGCTGTCCTGGGGGCTGGCCGACCAGGCGGTCAACAGCATGATCAACTTCGTGGTGGGCGCCTACGTCGCCCGGGAACTGGGAGTGCACGCCTTCGGCGTGTTCAGCCTGGCCTGGCTCACCTACGGCGTGGTGCTCAACGTCTCCCGCGGGGTGGCCACCGACCCGCTGATGGTGCGGTTCAGCGGGGTGCCGGAGGCCGTCTGGCGGGCCGCCGCGGGCCGGGCCTCGGGGGCCGCGCTCGCCGTCGGCGGCACCCTCGGGACGGCCTGCCTGCTGGTCGGGCTCGGCATCGGCGGCGAGGTCGGGCCCGCCTTCGCCGCGCTCGGCCTCGCCCTGCCGTTCCTGCTGCTGCAGGACTCCCGGCGGTTCGCCTTCTTCGCCGCCGGCACCGGACAGAAGGCCTTCGCCAACGACCTGGTGCAGGGCGTCGCGCTGATCCCGGCCATGGTGGTGGCGGCCCGGGTCGGCACCGTGGCCGCCTTCGTCCTGGCCTGGGGTGCGGCGGCCGCGGCCGCCGCCGGGTACGGCTTCCTCCAGTCCGGCATCCGGCCCCGGGTCACCCAGGCCCGCGGCTGGCTGCGCGAGCAGCGCGACCTCGGCTCCCGCTACCTGGTCGAGAACGTCAGCCTGAGCGGCGCCGGCCAGCTGCGGGCGTACGGGCTCGGCGCCATCGTCGGGGTCGCCGCGGTGGGCGCGGTCCGCGGCGCCGAACTGCTGCAGGGGCCGTTCCTGGCCCTGCTGATGGGACTGTCCCTGGTCACCGTCGCGGAGGCGGCCCGGGTGCTGCGGCAGGAACCGCGGCGGCTCGGCCGGTTCTGCCTCCTGCTGGGCGGCGGCCAGGCCGGCGCCGCCCTGCTGTGGGGCGCGACCCTGCTGCTGCTGCCGGACCGGGCCGGCGAGCTGGTGCTCGGCGACGTCTGGCACTCCGCCGCCCCGCTCATCGTGCCCGCCACCCTCGGCGTCGCCGGCGCCGGCCTCGGCAGCGGCGCCGCCGCCGGGCTGCGCGCGCTCGCCGCCGCCCGGCGCAGCCTGCGCTGCCAACTGTTCGCCTCCGCCTGCTACCTGGCCGGCGGGCTCGGCGGGGCGGCCGCGGCCGGCACCGTCGGCTCGGCCTGGGGCGTCGCCACCGCGACCGCCTGCGGCTCGGCCGTGTGGTGGCTGCAACTGCGGGCCGCCCTGCGCGAGCACCACCGCGGCACCTCTTCCGAAGCACGTGAAGGCAACTCCCCTGTGAGGACGCAATGACCGCCGTTCCCCGGTTGAGCATCGGGCTGCCCGTCTACAACGGCGAGGAGTACCTCGCCGAGTCCCTCGACGCCCTGCTCGGCCAGACCTACGCGGACTTCGAGCTGGTCATCTCCGACAACGCCTCGACCGACACCACCGAGGAGATCTGCCGCGACTACGCCGCGAAGGACTCCCGGATCCGCTACCTCCGGCTGCCCGTGAACGTCGGCGCGGCGCCCAACCACAACTACGTGTTCACCCAGTGCCGCGGCGAACTGTTCAAGTGGGCCTCGCACGACGACCTGTACGCCCGGGACCTCCTGCTGCGCTGCGTCGAGGCGCTGGACGAACGGCCCGACGTCATCCTCGCCCACTCCGACCAGGCCGTCATCGACGAGACCGGCAGGGTCAAGGTGCCGTACGCGTACGGGCTGGCCACCGACTCGCCGTCCGCCCCCGTCCGCTTCCGCAGCCTGCTGTTCGAGCCCGGCGGGGACGACTTCTACGGGGTGATGCGGGCCGACGTGCTGCGCCGCGTCAAGCCGCACGACAGCTACCACCACGCCGACCGCACCTTCGTCGCCGAGATCACCTTGCACGGCCCCTTCCACCAGGTGCCCGAGCTGCTCTACTTCCGCCGCGACCACCCCACCCGGGCCGAGCGGGCCAACCCGTCCAAGCGCTCGCGCTGCGTCAACCTGGACCCGCGCCGGGCCGGGCTGCTGCACCCGACGCCGCGGCTGCTCGTCGAGTACGTCTGGGGCTTCATCGAGGCGATCCGGCGGGCGCCGCTGTCCCCGCAGGACCGCCGCGCGTGCTACCGCGCCCTGCGCTCCTGGCTGACCAGCCGCCGCCGCTCGGGCGCCGGCGAGCGGGTCGAGGACCGCGCACCGGTCGTACCGCCCGAGGTCGCCGTCTCCGTGGACGACCTGGTGGCCGGGCGCGAGGGGAGGCGGTCGTGACCGCCCGACGCCCGCTGCGGGTCGGGGTGTTCGGCCTGCTCGGCTCCGGCAACCTCGGCAACGACGGGTCGCTGGAGGCCGTACTCGGCTACCTCCGGACCGAGCACCCGGCGGCGGTCGTGGACGCGCTGTGCGGCGGGCCCGAGGCGGTGCGGGCCCGGTACCGGATCCCGGCGACCCGGCTGCACTGGTACCGCGGCGAGTACCGGACGGCCTCCCGGGCGGGCTCGATCGCGGGCAAGGCGGTGGGCAAACTCGTCGACGTCGTGCGCACCGCCGCCTGGGTGCGCCGGCACGACGTGGTGATCGTGCCCGGCATGGGCGTCCTGGAGGCCACCCTGCCGCTGCGGCCGTGGGGCTTCCCGTACGCGCTGTTCCTGCTCTGCGCCTCCGGGCGGCTGTTCGGCACCAGGGTGGCGCTGGCCGGCGTCGGCGCCGCCCCGATCGCCGACCGGGCGGTCCGGGCCCTGGTGCGCCGGTCGGCCCGGCTGGCCGCGTACCGCTCGTACCGGGACGAGCTGTCCCGCGCGGCGATGCGGGAGATGGGCGTGGACACCACGCGGGACGAGGTCTACCCGGACCTCGCCTTCTCGCTGCCGACACCGGTCGTCGAGGAGCCCACGCCCGGGCGGGTCTGCGTGGGCGTCATGGACTTCCACGGCGGCAACGACGACCGGGACCGGGCCGAGGAGATCCACCGGCGCTACGTCGACGGCACCACCCGGTTCGTCCGCGCGCTGGTCGAGGACGGCCGACAGGTGCGGCTGCTCACCGGCGACGGCGCCGACTTCGCCGTGGTCGGGGCGATCATCGAGGCCGTCGGCTCCCCGCTGGTCACCGCCTCCGACGCGTCCTCGCTGGCCGAGCTGACGGCGGAGACCGCCGCCGCCGACGCCGTGGTGGCGACCAGGTACCACAACCTGGTCTGCGCGCTGAAGTCCGGCACCCCGACCCTCGCCCTCAGCTACGCGGGCAAGAGCGATGCCCTGATGGAGCTGATGGGGCTGGGCGAGTTCCGCCACCCGGCCCGCGAGGTCGACGCCGACCGACTGATCGAGCAGTTCCGGGAGTTGGAGAAGCGGGCGGCGGAGCTGCGGCAGACCCTGACCGAACGGAACCTGGCCGCCCGCCGACGCCTTGAGCACCAGTTCGCCGCCCTGACCGCGGCCCTCTTCCCGAAGGAATCCCTGTGAAGGCGACCGAAGTACCGGCGATCGCCGGTGCGTACCTCTTCACCCCGACCCCGTACGCCGACGAGCGCGGCTTCTTCTGCCGCACCTTCGACGCCGAGGTGCTCCGCTCGGTCGGCCTCGACCCCGACGCCTTCGTCCAGCACAGCGTCTCCCGTTCGGTGCGCGGCGTGCTGCGCGGCCTGCACCTGCGCTCCGGCGCCGGGGAGGCGAAGATCGTGCGCTGCTCGCACGGGGAGGTCTTCGACGTCGTGGTGGACCTGCGGCCGGACTCGCCGACCTACCGCAACGTGGCCACCTTCGAGCTCTCCGGCGAGACCCAGGCCAGCGTCTACATCCCGGCGGGCTGCGCCCACGGCTTCCAGGCGCTCACCGACGCCGACGTCTCCTACCGGATCGACCGTCCGCACGACCCGGCCGAGGACGTGACGATCGCCTTCGATGACCCCGAACTCGCCGTCCCCTGGCCGCTGCCGGCCGTGTCGATGTCCGAGCGGGACCGCGGGGCGCCGAGCCTCGCCGAGGTCCTGCGTTCCGAGGAGAGCTGATCCCCGTGTCCGTTGCCGACTTCCAGCTCCCCGCGTCCCGGGCCGCCAACGAGCGGCTGCACGCCCTGATCCCCGGCGGCGCCCACACCTACGCCAAGGGCGACGACCAGTACCCCGAGGGCCTGGCCCCGGTGATCAGCCACGGCCGCGGCGCCCACGTGTGGGACGTCGACGGCAACCGTTACGTCGAGTACGGCTCCGGGCTGCGCTCGGTCAGCCTCGGCCACGCCCACCCCCGGGTGGTCGAGGCGGTGCGCCGCGAGCTCGACCGGGGCAGCAACTTCGTCCGGCCGTCCGTCCTCGAACTCGAGGCCGCCGAACGGTTCCTGGAGACGGTACCGACCGCCGAGATGGTGAAGTTCGCCAAGAACGGCTCCGACGTCACCACCGCCGCCGTCCGCCTCGCCCGCGCCGTCACCGGGCGCGCGCTGGTGGCGGTCTGCGCCGACCACCCGTTCTTCTCCGTCGACGACTGGTTCATCGGCACCACCCCGATGGACGCGGGCATCCCGGCCGCGATCACCGACCTCACCGTGGCCTTCCCCTACGGGGACCTGGCCGCGACCGAGGAACTGCTCACCCGTCACCGGGGCGGGATCGCCTGTCTGGTCCTCGAACCCGCCGGACACACCGAGCCGCCGCCCGGCTACCTCGCGGGCCTGCGCGAACTCGCCGACCGGCACGGCTGCGTGCTGGTCTTCGACGAGATGATCACCGGCCTGCGCTGGTCCGCGGCCGGCGCCCAGGGCCTGTACGGCGTCGTCCCCGACCTCTCCACCTTCGGCAAGGCGCTGGGCAACGGCTTCGCCGTCTCCGCCCTCGCCGGGCGCCGCGACCTGATGGAGCACGGCGGGCTGCGCCATGCGGGCGACCGGGTGTTCCTGCTCTCCACCACCCACGGCGCCGAGACCCACGCGCTGGCCGCCGCGACGGCCGTCCAGACCACCTACGTCGAGGAGGGCATCACCGCCAAGCTGCACGCCCTCGGCGAACGCCTGGCCGCCGGGGTCCGGGAGGCCGCCGCCGGGATGGGCGTCGCCGACCACGTGCTGGTCCGGGGCCGGGCCAGCAACCTGGTCTTCGCCACCCTCGACGAGCTGCGCCGGCCCTCCCAGCCCTACCGCACGCTGTTCCTGCGGCAGTTGCTCGCGGGCGGCGTGCTGGCCCCGTCCTTCGTGGTCAGCAGCGCGCTGACGGAGGCCGACATCGACCACACCGTCGAGGCCGTCTCCGCGGCCTGCGCGGTCTACCGCAAGGCGCTCGACGCCGGCGACCCCACCCCGTGGCTCGGCGGCCGGCCGGTGAAGCCGGTCTTCCGCCGCCGCGCCTGAACGATCTCTTCCCCGCTACCCGATCGACCGCCCGGGCAGTCACCGGTACCACCGCCGACACGGTGCACCGGCCGCCCGGCGCGTCGGTCGGGAAGCGCGCGCTCGGCATCACCTACGCCCAACTCATCACGGCGCCCTACTCCGCCCCGCCGAACCGAAGCCGACACTCGGTGCCCGGTCGAGTCGCCCGCACCGACACTCCCACCCGAACACCCCGCAGCTCGGACCGCCGGAGGCGTTCCCCGGCCTCGTCCAGCACCGCGCGGCGCAGCGCCGGCGAAGGCTCCGGGCGGCCCGGCTCCGCCGGAGCGCCGGGTTCCGGAGCCGGCCGGCCGCCCGGCCCCCGGCAGGACGTCCGCCTCCTGGCAGGGGTCTGTCACAGTGTGGGTGCAGCCGCGGTGGCGTCCCTCAGCGCCGTGCGACGGAGAGAGTCGGTCGGGTCGGGCATCGGGCTTGCCACCGGGCCGTGCTCGGGTCTGGTGACGGAGGGGGCGCGGTGTCCGAATCATCGTTGTGGAACCGGTCGCTCGCGGAGCTGTTCGACGAACAGGCCCGGCGGCGTCCGCAGAACGTGGCGATCGACGCGGCGGGGCGGCGGCGGACGTATGCCGAGCTCGCCTCCGACGCGGAGCGCTGTGCGCGCGGTCTGCGGCGGCGGGGCGTGGTTCCCGGGGCGGTCGTCGCGGTGGCCGGTCCGCGCGGCGGGGACGCGATCCTCGCGATCCTGGGGGTGGTCTACGCGGGGGCGACGTACCTGCCGGTGGACACGGTGTTCCCGGCGGACCGGATACGGGCGATGCTGCGCCTCGCCGGGGCGGGCCTGGTCGTCCGGTGGCCCGGCGCGGCTGTCCCGGTGGACGTCGAGGCCGAGGTCGTGGACCTCGCGGACGTCCTGGCCGACGGCCTCGGCGGCCTCGGCGGCCTCGTCAGCCTCGGTGGCCTCGGCTCCGGGCGCCTGGAACTGCCCGGTGCGGCCGACGCCTTGGCCACGCCCGCCTACGTGATGTTCACCTCCGGGTCGACCGGCGAACCGAAGGCGGTCCCCGCACCTCAGCGCGGGGTCGCGCGGATCGCGCTGGACAACGGGTTCATGAACGTGCTGCCCGAGGACCGGGTGCTGCACGCCGCGTCGTTGTCGTTCGACGCGTCCACCCTGGAGATCTGGGCGACGCTGCTCAACGGCGCCTGCCTGGTCCCCGTCGAGCAGCAGGTCCTGCTGGCCCCCTACGAGCTGCACCGGCGCGTCGAGCGGGAGCGCATCAGCATCGTGTGGCTGACCACCAGCATCTTCCACCACGTCGCCAGGGAGCGCCCGGAGACCTTCGCCGGCCTGCGGTACGTCCTGGCCGGCGGCGAGGCGATGCGCCCCGACGCGGCGCGGCGCGTGCTGGAACACGGGCGTCCGCTGCACCTCATCAACGGCTACGGCCCCACCGAGGCCACGGTCTTCACCCTCACCCACGACGTCCAGCAACTGGACCCGCAGGCCACCTCCGTCCCGATCGGCCGCCCCGTCGCCGACACCGTGTGCCATGTGCTGCGCGCGGACGGCACCCCGACGGAGCCGGGAGAGGAGGGCGAGCTCTACATCGGGGGCGGCGGTGTCGCCCGCGGCTACCTGGACAACCCGCGGGAGAGCGCCGAGCGCTTCCGGGTCCTCACGGTCCCCGGCGGCGTGCCTCAACTGCTCTACCGGACGGGCGACTTCGTCCGGCGCAGACCCGACGGCCCGGACGGGCTGTACGAGTTCCGCGGGCGGCGCGACGACCAGGTCAAGGTCCGCGGCTTCCGGATCGAGCTGGAGGAGGTCCGCGCGGCCCTGGTCGAACACCCCGACGTCGCCGACGCCGTCGTGCTGACCCACGAGGACGACACCAGCAGGTACCTGGCCGCCCACGCGGCCGGCCGGGACCCGGCCGCGCCGCCCACCGGGTCGCAGTTGCGCGCCTACCTGGCCGGGCGGCTCCCCGCCTTCATGGTCCCGGCCGTGGTCACCGTGCTGGACCGGCTCCCCCTGCTGGCCAACGGCAAGGTCGACCGCGCCGCGCTGTCCGCTGCCCTGTCCACCCCGCGGCCCCGACCGGACGCCCCGGATGCTCCGAACGCCCTGGCCGCTCCGAACGCCCTGGACGCTCCGGACGACGACGCCCGGCCGCGGTCGACCCGTCAGGCGGTGGCCGAGGCGTGGGCCGCCGCACTGCCGGACGGAGCCACCGGCGAGGGGAGCTTCGCCGCGTGCGGCGGCAGCTCGCTCCAGGCCGCCCAGCTGGTCATCCGCCTGCAGCACCACCTCCAGGTCGACAGCGCACACGGCTACCGGCTGGTCACCGCGCTGTTCGCGGAGCCGACGATGGACGCGTTCACCGCCGCGGTCGAACGCATCGTCGCCGAGCCGGCGCCGACCTCCTCGACCGGTGACAGGTGGCGCGAGGACCTGACCCGGGACGCACCGCCCGTCCTCGCCGAACCCCCCGCCCCGCGCCCGCAGGCGCCGCGGAACCTGCTGCTCACCGGCGCCACCGGCTTCCTCGGTTCACGCCTGCTCGACGAACTGCTGGCCAGGACCGACGCCGACGTCCACGTCCTGGTCCGCGCCCGCGACACCGGCCACGCCCGCCGGCGCCTCCTCCAGGCCCGGGCCCGCTACGGCATCGCCGGCGACCTCCCCGACGGCCGCGTCCACCCCCTGCCGGGCGACCTCGCCCTCCCGCGCCTCGGCCTCGACGACGCCACGTGGGAGCACCAGGCCGCCACCGCCGACGCCGTCCACCACTGCGGCGCCCACGCCAACTTCCTCTACCCGTACGAGCAGTTGCGCCCGGCGAACGTCGACGGCACCCGGGAGATCATCGCGCTGGCGTCCCGCCGCGCCGTCCCGGTGCACTACATCTCCACCGTGGGGGTGGTCCGGGGCATCGACGCGCTGGGCGTGCGGCACCTCACCGAGGACACCCCGGTCGACCACGTCGAACTGCTGTCGATGGGGTACTACGAGAGCAAATGGGTGGCCGAGCAACTGATCCGCGACGCCGCGGCCCGGGGCCTGCCCACCGCGGTCTACCGCCCGTACGACATCACCGGGGACACCGTCACCCACACCTGGGACCACGCCGCGGCGCTCTCCCAGTTCTTCAGGCTCATCGTGGAGCTGGGCCTGGCCCCCGACTGGGACCTCCCCCTGAACCTCGTACCGTCCGACGTCACCGCCCGGGCGGTCGTCCACCTCAGCCTCACCCAGCCCGCCCGGGGGCGGACCTTCCACATCGTCAACCCCCGCGCCTGCCTGCTCGACGTCCTGGTGGACAGGCTCCGCCACCACGGCTACCCGCTCCGCACCGTCCCCTACGGCGACTGGTGCCGGGCGATGACCCGCCACCTGGCCGACCACCCCGACCACCCCTTCGGCCCCTTCGAGCCGCTCTTCACCAACCCGGCCGCGACCCGCGGGATCACCGTGGCCGAACTGTCCGGCGCCGCGTACTTCCCCCGACTGGACCACAGCCGGCTCGAAGCCGGCCTGGCGGGCTCCGGGATCACCTGCCCACCCGTCGACCACGTCCTCCTGGACAACATGATCCACTTCTTCCACCGCACCGGACACTTCCCACCGCCCGCCGCCCGATGACCCCGAGCCAGGCCCACCAGCAGCATGATCGCGCGCACCCCGCCGCCATTCGCCGCGGGCGGAAGTGTGCACTACCCGAGCGGGGTCACGTCCTCGTGCAGGTGGGCCTCGACAGCGCCCAAATCCTGGTCGTGGGCGATGAGGAGGTCGTCCACCAGACCGAGCAGGCGAATGCTGCCGCCGGGGAACTGGAGCACGAGGCCGGCCGCGAAGCCGACCCGGCCGTCGTCGTAGTCGATCTGCCGAACCGACCGGATCGTCTGGCCGAGGAACCGGGTCACCGGCACATCCGGCGAATCGTCGGTCACGGAGACGCTGCCGTACTCCTCCATCGAGTACGGCCCGTGCGGCTGCTCGGCTCGCAGGGACACACCGGTCGAGGGTGCGCGGACCAGAACCGGGCCCAGCCCCTCCAGATGAAGCCACAGGTACATCAGCGACGGATCGTCGTCCGCGTAGTGATGCCAAGCCGTGGACACCCTCAGCAGTCGCCTCCCGATCAGGTCGGCGGCGGACAGCTCCTCATGGTTGATCACCCGTCGATGCTCACACGGCCCCGCCAACAGGACATCCGATTTCCTGGCCGGCGACTCTCTCCTGACGCGGCCCCGCCGACTCGGTCGGCGGCGCCCACCGGAAAATCGCTGTCCGACCACCGGAGCACGGTGGTAGACATCCCGCGTGGAAAACACTCTTGAGTTCCCCGAGTTGCTGCGCCTGATCGACGAACGGTCGGTCGCCTTCCGTGCCGCGATCGCCGCCGCGCCCGCTCTCGACGCGCAGGTGCCGACCTGCCCCGGGTGGACGCTGTTCGATCTGGTGCAGCACCTGGGCGGGGGCGACCGGTTCTGGGCCGCCATCGTCGGCGCGGGGCCCGCCGACGCACCCCCGGCCGAGGCCGTCGCCGCGCGCGCCGCGCTCGAACTCCCGCAGGAGCGCGAGGCCCTGCTCGCCTGGTTGGAGGAGTCGACGCAGCTCCTGCTGGACGCCCTCCGCGCGGCGGGGCCGGAGAGCGGCTGTTGGACGTGGTGGCCCGCGTCGCAGTCACCGCAGACCGCCGGCGGCACCGCCCGGCACCGGGTCCAGGAGACCGCGGTGCACACCTACGACGCCCAACTCGCCTGGGGCGCACCGCAGCCGCTGCCGGTCGGGCCGTCCCTCGACGGTGTCGAGGAGTTCCTGTTCACCGTCTGCGCGACGCCGAGCGCCTGGCCCCACAAGCCCACGGCCTTCGACTTCCACGCCGCCGAGGGCCGCTCCTGGCGCCTCACCGTCGACGGCGACGGCGCACGGGTCACCCGCATCCCCGCGCCCACCGCCGCAACCGACGAGGACGAGGACGCAGCCGGCGCCGCCGTCCACGGCACGGCCGGCGAGCTGGTCCTCTACCTGTACGACCGGATCAAGGCCGACTCCCTGCACGTCGACGGGGACGCCGGGCTGCTCGACCTGCTCCGCGCCTGGGAGCCGGAGGAGAAGTAGGACGGAGCGGGGGCGGTCGGCCGCGCCTCGGGGCGCCACCAGGCCGGCCGTCCGCCTGGCCGGACCTCGCACTCGCGACCTCCGCCCATGCCATCCCGCCCCGCGACACCTCCGGGTCCCGTCCCGCGTACGCCCCTGCGCGACGGGTCCATGTCCCTGCCCCCAGGTTCAGGCCGCGACGCCGAGCTCGCTGCGGGTCCGGTGCAGAAGCTCCCGGACGGCGGTCTCCCGGCGCCAGGGGGTGAGGGCGCCGTTGAACTCGCGTACGTAGTCCAGAGCCCGGGAGGACTGGACGCGGGCGAGGGTGTCGACGGCCTGGTTGCCGAGCGCGAGGCCCTGGTCGAGGTCCTTCGCCTGGAGGTGGGCGGTCCCGACGATCGCCAGGCGCATGCCGACGGAGCGGGTGAACACCCCGGTCGGCATGGCGGCCGCCTGCGCGTTCCAGGCCAGGGCGGCCCTGGGGTTCTTCAGGTCGCGGAACACCTCGGCGGCGTCCGCGGAGAGCCGGGCGTGGTGGAAGAAGTCGATCCACGCCGGTTCGTCGGCGCCGTCGCGGGCCTGGCCGAGCAGGGTCTCGGAGGCGGCCAGCGCGGCCGAGGCGGCTCCGGCGTCGTTGTCACGGGCATGGGCCCGGGCCTCGATGAGCTTGGTGAAGGCCAGGACCCGGGGCGCCGCCTGGCCCTTGGCCCGCTCGTGGGCGCCCTGGGTCATGTCGATCGCCTCGCCGGTGAAGCCCCGCAGCAGGGTCTGCATCGCCATGGTGGTGAGCACATGGCAGCCGAGCTGGACGTCGCCGCCGGCCCGGGCGAGGCGGAGGGCCTGGATGAAGTGCCGCTGGGCGGCTTCGTGTTGGTTGACGTCGAAGGCCGTCCAGCCGGCCAGGCGGGACAGCTGGGCGGTCACCGAGAACAGCTCGCGGCCCACCGAGTCGCTGAACGAGCCGTTCAGCAGCGGGACCGCTCGTTCCTGGAGGCAGGCGGTGACGGAGCTGGCCTTCCAGTTCCCGCCACCGTACTTCGAGTCCCACCTGCGGGCGTCGTCGGCGGCGTCCCGCAGTTCGGCCAGGTCGGCGGCACCGACCCGTCCACTGCCGCGGTGGGTCGAGGTGTCGTCGGCGGGGGTGACGAGCCAGCGGGTGACCGGGGTGGTGAACGCGGAGACGGCGAAGCCCGTTCCGGTGAGGAAGTCGCGGCGGTTCACACTGCTCCAGAACGAAGTGGCGGCGCGCACGGCGTCGGCGGGGTCTCGCGGGAAATCCAACCCCACCGCGGCATCCGGCGTCTCGGCATCCGCCATACCGATCTCCGCCAACTGCACCGGCCGCCCGAGCCGTTCGCCGATCGCCCGGGCCAACAGCTTGGGCACCGGCCAGTCCGGGACCATGCCCCGGCGGCACCAGTTCGCGATCGAGGTGTGCGTGTACGTGGTGGTCAGCCCGGACTCGAGGGCGAGCTGGTTCACGCGCAGGGCCAGCGATTTGCGGCTGGCTCCCGCACACTTTTCGATCGTCCGGGCGAGCGCCTCGTTCGGCGGCTTGGGCCGGCGGGTGGTCGACGCCACGGAGTCCCCCTCAATCCGTTCCCCGGCTGGGCACGGGGAGTCGTCCTCGACCGGGCACGAGAAGTCGCGCGCACCCGGCATCTGACGCCGGGTCACCGAGGGTGTTGCCTCCGCCGCTGACAGTGAACCGCCTCCGCGAGTTGCAAGCCCCCGCACGAGCGGCAGAGCGAGTCGCCCCTCGGCAGACCGCTGCGTGTGCTGCAGCGAACACCCCCGGCTACCAGCAGGAGGGCCGGGCTCGGTGTCGGCACCTCACCATGCGTGGACTTCGGGTCGAATCACGGGCAGTCCCCATGGTTCCAGCACACCGCTGATCAGCTCGGCCAGGAACTGCACCAGCCCGCCGGTGTAATGCCACCAATCACCGTTTCGTGAGGCCACGGTCACGGTCCACTCCTGCGGGCCTGCCGCGCTGGTGCTCCACAGGAAGAAGTCGCCCTGGTTCGACCCGCCCCAGGGGAGCAAGCCGCCCGGGACGGGGTGCGGGTGCAACGGGATGACGGGGTCGTTGTCCTCGCACCACTCCATGACAGTCTCCAGATCCTCCTGGATTCCCTGCAGCCAGTCCTGCTCGCGACCGGCCGCCGGGTAGTAGACGGAGAGGAAGTCGCCGAGCACGAACGTGGGGTAGAGCTCGCAGAGCCGCTTGTAGTCGGCAGGGAGTGAAGCTCCCAGTTCGCCTTCGAGTGCAGACCAGTCGAAGGCCTGGGGCACCGCGAGACGAAGTGAGCTGAAGCCGGGTACGGCATGCTCGAGTTCCGTGATCGCCTCGTCAGGGTCGATCAGACGGCGGTGCGGTGTCTGGATACCGATGAGATCTTCCACCGGCTCAGGCTGTCATGGTGGCATCGTCGTCCCGGTGTCGGGTGGCACGGCGGCCGGCCGCCCGCCTGGCCGTTCCGCACCTCACCGCCGACAGGTCCTGTCCCACCGCGCCGCTCCGGCGGTCGTACGGTCGGCAACAGCTCGACTCGGGCACAGAGTCAGCTCTTCTGCCTCCGCTGCACGGTGTCGAAGGACCGGTCGACCAGCCAGGCGGCGGCCGGGACCACGGCCAGTGCGGTGCACCAGCCGCCGAGGACGTCGGTCGGGTAGTGCGCGCCCAGGGCGATCTGCGCCCAGCCCATGGCCGCCCCGGCGAGCAGCGCCGCGCCGAACGCCGTCGGGGCGCCGGGGCCGTCGGGGCCCCGGCGCCGGCCTTGGGCTGCCAGGAGCGCCACCACGAGGGCGAGCGCGGTGGCGAAGGCGGTGTGCCCGCTCGGGTAGGACAGGTTCTCGCCGTGGATGGTGCGTCCCACCAGGTGCTTGAGCAGCGTCGCCGCCCCCACGGCCAGGCCGACCCCGGCGACGGCGAACACCGCCGCGCGGACGCGCCGGGCGGCCAGGCAGGCCGTCACGAGGCCCACCATCAGTGCCCCCGAACCCGCAGGCTCCCCCAAGGTGTCCAGGGTCAACGCGACCTGGTGCCACGGCGACCCGACGCCGTACAGCGCCTCGCCGATCCGGGCGTCCGGCCCGCCGGGTTCGCTCTCTCCGGCGTACCGGACGGCGAGCCCGAGCACCACCAGCGCGGCGAGGGCCGCCATCACCCCGAGCCACCCGCGCAGCGGCACGGACACCGCCCGCCCGTCCGTCCGCCCACCGGACACCTCGGCCGGACCGTTCACAGGCGAGCCCCCCATCCGTACGCCGCGCAACTCCTCGAAGCCTAGCGGCGCACACCCGGCCCGGGGCCGGGTTCGACCAGCCGTCGCCCCCGGGGCCCGACCAGGCACCGGGGACGACGGAGCGGGCGTCCGAGGCGGTCACCCGCGACCGGTGAGCCCGCGTGTCCGGGTGTCTCGTGTTCGCCGCCGGGAGGTGGTGGACGTCGCGCCCGGCAGTCGTGGCCAGCCTGGGGGAACCCGGACCGGTGCGGTCGAAATCGCCGCTGTTGCCGACCCGTTCGATGTCCGGCGGTGGGTCCGCCCCGCCGATCGGCGGGGCGGACGGCCTCGGCCGGCCCGGCGGTCAGGGCGTGGCGGTCAGCGCCGGCCACAGGGTGTCGGCGGTGACGGACCGGCCCAAGCGGGCCGCCCAGGTGGTCTCGTCGCCGTCCTCGTCGCGCCAGGACCAGAGGCGGGTGGTGGCGAGGTGGAGCGGGTGCAGTCGGGTGATGCCGACGGCGCCGTGGAGTTGGTGGGCGATCCGGGCGATCTCGGCGGCCGAGGCGGAGGCCTGGGTCTTCGCGGCGGCGACCGCGAACCGGGCGATCGGCCCGCCCGCGTCCAGCGGTTCGGCGGCGGCCCGAACGGCGGCGCCGACCAGGGCGGCCTCCTCGATCAGCCGTGCCTCCTCCTGCTTGACGGCCTGGAAGCGGCTGAGCGGACGGCCGAACTGGCTGCGGGCGGTGGTGTGGGCGACGGTCAGCTCGACGCAGCGCTCGGCGGCGCCGGCGATCAGCGCGGCCCGGGCCAGGGCCGCGCGCAGCCCGGCCTCCTCCAGCACGTCCAGCGGGATCCGGCGGACCCGTGCGGCGGGGATCTCCAGGCCGGCCAGGTACAGGTCGTCGCGCGGCTCCCCGGCGAGGTTGGCGCCGGGCGCGAAGGCGGCCTCCGTCGGGGCCAGGGTGAACAGCACGGGCCCGGAGGGCGCGGTGGCGAGCACGACCACGGTCTCGGCGGCCCGCGCCCAGGGAACCCGGCGCAGGGTGCCGGTCACCAGCAGGGTGTCGTCCTCGCCCAGGCTGCCGGCCGAGCCGACGGCCGAGGCGGCCGGGTGGGCGTACCGGACGGTCAGCTCGGGTGCGACGGCGTAGCTCAACGGGCCGGACGGGACGGGCAGTCCGGTGCGGCGCAGCAGCGGGCGGGCGACCACCGCGGTCTCGGCGAACGGTCCGGGCACCGCCCGCCGCCCCACCTCCCTTACAGCAGTGAGGAGTTCGGCGGTGGTCGCGGCGGGCCCGGGGAGGACGACGGCGTCCGGAGCGGTGGCGTTGGCGACGACGGCGATGGCGTCAGGGTCGGCGAAGAAGGCGGCCGTGTCGTACGCGTCGGCCGGGATGACGGGAGTGTCGGTGACCAGGGTGTGGGTGCCGGCGAGGCGGGTGGTGTTCATCGGTTCTGCTCCAGACCGCGAGTGATGATGCCGCGAAGGATCTCGTTGGTGCCGCCGCGCAGGGTGTACCCCGGGCTGTGCAGCAGGGCGAAGGCGAGGAGTTCGGCATGGCTGCCGGGGGTGGCCTCCGGGTCGGCCGGGGTCGGCAGGATGCCGCGGACGGTGTCGACCAGGGCGCCCTCCAGGCGGGTGCCGAGGTCCTTGACCAGGGCGGCCTGGGTGTCGGGGGAGGTTCCGGCGTCCAGGGCCCCGGCCACGCCGAGGGAGAGCCGACGGATGCCGTGCAGCCGGGCCGTCAACAGCCCTACCTGGAAAGCCTGTTCGGCGGTCGCGGCACGTCGGTCGAGCTCCCGGAGCAGGGAGACCAGCAGCGGGAAGGTGGAGAGGTAGCGCTCGGGGCCGCTGCGTTCGAAGGCCAGCTCGCCGGTGACCTGCCGCCAGCCGTCGCCCTGTCGGCCGAGCAGCATGCCCTCCGGGACCTCGACGCCCGCCAAGTGGCAGGCGTTGAAGCGGTGTTCGCCGCTCATCAGGTGGATCGGCTCGATCCGCACGCCGGGGGCGCGCAGGTCGACGATGAACTGGCTGAGCCCGGCGTGCCGGTCCTCGGCCTCGTCGGTGCGGGCCAGCACGATGGCGTAGTCGTTGACGTGGGCGCCACCGGTCCACATCTTGGTGCCGGTCAACCGCCAGCCGCCGTCGATGCGTTCGGCCCGGGTCCGGACCGAGGCGAGGTCGGAGCCGCTGCTCTTCTCACTCATCCCGATGGAGAAGAAGCACTCCCCGGCGGCGATCCGGGGCAGGAAGAAACGGCGCTGCTCCTCGGTGCCGTGCTGGAGGACGGACGGGCCGGCCTGCCGGTCGGAGACCCAGTGCGCGCTGACCGGGGCTCCGGCGGCGAGCAGTTCCTCGATCACCACGTAGCGCTCCAGGAAGCCCCGGCCGGCGCCGCCGTACTCCACGGGCAGGGCCATGCCGACCCAGCCCCGTTCGGCGAGGCGGTGGCTGAAGTCCGGGTCCCAGCCGGCCAACCAGGAGTCGGGGCGGCCGAGCACGGTGCCGCGGGCGCGTTCCTCGTCCAGGAAGGCGCGGACCTCGGCGCGCAGTCGGCGGGCGGATGCGGGCAGGACGGCTTCGGGCACGGCGGTCGGGGACAACGTGGCGGTGGGCATGGGGCGTTCGCTCCCGGATTCGGTGGATGGATGGAATGCGTCGGGCTTCCATAGAATTCCGCCCGGACATCACCACGGATGTCGCGGCGCGAAAAGGCGATGCAGAAATGCGGCACAGAAAGAAAGCCCAGAAGGGCGACGCGGAAAGGCAGCAGGAAAGGCAGTGCGCACAGGCGGCGCCGCCGCAGGCCGGTCAGCCCGCCGCCCGGAGCAGCGCGGGGTCGAAGCCCGCCTCGCGCAGCACCTCGTCGGTGTGCTGCCCGATGCCCGGGCAGGGCCGCAGCGGCGGCTCGGGGTCGGCCGAGTAGCGCACCGGGCGGCCGATGACCCGGTACCGGCCCTCGGTGGGGTGCTCGGCCTCGTACAGCAGGCCGCCCTCGCGGGCGTAGGCGGTGGTGGCGGCGGCCTCCAGATCGAGCACGGGGGCGGCGGCGATGCCGGTCCGGTCGCAGAACTCCTGCCACCGGGCGCTGGGGTGCAACGGGGTGAGCTCGGCCATCACCCGGTAGAGCGCGTCCGCGTGCCGGGCCCGGTCGGGGCCGGTGGTGAAGCGCGGGTCCTCGGCCAGTTCGGGGCGTCCGGCGAAGGCGGTGAAGTCCCGCCAGTTGCGGTCGCTCTGCGGCAGGATGCACATCCAGCCGTCGGCGGTGCGCTGGGCGCGGCGCTCGGGGCTGAGCGAGCGCGGCGAGCCGAAGGCGCCGTCCGGCTCCAGGGCGGCCGCCCCGAGGTGCTCGACCAGGTTGAAGGCGAGCATGGTGTCGACCATCGGGACCTCGATGTGCTGGCCGGTGCCGCCGTGGTCCCGGTAGTGCAGCGCGGCCAGCACCGACTGGGCGATCTGCATCCCGCAGATCTTGTCCGCGAGCACGGTCGGTACGTAGTGCGGCTGCCCGGAGACCTGGTGGTTGAGCCAGACCAGTCCGCTCGCGGCCTGGACGATGTCGTCGTAGGCGGCGTGGGTGCCGTACGCACTGTCGGCGCGGAAGCCCTGGGCGTTGGCGTAGACCAGCCCGGGGTTGACGGCGGCGACCGCATCGTAGTCCAGGCGCAGCCGCTCCAGGGCCTGCGGGCGCAGGTTGGTGAGGAAGACGTCGGCGGTGCGCAGCAGGGCGAGCAGGGCGTCCCGGCCGTGCGGGGCCTTGAGGTCGATGACGGCGCTGCGCTTGTTGCGGTTCAGGTTGAGCGCCGCGCCGCCCATGCCGGGGTGGCGGCGGGGCGGGTAGTGGCGGGTCATGTCGCCGGCGGGCGGCTCGACCTTGATCACGTCGGCGCCCAGGTCGCCGAGCTGCTGGGCGGCGTAGGGGGCCATGATCACGCTGGCCAGTTCGACGACGCGGACTCCGGCGAGGAGTCCGTGCCCGGACGGGGTGTTCGGCTGCCCGGTCATGGTGCCGGTACCTCCTGGGATCACGGGGTTTCCGGGGCCGGTGTCGCGGCCCCTCGTTCCGATCTCCAGAGAACCCCGGGAATTCGACTCCGTCCAATACGGATCGGAGGTCGGATCGATAGGGCGGAGGATATGAGGCCCCATTCAACTCGCGTGATATGGCCGGGGATATCGGCGATTCGGGCAAGCGGTATTGGACGGTGCCGTCCCGGATCGGCTGTGCTGGTCGAGGCCGCCCCGGTCGGGCCGGCCGCCGCGCACCGCGCGGATCGTCAAGTCCCCTGAGGAGAAACGGACATGGACACCCCTCGCACCAGCGCCGGATACGACGCCCTGGCGGGCCTCTACCGCGAGTTGGGGATCACGGCGGCGGACACCGGCGGCACCGTGACGATCTCCGGGGCCGACCCGGTGACGCCCTCGGTGCACCGGATCGGCGACGCCGCGGCCGCCGCGCTGGCGGCGCTGGGCACCGAGGTCGCGGCCGTCCACCGAGAGCGCGGCGGCGCGGTGCAGGACGTCACGGTCTCGGTCGAGGCGGCGGTGCACCAGCTGATGGCGGTCTTCTTCACCCGGATGCGGGGCGTCCCGGTCGGGCAGCTGATGGACGACCCCAACCTGCTCGGCAACAGCGACTTCTACCGCGCCGCCGACGGCCGCTTCGTCTATCTGCTGTTCTCCTACCCGCAGTTGCGGGACATCGCCTGCCGGGTGCTGGACTGCCCGCCGGACCGCGAGCGGATCGCCGCCGCCGTCGGCCGGTGGAACGCGCTGGAGCTGGAGGAGGCGATCTGCGCCCGCGGCGGCACGGCCTTCGCGGTGCGCACCCGGGAGGAGTGGCGGCGGCACCCGCAGGGGCGGCTGCTGGCGGACGGGCCGCTGATCCGGATCGAGAAGCTCGGCGGGAGCGCGCCAGAGCCGTTCCCGTCCGGACCGGCCGGGCTCCCGCTCGCCGGGGTGCGGGTGCTGGACAACACCCATGTGATCGCCGGCCCGATCGCCGCACGGATCACCGCCGAACTGGGCGCCCACGTCCTGCACGTCTCCTCCCCCGGCCACCCGGACCCGGTCGGGATGGTCGTCGAGACCGGCATCGGCAAGCGGGCCGCGTTCTGCGACCTGCTCGACCCGCGACAGGCCGCCGCCTTCCGGTCCGTCCTGGCCGGCACCGACCTCTACGTCTGCAACTACCTGAACCTGGACGCCAAGGGCTTCGGCCCGGCCGAGCTGGTCGACCAGCGGCCCGGACTGGTCGTGCTGGACTTCCTCGGCTGGGGCACCGGCGGGCCGTGGGCCGGGCGCGGCGGCTTCGACCAACTGGCCTCCGCCGCCACCGGTTTCGCCGCCGAGGAGGGCTCCTTCGACGCGCCCCGGCTGCCCCCGACCTACCTGCTGAACGACTACCTCGCGGCCGTGCTCGGCACCGCCGGGGCGCTGGAGGCGCTGCGCCGCCGAGCCCGGGAGGGCGGCAGCTACCGGGTGCACGTCGACCTGGCGAGGGTCTGCATGTGGGTCCAGGACCTCGGCCTGCTCCCCCGGGCCGACGTGGTCGAGCTGCCCGCCCCCGACCCCGCCCACGCGGAGGTCGAACTGACCACCGTGCACGGGCCGTTCGGCGAGGTGTGCTACCTGCCGACCCAGGTCGGCTACTCCTCCCTGCTGCCCCGGCCGACCCGCACCGCGGAGCCGCTGGGCGCCTCCCCGCTGGCCTGGTGACGGCCATTGCCTTCGGCCGTCGTCATGGCCCCACCGGACTGCCCTCCCGGGAGTCCGCCCCGGGGCCCTCGAACTCGGCCCGGTGCCGCCCCAGCAGCTCCAGCAGGGTGGCGACGGCCGGGTCGGCGTCCGGTCGGCTCAGCGCCGCGACCGTGGTGACCAGCCGTTCCCCGCCCTCGACCGGGACGAAGGACACCATGGCGTGGCCCGGCGCCGAGACCCGCTCGGGCACGAAGGCGACGCAGACCCCGGCCGCGGTGTGGCCGAGCATGCTCGTCAGGTCCTCCGCCCGGGCCCGGATCCGCGGCTCGAAGCCGGCCTCCCGGCAGGCGGCGCCGATCAGTTCGCGGATCCGGGGCACGGCGGCCTCGTCGGCGGTCGCGAACTCCTCGTCGCGGAGCCGGGCGAGCGGCACCGAGCCGGCGCCGGCCAGCGGGTGCCCGACCGGGACGGCCAGCACGGTGCGCTCCTCGGCCACCTCCCGTACCGCCAGCTCCGTACGGTCGGAGACCGGCAGCCGCACCAGCGCCAGGTCCACCGCGCCCTGCCGGACCTGCTCGGCCAGTTCGGCGGAGCTCCGTTGACGGACCACCAGTTCGAGGCCGGGCGCCTCCCGGGCGGCCAGCGCGAGCAGCCGGGGCAGGTGCCAGTACCCCAGGCTGCTCACGTAGCCGAGCCGGACCGCCCCTTCCACGCCCCGGGCCACCCGGCGCACCCGCGCCACCGCCGCCTCCTGCGCCTCCAGCAGCCGCTTGGCGTCCACCGCGAACGCCGCCCCGGCCGCCGTCAACCGCACGCCCCTGCTGGTGCGTTCCAGCAGCAGCACGCCGAGGCCGCGCTCCAGCCGCTGGATCGCCTGGCTGAGCGGGGGCTGGCTCATCGACAACCGTGCCGCCGCGTGCCCGAAGTGCCGCTCCTCGGCGAGCACCACGAACTGTTCGAGCAACCGCGGGGTGAGTTCCATGTCGATCACCTTACGACCCGTCGGCGATTCGTGATCAAGGACTCGGACTCACCCACGGCCCGGCCCCACCCCGGGCCGGCGCACACCGCACCCGGGAGGACCGCACCCGCTCAGGGCACCATCCAGCCGAGCACCGGGGTGGACTGGAGCCAGGCGAGGAGGCAGAGCACGGCGAGGACGGCCAGGCTCCAGCCGATGATCCTGCGCAGCACCTCCCCCTCCCGCCCGTACCTCCCCACCGCGCTCGCGGCGATGACCAGGTTCTGCATGGCGACGGCCTTGCCCTGGACACCGCCGGTGCTGGTGGTCGCGGCGGCCAGCAGCGGGGACAGCCCGATGTGCTGGGCCGCGGAGACCTGCATCGCCCCGAACAGCGCGTTGGAGGAGGTGTCGGATCCGGTGAGGGCCACGCCGAACCAGCCGGTGAAGCCGGACAGCAGGGCGAAGGCCCCGCCGAGGCCCGCCAGCCAGGTGCCGATCGAGAACGCCATCCCGGAGAGGTTCATCAGGTAGGAGAGGGCGAGGACGCAGCCGATGGTGACCGCCGCCCAACGGATCTGGTGCAGCGCGTCCAGGTAGCAGCGCAGGGCCCGCCGGGCCGGCACCCGGAGGGCGAGGGCGGTCAGCACCCCGGTGACCAGGAGCAGCGTCCCGGCCGCGCCGAGCCAGCCGAAGTCGAAGGTGGTGACCGCCACCGGCCGACCGGTGGCGGTCACCACGTGGAGGCCGGGCCAGGGGAAGGAGACGTCCTGGTCCTTCACGAAGCGGGCGATCGGGCCGCCGTAGGACACCAGCGCGAACAGTGCGGTGATGAGCGCGTACGGGAGGAAGGCGAGCAGCACCTCCCGCCGCGGGGCGCGTTCCCCGCCGGAGCCACCCGCACCGGAAGCACCCGCACCCGAACTGCCCACGCCGGAACCGCCAACACCACGCCCGGCGGTACCGCGCCCGCGCACCCGGAGCAGCAGGACGACCGCGGCGAGCGACGTCAACGAGGCTGCCAGGTCCGTGAGTTGGTAGGTGAGGTAGTTCGAGCAGAGGAACTGGCCGACGGCGAAGCCGAGTCCGGCGACCAGGGCCACCGGCCACGCCTCCCGCAGCCCGCGCCGCCCGTCGAGGAGCAGCAGCAGGACGAACGGCACCAGGGCCGCGATGACGGCGGACTGGCGGCCGACCATGGCGCCGAGGTCGGCGCCGGGCAGGGAGGTGACCTTGGCCAGGGTCTGGATCGGATTGCCCACCGAACCGAAGGCCGCCGGGGCCGTGTTGGCGAAGGCCGCGACGGCGGCGGCCTTCAGCGGTTCCAGGCCCAGGCCGAGCAGGATCAGCGAGGTGACCGCGATGGGGGTGCCGAAGCCCGAGAGGGATTCGATCATCGCCCCGAAGCAGAAGGCGATCAGGACGGCCTGGACCCGGACGTCGTCGGAGAGCGAGGAGAAGGTCTGTCCGATCAGGTCGAAGTGCCCGGAGGTGCGCTGCAGCCGGTTGATCCACACCGCACCGAGGATGATCCAGACGATCGGGAACAGGCCGAAGGCGGCCCCCTCCAGGGCGCCGTCGGCGGCCTGGCCGAGCGGCATGCCGTAGCCGGCGGTGGCGATCAGGAAGGCGGTGGCCAGCCCGGCGAGGGCGGCCCAGTGCGATTTCAGGCGCAGCACGCCGAGCAGGGCCAGCAGGACGAGCAGCGGGGTCGAAGCGAGCAGGGCGGCAAGGGCGGGGTGCCCGAGCGGGTCGGAGACTTGGCGGTACACGGGTGGGTCTCGCTTTCTCCAGTCGGCGATGACCGCGAAGGCAAGAACGCTCGATCCGTCCGGACACGGACGATCGGCGCACGCATGTTTTCGCATGATGGAATCCATGTTCCATCAGCCGCCAAGCATGGGAGCCGCCGGTACCGCCGTCAAGAGGCCGGGAACGTCACCCCCGAGTGGAACCGCCATTCCTGACGATGCGTCAGGAACCTTGAAGAGATGGCGGATCAGCCGTCAGCCGCGCGCCCCCAGCACCACGCCGAGCCGCTTCGCCGCCGCACTGACCAGCGCCCCGTGCACCGCCCGCGAGTCGTCGGTGGCCCGGCTGGCGGGCACGTTGACGCTGAGGCTCGCGACCGGCACGCCGCCCCTGCCGATCACCGCGGCGGCGACGGCCGAGACGTCGGAGCGCCACTCGCCGCCGTTGGTCGCGTAGCCGCGGCGCCGGACCTCCGCCAACTCGGCCAGCAGCAACCGGGGTTCGGTGATCGTCGTGTCGGTGTACCGGGCCAGCCCCTCGGCCAGGTAGCGCTCCAGGGCCTCGGCGGGGCTCGCGGCGAGCACCGCCTTGCCGTTGGCCGAGGCATGGGCGGGCAGGTCCTGCCCGAGCGGGAGGACGATCCGCACCGGCTGGCTGGTCTCCAGCCGCTCCACCAGGATCACCCGGCCGCCCTCCGGCACGGCCAGGTGGATCGTCTCGCCGGTCTGCCGGCGCAGTTCCTCCATCACCGGCACGGCCGCGTCCCGCAGGTCCAGTTCACCGGTGGCCCGCCGACCGATCTGCAGCGCCTTGGCGGTGACCTGCCACCGGGTGGGCGTCCCGTCCGCCGGGCACAGCCACCCGGCGGTGTGCAGGGTCTGCAACGCCCGCTGCACGGAGCTCTTCGGCAGTTCCATGACCCGCGCCAGCTCCGCGACACCGATCGGCTGCCGCCCGGCGACCTCCTCCAGCACCCGCAACGCATTCAGCACGCTCTGCATCCTTGACCCCCTTCGAGGACGGCGCCTACGCTCCGCTATGCCGCATCACGATACGGCGTGCCGTCACACGGCACAAGCCTCCAGGAGGTTCGACGCCCATGTCCTTCCGTACCGGCCGCCACTTCCTCCAGATCCCCGGCCCCACCAACGTGCCCGACTCCGTGCTGAGGGCGATGGCCGCGCCCACCACGGACCACCGCGGCCCGGAGTTCGCCGCACTGACGCGCCGCCTGCTGAAGGCGATCGGCCCGGTGTTCGGCACCTCGGGCCCGGTCGTGATCTACCCCGCCTCGGGCACCGGCGCCTGGGAGGCCGCCCTGGTCAACACCCTCAGCCCCGGCGACCGGGTGCTGTGCTTCGAGACCGGCCAGTTCGCCACGCTCTGGCAGGAGATGGCCCGGGCCCTCGGGCTGACCGTGGACCTCGTCCCCGGCGACTGGCGGCACGGCGCCGACCCCGAGGTGCTCGCCGAGCGGCTCGCCGCGGACACCGACCGGAGCATCAAGGCGGTCTGCGTCGTGCACAACGAGACCTCCACCGGCGTGACCAGCCGGATCCCGGAACTGCGCCGCGCCCTGGACGAGGCCGGCCACCCGGCGCTGCTGCTGGTCGACGCGGTCTCCTCGCTCGGCTGCCTCGAGTACCGGCACGACGACTGGGGCGTGGACGTCACGGTGTCCGGCTCGCAGAAGGGCCTGATGCTGCCGCCCGGGCTGGGCTTCAACGCCGTCAGCCGCAAGGCGCTGGTCGCCTCCCGCACCGCCCGGCTCCCCCGCTCCTTCTGGAGCTGGGCACCGGTCATCGAGGCGAACCGGGCCGACGCCTTCCCCTACACCCCCGCCACCAACCTGCTCTACGGCCTGGACGAGGCCCTGCGCATCCTCGACGCCGAGGGCCACGCCAACGTCCACGCCCGGCACGCCCGGCACGGCGCCGCCACCCGCGCCGCCGTCCGCGGCTGGGGCCTGGAGGTCCTGTGCGCGGACGAGCGCGAGTACTCCGGCTCGCTCACCGCCGTCCTCCTGCCCGCCGACCACGACGCCGACCGGTTCCGCGAACTCGTCCTGGACCGCTTCGACATGTCGCTCGGCGCCGGCCTCGGCCGACTCGCCGGCCGGGTCTTCCGGATCGGCCACCTCGGCCACCTCAACGACCTGACCCTCATCGGCACCCTCGGCGGGGTGCAACTGGGGCTGGAACTCGCCGGGGTGCCGATCGACCCGGCCGGCCTCGGCGCGGCACTGGACGTGCTCCGACAGCCGTAGCACCCGCTACCTCCCAGTCCCCCTTGTGCCCCCGCACCGCGACACCCCGTCCTCCTTCCCTTGCTTGGAGCCGACCGGACATGACCGCGAGCACCCCCGACACCCCACCGCCCGACCGCGCCCCCACCCCCGCTCCCGACCCCGACACCCGCGCGCTGGAGCAGCGGCTCCGCCGCGACCTCGACGGCGAGGTCCGCTTCGACGACTACACCCGCCACCTCTACTCCCGCGACGCCAGCATGTACGCCATCACCCCGGTCGGCGTGGTGCTGCCCCGGCACCCGGAGGACGTCCAGGCCGCGGTCGCCGCGGCGGCCGAGCACGGCGTCCCGCTGGTGCCGCGCGGCGCGGGCACCAGCCTGGCGGGGCAGACCGTCGGCCCCGGCCTGGTCCTGGACCTCTCCCGGCACCTCAACCGGATCGTGGCGCTGGACCGCGAGGCCCGCACCGCCCTGGTGGAACCCGGCGTGGTCCAGGCCCAACTGAACCGTGCCGCAGCCCCGTTGGGCCTGGTCTTCGGCCCCGACACCTCCACCGCCAACCGGGCCACCATCGGCGGCATGATCGGCAACAACTCGGGCGGCAGCGGATCGCTGCGCCACGGGATGACCATCGACCACGTCCGGGAGCTCGACGTGGTGCTCTCCGACGCCTCTGCGGCCCACTTCGCCCCCGTCGACGAGGTCGAGCACCGCCGCCGGGCCGCCCTGCCGACCCTCGAGGGCGCCGTCTACCGCGGGCTCCCGCAGATCGTCCGGGCCAACGCCCGGGCCATCGCCGAGGGCACCCCGGAGTTCTGGCGCCGGTCCGGCGGCTACCGCCTCGAACGGCTCGCCCGTACGGACCGCCCCTTCGACCTCGCCAAGTTCGTCGTCGGGTCGGAGGGCACCCTGGTCGTCACCACCCGGGCCCTGGTCGACCTGGTGCCCCGGCCGGCCCACACCGTCATCGCCGTCGGCCACTTCGAGTCCGTCGCCCACGCCGTGGACGCCACCGAGTCCGCGCTCGACTGCGACCCCGCCGCCGTGGAGCTGATGGACCGGACGATCCTGGAGCTGTCCCGGCGCAAGATCGAGTACGCCCCGCTCGGCAGCATCCTGACGGGCGACCCCGGTGCCCTGCTCTTCGTCAGCTTCAGCGGCGACGACGAGGGCGAACTGCGCGGCAAGCTCCAGCAGTTGACCGCCAGCTGGGCCCGCCACCGCCACGGCTACCACACGCTGCACGCGGTCACCCCGCACCAGCAGCAGGCCCTGCTCAAGGTCCGCTCGGCCGGCCTCGGCCTGCTGATGGCGGCGGGCGAGGGCACCCGTCGGCCGCTCGCCTTCGTCGAGGACACCGCCGTCGACCCGGTCCACCTCGCCGACTACACCCGCCGCTTCCAACAGGTGCTGGAACGCCACGGCCTGACGGCCGGCTTCTACGGGCACTGCTCGGTCGGCTGCCTGCACATCCGCCCCTTCGTGGACCTCACCGACCCCGCCCAGGTGGCCACCATGCGGGCCGTCGCGGAGGAGATCCGCGACCTGGTCACCGAGTACGGCGGCGTCAACTCCAGTGAGCACGGCGACGGCCTGGCCCGCAGCGAGTTCAACCCGCTGCTCTTCGGGCGGGACCTCTACGAGGCGATGCGCGGGACCAAGCGGCTCTTCGACCCCCGGAACCTGCTGAACCCCGGCAAGATCGTCGACGCCCCCGCCATGACCGACCACCTGCGCGACCCCGCCCTGCCGCCCGCGCCCGAACTGCGCACCCGGCTCTCCTTCGAGGTCCTCGGCGGCATGCGCGGAGCCGCCGACCGGTGCATGAACATCGGGCTGTGCCGCAAGAGCGGCACCGGCACCATGTGCCCCTCCTACATGGCCACCCGCGAGGAGGAACACTCCACCCGCGGCCGCGCCAACGCCCTGGTGAAGGCGCTCTCCGAGCCGGACCCCCGGCAGGCCCTGGGGGACGAGCGGCTGCACGGCATCCTCGACCTCTGCCTGATGTGCAAGGCGTGCAAGAGCGAGTGCCCGCTCGGCGTCGACATGGCCGCCCTCAAGGCCGAGACCCTCTCCCACCACCACGACCTGCACGGCGTGCCGCTCAGGTCCCGGGTCTTCGGCGCCATCCGCCTGCTCAACCGGATCGGCTCGGCCACCGCACCGCTGTCCAACCTCCCGGGCCGCAACCGGCTCGTCCGCCGACTGCTGGAACGTCGGCTGGGCATCACCGGCGCCAGGCCGCTGCCGACCTTCGCCCGGGACAACCTGCCGCGCTGGTTCCGCCACCACCAGGGCGCGGTCCCGCTCGCCACCCCCCTGGGTGAACTCACCTTCCTCGCCGACTCGTTCACCACCTACACCGAACCGGCCATCGGCCGCGCCGCCGTCGAACTGCTGGAACGGGCCGGCTGGCGGGTCCGCCTCGCGGCCCAGGGCTGCTGCGGCCGCGCCAGCCTCTCCAAAGGCCTGCTGGACGACGCCAAACGGCAGTCCGCCGACCTCGCCCACCGCCTCGCCGCCACCAGCGCCCCGGGCTCACCGGTCACCGGCTGCGAGCCGTCCTGTCTGATGACCCTCCGGGACGAACACCTGACCCTGCACCCGGACGACCCGGTGGTCAAGGACCTCGCGGGCCGGGTCCGGCAGGTGGAGGAGCTCCTCACCGAGGCCATCGACGCCGGACGGCTCCGGCTGAGCCCCGACGCCTGGCCCGCCGGCCGCCGACTGCTCTACCACGGCCACTGCCACCAGAAGGCCGAGGTCGGCACGGCCGCCACCCTGGCCCTGCTCCGCCGGATCCCCGGCACCGAGGTGGTCGAACTGGACGCCGGCTGCTGCGGGATGGCGGGTTCCTTCGGTTACGAGAGCGAGCACTACGAGGTCTCGATGACCGTGGGACGCGACCGGCTCTTCCCCGCCGTCGACGCCGAACCCGAATCCACCGTGGTCGTCGCCACCGGCGCGTCCTGCCGGCAACAGATCCTGCACGGGACGCAACGCCGTTCCTGGCACCCCGTCCAGCTCATCCACGAGGCCCTGCTGACCGACTGACCGGGCCTGCCGACCCGCGGACCTGCGGACCTGCCGGACTGCCGACGACGCGGGTGCGGCCGACCGCCTGGCCACCGGGCGAGGGGCAGCACGTACAGACCGCACACCTCGTCGTCGCCCCGGTACGGCACCGCCGGTCGTCCCGGTCCCCGCGGCCTGCCACCGGCGGGAAAACCAGTGGCCGTGCGACAACGAACTGGGTTGACTGGTCGCCGGATCCGGTACCCGTCACCGAGGGGGAGGCATGGAGGACCCGCAGTTCACCGTGGCGCTGGCGGGCGTCTCGCCCCGCGGGGCGGCGCGCCTCAAGGCCGTCCGCCGGGTGACCGGACTGAGCCTGTGGCACAGCGGCCAGGTCCTGGACTCCGGCACGGCCACCCTCCTGGCCGACGTGCCGTTCGAGCTCGCGGAGGCCGCCGCCCGCGAGCTGCGCCGGGTGGGTGTGGCGGTCGCCGTCCGCTGCGGCGCGTGCCGACGCACCCTGCCCGAGGACGGTGCTTCCGTCGAACCGGGGCCCTGCGCCGGGCGGTACTTCCCCACCGCCCACTGCCAGGCCAACTCGCTCACCAGCTGCGACTGTTCGTACTGCGTCGAGTACGGTCCCCTACCCGGCCACTCCGAGCGCTGACCCCGGACCGGCGGCGCCCGTCCTCCGGCGCCGCCACAGCCACCCAGGTGCCGACCGCGCCGGCGTCGCTCGGTACGGGTACACCGAGGACCGGCACCGCAGAAACGGTGCCGGTCCTCGGACGGTCACCGGTCGAGCGGGCTGCTGCCCGCTCGACCGATGTCCGATATCCGATGTCCGATGTCCGATGTCCGATGTCCGGTCAACTCTCGGCGATGTTCCCGCCGAGGTCACCGGGCGGCGCCCAGATCCGGCCGCCGTTCCAGAAGGTGTGCCAGATGTTGCCGCTGCCGGCACCACTGCCCTTCCAGAAGACGTCGATGGTGCCGCTGGGCTGCGCCGAGGCGAACGGGGCGCTGCCCAGCGGGCCCATGCCCAGGCTGTTCGGAGCCTGCC
>NZ_JBFBGS010000013.1:0-86447 GCF_040684795.1 Kitasatospora sp. NPDC089797 | reverse complement strand
AGCCCGACACCGGCCCGTCCCCGGGGAAGAACGTGGTGTGCCAGAGGTTCTTGTCGGTCCCCTGCCAGAAGACGTCCACCAGGCCGGGCGAGGAGCTGACCGGCACCGGGTCGGACTGGAGGTTGGCGCCGCCCAGGTTCTGCGGGCCCGCCCAGGCATGGCCCGAGTTCCACCAGGCATGCCACAGGTCGGGACTGCTGCCGGTGCCCTTCCAGAACACGTCCACCGTGCCGGTGATCTGGCCGACGGCCTTGGGGGCGCTGCCCAGCGGGCCCATGCCCAGGCTGTTCGGAGCCTGCCAGCCCGACACCGGCCCGTCCCCGGGGAAGAACGTGGTGTGCCAGAGGTTCTTGTCGGTCCCCTGCCAGAAGACGTCCACCAGGCCGGGCGAGGAGGTCACCGGGGCGGGGTCGCCCGTCAGCAGGCCGTCGCCTGAGATGCCGGGCGTGAGGTCCTGGGCACCGTGCCAGGTGCCGCCGGCGTTGAACCAGGCGTGCCACAGGTGCGGTTGGTCACCGCTGCCCTTCCAGAAGACGTCGATGGTGCCGCTGGAGTCCGCGACCGCCTTCGGCGCCCCGCCCAGCGGGCCCATGCCCAGGCTGTTCGGGGCGTTCCAACCGGCCAGCGGCCCGGTGGGGAAATAGGTGGCGTGCCAGAGGTTGCCGTCGGTCCCCTCCCAGAACGAGTCGACCAGCCCGGCACTGGTGGTGACCGTGGAGGGCTGCGAGGCCATCGAGGCGCCCACCGGTGCCGGAGTCGCCCAGCCGCCGACCGACTGGTAGAACATGTGGCCCAGACTGCCGTCGCCCGCCTTGTACAACAGGTCGACCGTGCCGTTGGACTGGGCCGCGGCCTGCGAGGCCGAGTGCGAGCGGTTGTTGTCCACCGTGAAGGTGACCGCGGGGGAACCCGGCGAGGCCGCACCGGTGGAGTTCACCGCACTCGCGGTGACGCTGTGCCGGCCGTCCGACAGGGTCGTGGTGTCGAGGGTGAGCGGGAACGCCCCGCCCGCCGTCGAGCTGCCCGCCTGGTTGCCGTCGACCCGGTAGGTGACGGACCTGGTATTGCCGCTGAGTCCCGAGGCGGAGAGCTGGATCGAACCGAAGACCTGCCCGCCCGGCGCGTTGACGCTCGGGGCGGACGGGCTGTTGTCGACCGTGAAGCTGATCGGCGTGCCCGGGTAGTAGTGGCTCCGGCCGTCGATCTCGTTGGCACCCGCCTGGACGGTGTAGGTGCCGTTCGGCAGGCCGGCGGTGTTCCAGGACTGGGCGTAGTTGTCGGCGCCGGTTCCGCCGTTGATGGTGAAGGAACCCGTCGGGCCGGTGAAGTTGTAGTACAGGGAGTTGATGACGCCCTGGGCGGTGGGCGGTGCGGTGAGGTTGACCACGCCGGAGAGCGTCCGGCCGTTCGTCAGCGGCACGCCGTCGGCATCGACGGTCACGTTGAACCCGGCGGGGATCGCGGGCGCGAGGTTCTTGTAGCGCAGGCCGACGTAACCGGAGGTGGGCCAGCCCTCGATCGTCGGGTCCTTGATGTTCGCGCTGGTCGGACCGTGAGTGGGATCCCTGGGGTTGGAGTCGGCGTAGTAGGTGAACTCGCCGGTGGCCTTGTTGGTCCAGGCGTTGAACAGGAAGATGTGCTGGCCCGGGTAGGCGACCGCGTCGCCCGGCTGCAGGCCGGTGAGATCGCCCACCGCACCGGTCGGGGTGTCGTAGGCCGGGTTGCCCCTGCCGTCGGCGGTGGTGAAGTAGGGGCCGCCGGTCGTCACCACCAGGCTCTGGTCGAGGTGCCAGGCCATCGACACGTACCCGGCGCAGTCCTCGCGGTACGTGCCGTTGGCATCCGTTTTGGAGGCGCCCTGGTTGTACGGAACGCCCTCGTTGACCCAGGACTGGGCACGGGCGAGGACCTCGGCGGCCGATATCGGGCCGTCGACGGTGGAGGCGTGCGCGCTGGTCGTGGCACACAGGCCCGCGGCGGCCAGCGCCGCGGTGATCAGTACGGCCGTTGAGCGGCGGCCAGGTTTCATCGGAGTCGTCCTTCGAGTGGTCGCAGTTCGGGTGGTCGCAGAGAGGGTCCTCACCGTTCGACTCGCAGCAGGGCGGGTCGTCGCAGAGCGGGTCGTCGCAGAGCGGGTCGTCGGGTGACGTCGCACCAGGAGTCCGGGAACGCGGCGTGGGCACCCGTCAGGTGTGCAGGGCCGACAGCGGCAGCGCGCGGAACTCGCCGCTGTGCCAGTCGGACAGGGCAGGGCTCCGGGTCGCCCTGGCGAACAGGCCTTCGGCGGTCCGGACGGCGCCGGCGGCGGTCGCGGCCCGCAGGAGGAGGATCAGGTCGAGCACATGGGCCGTGTCCGAGGCCCGGACGCGGACGTGGTCGAGCCGGTCGGCCGTGATCGCGTGGGCCCAGAGCAGATCGACCACGGCGGCCGCGTTCGGGTTCCGCCCTCGGGTCGGCGGTCCGGCCAGACGACTGGCCACCACGTAGCGCCCGCTCACCAGCACGCGCCGCAGACCGCACCGGGCGACGTGCCGGTGACGACGACCGTCGGGGTGCCGGTCGTCGGGGCGGTCGCGGCGTCGGCGGTCCCGGCGGAGAGCCCGATGCCGAACAGGGCGATCAGGCCGAACAGGACGAATCGCAGTGTTCCGGGCATGGCGGTGCCTCCGTCGGGTTCCTGAGGGGTGTCGGCAGGACCGGTCGTTCCGGTGCCGGTTCCGGCGGGCGGTCGGTGTCCTCCGGTGCCCAGAAGTCTTCCGCGCCGCTCGGACGGACGGAAGCGGCCGCCGCTGGCCCGAACGTTCCATGGCACGATCGGGCCAGGGCCGGCACGGGGGCGAACGCCCTTGCTCCGGCCGGACCGGTCATGTCACGCTCGAAGCACACACGAGCATCACATCGGCATCACACGGGGGACGGGGGGCGGGGGCTGTGCTGCGTGCGCTGGGACTGGATCCGGTCTGCGAGCAGGTGTACCGGGAACTCCTGGCCGAACCGACCCTGGACGCGACGCTGCTGGCCGAGCGCCTCGGCCTGAGCCAGGACCAGGTCGGTGCGAGCCTGGACATGCTGGCCGACCTCGCGCTGCTGCGGATGTCGCGCGAGGAGCCCCGGCAGCGGCGGCCGGTCAGCCCGGAACGCGCCCGCGCGCTGCTGCTGCGCCGTCAGGAGGAGGAACTCCGGGCCCGCCAGGCCGCACTGGAGGCCAATCGCATCGCGGTCGCCACCGCCGCCGAGCAGGCGACCCGCGAGCGGCTGCGGATCCCCACCGGCACCGAGCAACTCGACGGCCTGGACGAGATCCAGTCCCGCCTGGAGTCGCTGTTCCAGAGCGCCACCACCGAGATCTGCTCCATCGTCCCCGCCCTGATGACACCCGAGGCCCTGGAGGCGTCACGGGCCCTGGACGAGGACCTGCTCGCACGCGGCATCGCCCTCAGGACCCTCTGCCACGAGGGCGCGCGCACCAACCCGCGCTCGCTCGCCTACGCACGCTCGATGGCCGCCGTCGGGGCGCAGTTGCGCACCGCGCCGGCACTGCCGCACCGCCTGCTGCTGGTGGACCGGGCCGCCGCCCTCGTCCCGCTCGACCCGTCCGCACCGGCCGCCTGCGCCGTACTGGTCACCGTCCCCGGGGTCGTGGCCGCCCTGGCCGAGCTCTTCGACCGGATCTGGGAGGACGCCACCCCGCTGGACCGGGCCCCCGACCGCGTCACCGGGATCACCCCAGCCGAACGCACGCTCCTGCAGATCCTCTCCACCGGCCTGACCGACGAGGCCGCCGCCAAACGCCTGGGCGTCTCCGTGCGCACCGTGAAGCGTCGGATGGAGGAGCTGATGCGCCGCCTGGAGGCCGGCTCACGCTTCGAGGCCGGCTTCAGAGCGGGCCGACAGGGCTGGCTCTGACCTTCCGCCTCCGGGGGCCGGAGGCCGGCCGGGGCTCAGTCGTGGAGGGGGACCAGGGGGCGGCCCTCGACGTCGAACAGTGGGGCGCCGCAGTCGCAGTGCTCGTCGGCCAGGGTCTCGGTCGGCGACAGCTCCCAGACCCGCATCTCCGCGCAGCCCGGGCAGTCCAGGCTGACCAGCCGCGTGTCGGGCTCCGAGCCCCAGGGCCGCACCGGGAGGCCCTGGTACGTCAAGGCGGTCGGCTCGGGTCCACCGGCCGGTGCGACCAGGACCTCGTAGGCGTCGGTGCCGCTGTCCCACACCAGGAGGGCCCAGCCGATTTCCGCCAACAGCTCCGCCAGGCGGTCGAGTTGGCGCACCGGGAGGTCACCGCGGCAGAGCGTCGGATCGTTCTCGGCCTCCCGGCGGACGGCCTCCGCCTCGGCATCGACGCCGGTCGGGTCCGCCCCGAAGGCCCGGAGCCGACCGGCCAGGAAGGCCGCCAGCTCGCCCGGTTCCTCCTCCCCCGTCCAGTCCATCGTGAACATCACGCGGTCGACCGTGAGCCCTCCGGCCCGCTCACCGGGGGTCAGGACCAGCTGTTCCAACGCTTCCGCTTCGGTCACGGCACTCACGCTACCAACCCCCGGAACACCCGCCCCGGACGGCCCGTCACGCCGGGTCGGTGAACACCGTCAGCGCGCCGTCCCGGACGTCCGGCCGCGGGTGGCGGCGCAGCTCGTGCAGCACCTCGCGCCAGTCGGCGGGCCAGCCGAGCGGCTCGCCGCCGCGGACCAGCGCGACCGCGAACAGGCCGGTGGCGAGTCCGCCGTCGGCGCCGAGCCGCCGGGCCGCCGCCAGCGTGTGTGCGGGGGCTTCCCGGGCACCGCCGCCGCGCTGGCGCAGCGCCTCGGCGGTGGCCACCGCCAGCGCGGGGCGGTCGGCGACCAGGGCGGCGAGCTCGGTGAGGCGCTCGCCCAGGTCGGCGCCGTCCAGGTCGAGGGCCGCGACCAGTCGGGAGGTGGCCTCGGGCAGCATCGCGGGTTCGGTCAACAGGACGTCGGCGACGGCCCGTTGGGTGGTCCGGAGGGTCTCTTCGGAGACGTTCTCGCTCCACATCCAGCCGGAGAGCAGGGCGATCCGCCGCCGGGCCGGCTGATCGCGGCCGGGCAGCGCCGGTTCCCCCGCGCGTACCGTCCCGATCAGCGCGGTCAGGGCGTCCGCCAGGACGCTGCCGGGCGCGCAGCCGCCGAGCGGGTGCGGGGCGTCCGACAGGGCCACCCCGGTCAGTACCCGGGCCGCGCCCGCGCCGCGCTCCTGCTCGGCGGGATCGACCGCCAGCGGGACCAGGGCCCGCACCGCCTCCGGCACGTACCGGCCCCAGGAGATGAGCTGCTGTTGCGCGGGGACGGCGGTCAGGCGGTCGTCGTCGACCGCGAGTCGGGCCATCAGCGCGGCGAACCGCGGCCGCTGGCCGGCGGGCACCTGGTGCGGGCGGAGGTGCTGGACGGCGGCCGGCCGCAGCGACGGCGGCCCCTCGGCGGCGTCGGTGAGCACGTCCCACAGCGGCAGGTCGGCGATCCGTGCGCCGACCGCCGCCAGCACGGCGGCGCGGACGTCGTGGTGCTGCTCGGGTGCGGCGTACGCCTCCCGCAGCAGGTCGGCGGCGTCGGTGAGGGGCAGGTGGGCGGCGGTGAGCCGGACGGCCTGCTTGCGGCTGGTCACCTTCGCCGTCGGGTCGAGGGCGATCCGGCGCAGCCACGGCCCGAGTTCGCCGCTCGGCGCGTACCGGGCGGCGCGGCCCGCCGCGTACAGCGCGACCCTGGCCCGCTCGTCGCCCGCGTGGGAGAGCAGTGCGGCCAGGGCCCGGGCGGGGGCGGCCGTCCAGGGGAGTGCGGCGAGCGCGGCCTCGGCGAGGACGGTGTCGGCGGAGCCGGTGTACCGGCGCAGCAGGGCCTCGCCGTGGAGCGGGATCCGGGCGGCGGCACGGAGGGCCGCGGCGCGCTCGTGCGGCGCGCGGTCAGGGTCGTCGACCGTCCGGGCGAGCAGTTCAGCGGCCGCCTGCTGCTGGGCGGGCAGCCAGCGGCCGGCCGTGGCGAGGTCGGCCTCGGTCAGCGCGATACCACCCAGCGGGTCGCGCGGCGGGTCACCCACCGATCCGAGCAGCACGCCGAGCAGGTCGGTGCGGGCCCCGGTCAGGACGGCCCGGACCGGGGCCAGGGCGACGGCGGAGGGCCTGAGCGCGAGCAGCCCGGCCACCCGTTCGGCGGCGGTCGCGGGGTCGCCCACCAGCTGGACGGCGGCCCGGTCGGCGGCCGGGTCGGTGCCGGTGTGCAGGACCTGCTCCAGCAGCTCGGCGAGGACGGGGACGTGGCGGGCCCGGGTGCCGAGCGTCTCGGCGAGGGTGAGCAGCAGCGCGGCGTCCGGGGAGTGCGCCGAGCGGTCCAGGGCGGCCCGCAGTTCGTCGACGACGGCCCGTTCCCGCCGTGGCGGGAGGGTGAGGCCGACGCCACCGGTCCGTTCGACGGTGCGGGCGGCCCAGTCGAGCAGGGCGCGGGCCGGGCCGCCCGCGTGCACGCCGAGCACGGCCCCGGCGAGCCGGCCCAGGGCGGCCCGGGTGCCCGCCGAACAGTCCCGGGCCGTCAGGGCGTCCTCGGTGAGCTGCTCCAGCGGCCCGGCGGCCGCGTCGTCGAACCGTCCGGGCGGCACCGCTGCGACGGCGTCCAGCACCTCGCGGCGGAGCGGGTCCTGCTCGTTGCGCATCCGACCGAGCAGGCCGAGCGCCTCGGGCAGGGCCGCCGGCTCCCCCGCCCCGGCGAACACCGCCTGCTGGAGCAGTTGCCGCCAAGCCCAGGCACGGTCCCAGACGTCAC
The DNA here is from genome assembly GCF_040684795.1 of Kitasatospora sp. NPDC089797. Taxonomy (NCBI): domain Bacteria; kingdom Bacillati; phylum Actinomycetota; class Actinomycetes; order Kitasatosporales; family Streptomycetaceae; genus Kitasatospora; species Kitasatospora sp. NPDC089797. The sequence goes on along the minus strand of NZ_JBFBGS010000013.1, from coordinate 79,689 downwards.
CGGTCCGGGTCTCGGCCAGCAGGGCGGGCCGCGCCTCGGCGACCGGCAGCAGGACCAGCGCCGAGAGCTCCTCGGGCTCCTCCGCCAGCCAGGCCCGCGCCCGCGCCCGTCGCTCCGCCGGGGGCAGTTCGGCGAGGACCTCGACGGAGAGCCAGGCCCGGTTCCGACCGGCGGCCGCCGCCACCTCGTCGTAGAAGGCGGTCCGCCGGGCCGGGGGCATCATCCGCAGCAGCAGCAGGTGGTCCGCGCGGTGGCGGCCCGCCAGTTCCGCGAGGCCGGCCGGCCGGGCCGCGGCCAGCCGCCGGGCCAGGGCGGGCCGCAGCGGCGGGTCGTGCCGGTTCCGGCCGAGCGCGAGCAGCAGCCGGACGGTCCGCAGGGCGGAGACGGCGGCGAGGTCGGCGAGCCGGTCGCGCAGCGGCGCGGGCAGGGCGCGCACGGGGTGGCGTTCCAGCAGGTCCAGTACCCGGGCCGGTTCGCGGGTCGCGGCGGCGGCCAGTCCGGGGGCCTGGCGTTCCCAGAAACCCTGTCGCAAGCCCTTTGGCAGATCGGCGAGTTGGTGTTCGGCCTGGTCCAGCACGGCGACCGGGTGGCGGCGGCCGAGCGCGGTGGAGAAGGTGATCGCATGGGCCAGCCGCGGCAGTTCGGCGGCGACCGCCCCGGCCGGGCAGGCCGGCAGCAGCCGGGCCGCCTCGGCTGCGCCCCAGCGCTCGCGGAGGAGGGGCACCAGCCGTTCGGCGACCGCGGACCACCCGGCCCGCAGCACGGCGCCGGCCAGTTCGTCGCGGACCGCCTTCGAGGCGGTGAGCATCGTGGACACGACGGCGTCGGCCGGCAGCGGCAGTTGCCCGATCGCCCGCTGGGCGTAGCGGCGCACCACCGGGTCGGGGTCGTCGATCCGGTCGATCAGGTGGCGTTCCTGCCGCCCGGCGAGGGCGGCCACCGCGGCGAGCCGGCGTTCGTACGGGCCACGGCCGTCCCACTCGACCAGCAGGGGTGTCAGGTCGGCGGGGGCGAGGGCGGCGGCGGTGCGGGCCACTTCGCGCAGCCGGAGTGCATGGGGCAGCGGTTCGACGGCGGCGAGCAGCCCGTCGGCGGTCAACTGAGGCATCGGCGCCGATTCTGCCCGCCGGACGCGCCGCGGTCACCCGGTTTTCCGGCGGGCCCGGACGGCCCCCGGGCCCGCCGGTGACCGGCCGCCGACCACCGGGCACCGACCACCGACCACCGGGCACCGCACGCCGATCACGCCCGCCGCGTACCGCCGGTCACCAGGTGACGGGCAGCGCGTGCAGGCCGTAGACCTCGTTGTTGACGCGGTAGGGCACCTCCTCGACGGGGCACCCGAGCGCCAGACCGGGCAGCCGCCGGAGCAGTGCGGGCAACGCGATCCGCAGTTCGGCCCGGGCCAGCGGGGCGCCCAGGCAGTGGTGCGGGCCGTGCCCGAAGGTCAGGTGCGACACGGGTGCGCGGCCGATGTCGAGGCGGTCCATCCCGGCGCCGAGCGCCGGATCCCGGTTGGCCACCGGCAGTTGGCAGACCACCTGCTCGCCGGCCTTGACCGGGACGCCGCCGATCTCGGTGTCGCACCGCGCGGTCCGGGCCAGCGCGGTGCTGGACACCGCCAGGTACCGCAGCAGCTCCTCGACGGCGCCCTCGACCACGGGCCCGGTGTCGGCGGCGGCGCGCAGCCGGTCGGCCTGCTCCGGGTGCGCGAGCAGGGCGAGCACGCCGAGCCCGATCGTGTTGGAGACCGTGACGTGGCCGGCGAGCAGCAACAGCTCGGCCACGCCGACCAGTTCGGAGTCCGACACCGCGCCGCCGTGCTCCCGGACGAGCATGCCGATCATGGCGTCGTCCGGGCTGCGCCGCTTCTCCGCCACCAGGTCGGCCATGTACGCGTGCGTCTCGCGTCCCGCCGCGATCCGTTCCTCCAGGGTGGCCCCGAGGTCCAGCGTGGTGCGGGACCAGTGGTGGAAGCGCGCCTGGTCGAGGTCGGGGACGCCGAGCAGCGCGCAGATCACCCCGAGCGGCAGCGGCAGGGCGAAGTCCGCCATCAGGTCGGCGGCGGGGCCCCGGGACTCCATGGCGTCGATCAGCTCGTCGGCCAGGGTGCGGATCATCGGCTCCAGGGCGCGGATCCGCCTCCCGGTGAACTCCGGTGTCAGCACGTGGCGCAGCCGGGTGTGCTCGGGCGGGTCCATGTTGAGCAGTTCGTTCGGCAGGACGGGGGCGCGTTCGGGGTCGTACATCGCGAAGGTCCCCTGGTCGGCCAGCACCCGCCGCACGTCCGCGTGCCGGGTGACGAGCCAGTACTCGCCGGTCCGGTGCAGCCAGAAGTCCCGGACCCGCCGGACCGGGTCCCGCTGCTGGGCCTCGCCCAGCGCCGGGCCGGGGTCGAGCCCGTCGCGACGGTAGAAGATCGAGATCGGCGGCAGTTCCTGCTCGCTCATGAGGCCTCCTGTGACCACCCGGTACCGGTTCCCCGGTACCCAGGAGTTGCCGCCGCCGCGCCTGCGCGCCACCGCCCCGCGCGGCGCGCGGGAGCACGGCCGCCCCGGGCGCGCCTCCTCCCCCGCGCCGGAGCCGCCCCTTGCCCGCTCCCGGGCCCGGCCGGGCCCGGCTGAGACCGGCCGAGACCGGCCGGGACCGATCGAGCCCGACGGCACCCGGCTCCGTGGCGGGCGGCGGGGTCCCGGACCGCGCCGCCCGCCCGGCGGGTCAGCTGATCGGGTCCGGGGAGTCGCCGCTCAGCAGCATCTGCGGGACCTGGCTGAACGTCCAGCCCGCGCCGTTCGCGGTCAGCACCCAGACCACGTCGAAGCGGTCGCCCGACCAGGAGGCGGGCGGCGCCGGGGTGATCGGGCCGAGGCCCGCCAGGATGTCCGGGATCTTCTTGTGCTCCCAGGCGACCAGCTGCGGGCCGGCGGCGGCGAGCAGCGCGGTCGCGAGCGAGGCCTCGTCGCCCTTGGCGTACTGCTCGACGGGGGTCACGCCGAGCGCGGCGGCCACGACGGAGATCGTCTCCGCCGGCCGCCGGCTGCCGCCGGTGGTCGGGTCGGCGGCGAAGACGCCGACGGGCCGGGTGAGTCCGGCCCGCACCGGAGCCGGGTCCCCGGTGGCGGTGCGCGGCGCGAACAGCGAGACCAGCGCGCCGGCCCGGGTCCAGCCCTGCACCGTCAGCGACTCGGTGTCCTTCTTGCCATGGTCGGTCACGCCGTAGGGCGCCCCGGAGTCGGTCGGCTTCTCCGCGTGCCGGATGAACATGATCACGTTCGGGCCGGTGGCCGACTTCCGCTCCGCGGGCGCATCGACCGCCGGGGCCGGACCGGCCGGGCGCTGGGGCGCCGCAGCCGCGCCCCAGGCGCCGACGGCGGGCACCGCCGCAGCAGCGGCGAACGCGCCGAGGACGGACCGACGGCCCGGCTTGCTGTTCATCGTCATGATCCTGACATCCTGTCCGATAGGTAGAGGGATGGCGAAGGACTGCGGCCACAGGGTGACCGGAGCGTCACGGTAGCGGCCCGGTCTGTGTGCCGGATGAGCGCGGTGTGGTGATCGTGCGGACATCCGGCGCAGGAGGAGCCACCCGAGGCGGCGCCGGGCCCGCCGCCGGGCCCGCACCGGGCGGTGTGCCACCATGTGCAGCTCGGAAGTGATCATGCCCACCCCCGCGTGGCCGCTCGTCCGGGCCGCGCCACCGGTGCACCGGCGACGGGTTGACGGAGCCTCACCGGATTCCGCGCCGCGGCGTCCCCGCACCCGTCGGCCCCGCCACCCTCCGCCGGAAGCGGCGGAGCACCGCGGAGCACCACGGAGCACCACGGAGCGCCACGGCCCCGCGGAGCACCGGCGGAACGCGACCACGTCGGGCGGTGGCAACAAGGAATGGGGAACCGTGCAGAGTCAATCCGTGACCGACCTCACCGGCGCCGGGGCAACAGCGCCGAGCGACCCTCCGAGCGACCCGGCCGCCGGGGGCGTCGGGAGCGCCGGGGCCGCCGACTTCGACCGGCACGTCCGGTCCGCGATGGCCTGGCACTTCAGCGAGGCGACGGGATCGCCGTTCTGGCTGGCCAAGCGCTCCGAGCTCGGCTTCGACCCGCTCACCGAGGTCACCGGCGCCGCCGACCTGCGCCGCTTCCCCGACGTCAGCGACGAGCTCAGGACGGTACCGGCCGCCGCGTTGATACCCCGCGGGGCGGCCCCCGACCAGGCCTTCCGGGTCTACGAGTCCGGCGGCACCACGGGCCTGCCCAAGCGGGTCGTCGACGGCGGCTACCGCAGCCGGATGGTCGCCTGGGCCGTCGACCGGCTCAGGGCCAACGGCGTGCCGCAGCAGGGCAACTGGCTCCACCTCGGCCCGGCCGGGCCGCACGTGATCGCCTTCGACGTCGCCGGGTACGCGGCCCGCAGCGGCAGCCTGTGCTACACGGTGGACCTGGACCCCCGCTGGGTCAAACGACTGCTGTCCGCCGGTCGCCGGCGCGAGGTCTCGGACTACCTCGACCACGTGCTGGACCAGGCCGAACTGGTGCTGCGCAGCCAGCCGGTGGCGGTCCTGAACACCACCCCGCCGCTGCTGGAGGCGATCTGCGCGCGCGCCGACCTCCGCGCCCTGGTGGCCGAGCGGGTCGGGGCGATCGTCTGGGGCGGCACGGCCTTCAGCCGGGAGAGCCTGCAGTTGGTCGAACGGGAGATGTTCCCGGGCATCCCGCTGGTCGGCGTCTACGGCAACAGCCTGATGGGGGTGGCGCCGCAGCGCCCGCGGCAGGACGGCGACGCGTACCCCTGCGTCTTCGAGCCGTTCGCGGAGACCACCCGGCTCGAGCTGGTGGACGGGGACGGCCGCCCGGTCGGGTACGGCGAGCGCGGCCAGGTGCGGCTGCACCTGGTCAGCGAGGAGATGTTCCTGCCGAACATCGCGGAGCGGGACACCGCGATCCGGGTGGCACCCGCCGCCGGTTCGGCGGTCGACGGCCTCGCCGAGGTCGCCAGCGTCGCCCGGTTCGAGGGCGCCGACGTGGTGGAGGGGGTGTACTAGTGGCCGCGTTGGTCATCGACCCCCTCGTGGCGGGCGTGCCCGCGCCGAGCGCCGACCGGCAACTGCTCACCGACGTGTTCGGCGTCGCGCTGGCCGATGTCGGCACGGCGCCGAGGCTGGGCGCCCAGGTCGCCCTGGACCGGCTGCGCGCCGCGGCCGACGGTCTGCCTCCGGCGGCCGGCATCTTCCCGGCGGCGGCCCGGCTGTTCGCCACCGCGGAGCTCGACGGGGAGGGCCCGGAGGCGTACGTCGAGCGCGTCGTCCGCAGTGCCGGCCTTCCGGCCCGTACCGTCCGCCTCGCCCTGGCGGATATCGCCGCCGAGATCGAGGCACTGGACCGGACCGTCACGGCGGAGCTGCCTCCCCCGCTGCCGAGCGCCACCCACCGGGTCGAGTGGGCGCCCGGCGGGCGGGTGTTCGCGGCCGTGATGGCCGGCAACCACCCGCTGCCGCACGTCTCCTGGGTGCACGCCCTGTTCGTCGGCTACAGCGTGCTGGTGCGCCCTGGCAGCCGGGACCCGTTCACCCCGCGCCGGCTGACCGCGGCGCTGCTGGCCGCCGGCCTGCCGCCGCACAAGCTCACCCACCTGCCGTGCGACCACCGCGCGGCCGCGTACCTGCTCGACACGGCCGACCGCGGCATCGTCTTCGGCGGCGACGACGCGGTGGCCGCCTGGCAGGACGCCCGGCACATCGCCACCCGCGGCCCCGGCCGCTCCCGGGCCCTGCTCGACGGCGCGCCGACCCCGGAGCTGCTGGAGCACCTGGTCACCTCGATCGCCCACGACGGCGGCACCCGCTGCACCAACCTCTCCGCCGTCCTCACCACCGCCCCGGTCGGGCAGTTGGCCGACCGGCTCGCGGCGCGACTGGCGCAGCTGCCGGTCCTGCCCGCGACCGACCCCCGGGGCTCCCTGCTGGTGGTCGGCCGCGAGCGCGCCGAGGCGCTGCGCCGGCACGTCGCGAAGCTGGCGGACGGGCTGACCGACCACAGCACCCCGCACTACGACGGGGACTTCGTGGTCGAGCTCGACGACGGTTCCTTCCTGCTCCGCCCGCTGGTGCTCTCGGCCGACCGCGCCGACCACCCGGCCGTGGGGACGGAGCTGGGCTTCCCGTTCGTCGTGGTCGCGCCGTGGTCGGCGACGGACGGCACCGACGCGCTCGGCCCGGCGCTGGTGCTCAACCTGCTCACCGACGACGACGCGCTGGTGTCCCGGGCCGTCCGGGACCCGCGGATCCGCAAGGTGACGGTGGGGACCGCCCTCCCCTGGGACCTCATCCCGGGGCTCCCGCACGACGGCAGCCTCACCCAGTTCCTCCTCGAGCCCAAGGGCGTCGTCGTGGCGGGCGCCGACCGCCGGTAGCGGACGGCCGGTAGCCGGCCGGGCCACCGGGCCGCCGGACTGTCGGGCCGTCCCCGGTGAGCACTCCCCGGGGGCGGCCCGGCCGGTCAGGCGCCGAACCAGCGCTCGACGGCCGCCCGCAGCGCGGCCAGCTCGGCCCGGTCCGGGCGGGGCGAGCCGCAGGCCCAGGCCACATAGCCGTCGGGGCGGACCAGCAGACCGGCGGGACCGGCCTCGCCGCCCCGCGCGACGACGACGTCAACGATCTTCTGACCCTCCGTCAGTTCGTCGGCCAGCACCTGATCTTCGGTCAGGTCGATCAGCAACGGCCGGGCGCTCCGGGCGAGTTCGGCGAGCCGGACGGCCCCCGTCGCGGTGACCAGCTCCAGCTCCGGCGCGAAGCGGCCGACCGCCGGGTGGAGTTCGACCGGATGGGTCCCGGCCGGGCGACCCTCGGCCGGGCCGCCCATCGGATAGCGCACGTCGGTGCCCGCGGTGAGGTCGGCGAGGTGCTGCACGACCTCCCGGTGGGCGAGCAGTTCGGCGAAGAGTTCGCGCAGCGCGGTGGTGTCGGCGCCCGGGGCGGTGAGCGCGGACTGCGCCTCGGCGTTCAGCACCATCCGGCGGGCGGCCGCCCGGCGCTCGGTGTCGTAGCTGTCGAGCAGACCGGGCGGGGCGGTGTCGTGCAGCGCGGCGGCGAGCTTCCAGCCGAGGTTGGCGGCGTCCTGGAGGCCGAGGTTCAGCCCGGGCCCGCCGCCGGAGGTGTAGACGTGGGCGGCGTCGCCGACCAGGAAGACCCGGCGGTCGCGGAAGCGGTCGGCGACCCGGGTGTTGCCGCCGGTCAGCCGCCGCAGGACGTGCGGTCCGGCACCCTCCGGCGGACCGAGCGGCAGGTCGGCGCCGAGCACCCGGCGGACGCTCGACTCCAACTCGGCCAGGGTCATCGGCCCGTCGGTCACGGGCCGGTCCCATTCGGTGGTGCTGATCAGCGGCGGCAGGCCGGGGAACGGCGCGTAGGAGAAGCCGCCGCGGTCGGTGCGGTGCGGCAGGAAGGGCAGCACCGACCCGTAACCGGGCACCGTCAGCGTGCCGTTGGCCGGGTCGACCCAGTCGGCCGGGACGGTGGCGTGGGCGGTGCGGTTGGTGCGACGGTCGTAGCTGACGCCGGGGAAGCCGATGCCGGAGAGCTTGCGGATCGCGCTGTGCGCCCCGTCCGCGCCGACCACGTAGCGCGCCCGCAACCGCCGACCGCCCTCGGGGCCGGTGACGTCGAGGTCGACGCCGTCCCCGTCCTGGGCGACGGCGTCGACCCGGTGTCCGCGCCGCAGGTCGACCCCGAGCGCCCGGGCGCGTTCCGTCAGGACCTCGACGATGCGGTGCTGCGGAGCGGCCAGACCGAAGACCGGACTGGCGTCCAGCAGCCCCAGGTCGAGGCCCATCGCGGCGAACATGAAGTACGCGGAGTTCGGCCGCGGGGGCTCCGCACTGCCGCTCAGCGGCTCGTACAGGCCGCGGTGGTCGACCAGGCGCACCACCTGGCCGAGCAGGCCGTTGGCCTTGGGTTCGGTGCCGGGCTCCAGGAGTTGCTCCAGCACGATCGGTCGGATGCCGGCCAGGCTGAGTTCGCAGGCCAGCATCAGCCCGTTGGGCCCGCCCCCCACGATGATCACGTCGGCTGTCACGGTCACGTCTCCTCGGTACGAACGGCCATGCGGACGAACAGGGATGGCACCGGCAGCGGACCGACCACCGCTCCGCGCTACGGAGCGGACGGGAGCAAGGGGACGGACGGAACGGACGGGACGGGCAGCCCGGCGGCGAGCTGCTCGAAGACCTCGGCCAGCACCGCGCCGAGCGGCAGGGGCGCGTCGGCCCGCAGGCTGCGCTCGACGGCCACCGCGCTGCCGGCCGCGACCACCGCCGCGACCAGCGTCGGGTGGACGTCCCGTTCGACGTCCGTCCCGGTGCGCCGCGCGACCGCCCTCGCCAGTTCCTCCTGGGCGGCGGCGTTGGCCTTGACGATCTCCCCCGCCAGCACGGGTTCGGCCAGCATCAGCCGCACCCCCTCCTGCCAACGCCCGTTCTGCGGGCCGGAGTTGTCGGCCGGAGCGAACTGCCCCAGGACGGCGTGCAGCAGCGCGTCCCACAGTCCTTCCCCGGCCGGCCGGGCGAGCAGGTCCTCCGCCACCCGGAGCATCCGCTCCTGGTGGCTGGCGGCGATCGCCTCCGCCTTCCCGCCGAAGTAGTTGCGGAAGGTCCGGACCGACACGTCGGCCTCGGCGGCGATCTGATCGACCGTCACGTTCTCCCAGCCGTGCAGGACGCAGAGCCGGATCGCCGCCCGGCTCAGCGCGGCCCGCGTCTCCCGCTTCTTGCGCTCACGGAGCCCGGGGCCCCCGGTCGTACGGGCCTCTTCTGCAGGTGCCATGGGAGCAGCGTAGGGCGAATCGTGCCGCCACGGCAAGATTTCCACATCGGCAAGTTTTTTCGGGAGCTGTCGGCCATCCGATGCGCCCTGGCCCGCCCTCGCCCGACCAGGCCCGACCAGGCCAGGGCCAACCAGGCCGGGCCCGACCGGGCCAGGGCGCATCGGGCCCGGTCAGGCCTCAGGTCAGGAGCTCGACGTACCCGTCCGTCCCGTGCACCCGGATCCGCTGCCCGTCCCGGATCAGCCGGGTCGCCTGCTCCACCCCCACCACCGTCGGCAGTCCGTACTCCCGGGCGATCACCGCGCCATGGGTCATCTGACCGCCCACCTCCGTCACCAGGCCCGCGATGCCGACGAACAGCGGCGACCAGCTGGGGTCGGTGAAGGGCGCCACCAGGATGTCGCCCGGCTCGAGGTCGGCGTCCGCCAGGTCGAGGACGACCCGGGCCCGGCCCTCCACCGTCCCGGCGGAGACCGGCACGCCGACCAGGGCGCCGGCCGGAACGTCGTCGCGCCGGTACGCGCCGGTGAGGGCCTCGCCGTCCGAGGTGAGCACCCTGGGCGGGGTGAGCGCCCCGTACGACCGGAACGCCTCCCGGCGCTGCCGGATCAGCGCCTCGTCCACCCGGTGCGAGCGCACGACCTCGGCGAACTCCTGGAAGGTGAGGTAGTAGGCGTCCTCCCGGTCCCTGAGCACGCCGTCGTGCACCAGGCGGTCGGCCTCCGCCATCAGGGCCCGCTTGTAGACGGCGTAGCGGCTGATGATGGCGTACTTCGGGTACTCCCGGTACCCGATGAAGGTCCGCACCCGGTCGATCATCCGCTCGGCCTCGTCGGCCTTCCGCTCCCCGTCCGGCAGCGCCCGCAGGCGCGCCAACACGTCCCGTGCGCCGTCCCGCGCCTTGCGCAGCCCTTCCTCGAACCGCCGCTCGGCGGCGCCCGGCCCGAAGTTCCGGACGTTGTCGAGGAGTGCGGGCAGCAGCGTGGCGGGCCGCTCGTGCCAGCGCGTCCTGGTGATGTCGATCTCGCCGGCGCAGCGCATGCCGAACCGGTCGAGGTAGCCCTCGACGGCCTCGCGGACCCCGCTCCCGCCCGGGAGCCCGTCCAGCCCGTCCAGGAAGCCGCCGTTCAGGAAGGCGCCGTTCAGGAAGGCACCGTCCGGGAGGTCCTTGTCCGGGTGGTCCCCGTCCGCGACGCCCCGCAGGAAGGCCACCACCTCCGGCCACGGGCGGATCACGTCGGCGACGTCCAGCAGCGCCAGGCCCATCTGCGAGGTGATGTTGCCGGGGGCGGACAGGGTGAGCGTGTCGGCCGCGTTCTTCTCGCCCAGCCACTCCAGCAGGTTGTCGTTGAGCCACCAGGTGGCCTCCATCCCCGCCATGATCGCCTTGATGCTCAGCGGGTCGGCGAGGAAGCGCTTGTGCTCCTCGAAGGCCTCCAGCAGGAAGTCGAACAGCTCCGGTCCGGACTTCGTCCGGGCCTCGCGGTCCAGGGCGGCGATGGACTCCCGGCTGCGTTCGACCAGCCCGAGGACGACCTCCGGATCGGTCTCGATCGGAGCCGGCGGGGTCGGCGCGGCCGACGGGGCCGCCGGGCTCGACGCCGGTGGTGCTCCGGTGCCCGGGTCCGGGGGCGCCGGGACGAAGCCCTCCCGGCCGAGGACGGTCTCCAGGGCGTCCCGGACCAGCGGATCGCCCCGCTCCATGACGTCCAGCAGGGCGGCGCGGCTCGCGGGCGCGGCCAGCCGCCGGGTCACGTCGACGAACAGCCTCCCGCCGGCCTCGTGCATCGGCACCATGGCCGTCAGCCGCCACATCGAGAGGCCCAGGGGCCGCATCGGGTCGGTCATCATCTGCCCGTGACCGACCGAGACGTAGACGTGGTTCTCGTCGTCGTCGACCTCGGGAACCGGGAACAGCGTGGTGATCGGCCGACTCTGGACGACCTGGAAGTCCCCGTCCACCAGGCACCATTCGATGTCCTGCGGGCTCCCGAAGTGCCCTTCGATCCGGCGCCCGAGCCCTGCCAGTCGCACTGCCTGGGCGTCCGTCAGCGCCGGCTGCCCCTGCCGCTCCGGGTCGAGCGCCACCTCGCGCGTCCCGCCCGCCGGAAGCGCCAGCACGGCGACCTGCTTGGTGCCGAGCGTCCTGGCGACGACCGCACCGTCCCGCACCCTGAAGACGTCCGGGTTCACCAGCCCGGAGACCAGCGCCTCGCCGAGGCCGAAGCCCGCGTCCACGGTGGCGACCTTCCGGTCACCCGTGAGCGGGTCCGCGGTGAACAGGACGCCGGACGCCTGCGGGAAGACCATCCGCTGCACGACCACGGCCATCCGCACGGCCCGGTGGTCGATCCCGTGGCGCCGCCGGTACGTCACGGCCCGCTCGGTGAACAGCGACGCCCAGCAGCGGCTGACGTGCCGCAGGACCTCCGCCGGGCCCACGACGTTCAGGTAGGTGTCCTGCTGGCCGGCGAAGGAGGCCGTCGGCAGGTCCTCCGCCGTCGCGCTGGACCGGACGGCGTACCCGGCCGGCCCGTCGGGACCGCCCTGCCCTTCGGGACCTTCGAGACCTCGGAGGCCGGCGAGCGCCCCGGTGATCGCCGCCGCGAGATCGGACGGGATCACGGCCTCCTCGATCGTCCGCCGGATCCGCGCACCGAGCGCGCGGACCGCCTCCCGGTCGTCGGGCGCCGCACCCGCCAGCTCGTCGAGCAGCCCGTCGAGCGACGGCGCCTCCGCGACGACCCGCCGGAAGGCGTCCGTCGTCACGCAGAAGCCATCCGGCACCCGGATGCCGTCGATCCGCGACAACGCCCCCAGGTGCGCGCCCTTGCCCCCGACGAGCGCGACCTGCGTCGCGTCGACCTCGTGGAATCCCCGCACGTACCGCCCGGTCACCGCGGTACCTCCAGCACGCTTCTCGAATGCGGCATCATGCCCCTCAACCTTCCCACGGGCCGCCCGTTCTGCCCGCATATGGGCAGATGGCGGCATCAGCCGCCCATTCTGCGCCTCGAACAGGGCCTTGCCGCAAGCCCCCTGGTGCGCTATAGCTTGGAAATGGAAGGGAGGACGTTCTCCCTTCCCTTCGCTTTTCCCGGCCGCCCGCCGCCCGCCCTCAGCCCTCAGGCGTGGGCCGCCCGTGATCAGCCGCCGGGGGTCAGGGCAGCACCGGCGGCAGCGTCGCCCCGGGGGTGGTCGGCGCCCAGGTCGGCGGGGCGGCGGCCTCCTGCGGATCGGTCTCGCGCATCAGCACCCGCCAGCCGTCGGCGCCGCCGTTGCCGTCCAGCCGCAGCCTCAGCTGTTTGACCTGCCGGGTGCGCTCGAAGTACAGCACCACCGACTGGCGGACCGAACCCTCGCCGTGGAACTCCGCGGTGACCGGCCCCCGGGCGCCCTCCCGGAACGACGCGACCCAGTTGGCGGCCGTGCTGCGCGCCTCCGCCCCCGAGCCGTCCGAGGTGGCCATCGCCACCAGCGCGCCCTCGGAGCCGTCGGCCAGGCGCCAGACGATCTCCTGGGTCAACCGCAGACTCCCGGTCGAGGGGTAGCCGACCGTGCGCAGCGGCTCGTGGGCGGCGTAGTCGCCGGCGTAGCGCAGGTCGTCGTCCGACATCCACCAGGCGGTGGCGACGGAGGAGGCGACGGCCGCGGCGAGCGCGGCGGCGGCCGTGGTCCGCCAGGTGTGGGCCGTCGACCCGCCGCCGGAGCGCGGTCGGTCCGCGGCCCCCCGATCCATCTGCATGACCGATCCTTTGCCTTCTGTTGACCATGTGGCGAAGGAAGGAGCATACGGATCATCACTCCCCGGAAGCACCCCCGGCCCCGGCGGCCTCCGGGACCGGGAACGGCGAGGACGGTCCCGGAGTCGGCGAGAACGACCGGCAGGTCAGCCAGTTGACGAAACCGCAGGCCTCCGCGCCAGGAGGTCCGACACCCTCGCCGTGGCGTACAGCGAGAGGACCAGCGCGACGGCCACGGCGGCGTCGGCGGCGGTGCGGGCCCGGCCCCCCGACACCGTCCGCCCCGGAGGAATCAGCCCGCCGCTTCGACGTCCGGACCGCTGACCGGACCGCCGAGCGCTGTGTCACCACCGCGAATCTCGGCCCAGGTCCGCCGGGGTCCGCGGGTCAGCGTCCAACCGCGCTGCTCACCCCGGGGCCGCGGCCGCTGCCCGGCCCCGCGGGCGGCGGCCGCGCACACGCGGCGCAGCAGGGAGTTGAGTTCGACGCGCTGCCCCTTCGTCAACGACGCCAGCAGCGCGTCCTGGGTCGCGGACGCGTCGTCGTGGAGCACGTCCAGGGCGGACTCGCCCGAGGCGGTGATCGTCAGGACCTCCTGCCGTCCGCCGACGTGCACGACCATCGACTGCAGCAGGCGCGCCGACAGGAGGTCGTCCAGCGCCCGCTCCGCCTCGCCGGCGGGCGCCGCGACCCGGGCGGCGAGGTCCTGCCGGGCGTGCGGCCCCAGCTTCGCCAGCGCCGACAGCAGTTCGTAGTGGACGGGGGTCAGCCCCCGGTGGTCCAACTGGGCCGCCAGCAGACGGTCGACGGCCCGCCCGGCCTCCGACAGGAGGTAGACGGACTGCTCGAACGGATTCGACGATCCCTGTCGTCCGTCGTACAAACCGTGTCCCCATCATCATCGGAAGAGCGCGACGCCCACGGCGTCGGAGTAGCAAGCCGAGGCTCACCATATCCGTGCTTCCGATGGTCGGTCTACATCGATGTCGTCAGAGGCTCCGGGGACGTCGGTGACCTCACCCGTGGCGGTGGCCCACGATCCTCCGGGCCGCGTACTCCACGTACTCGTGCAGGCCGTAGGCCAGACCGAGCGCCAGCAGGGCCGACACCAGCACCGCGGCGACCAGGCCGGACGCCGCCGCCCGCGGCCCGCGCCCGCGGGGCCCGGCCGGCTCCGGCGCGAGCAGGGCCTGGACCCGCCGCGGCACCGGACCCGTACTCACGGACAGCAATCCGCGACCACGGCCCCGGCCGCCCGATCCGACCGAGCCGCCCGCGCCGGCCGTCCCGACCGATCCGGCCAAGGCGGCACGGGCGATGGCGGTCGCGGCGACCCTCCGGTCCCCCACCGCAGCCGCGGCCGCCTCGTCCGCCCACCGTTCGAGGTGGAACTCCAGCGCCGGACCCAGCCGCGCGAGCGCCGGGTGCACCGCGGCGGCGAGGTCGGCGACGGCCGAGAACAGATGGTGGCGGCCGCCGAGGTGGGCCCGCTCGTGGGCGAGCAGCACCGCGCGCTCCGTCGGCCCGAGGGCCCTGAGCATGCCCTCCGTCACGACGACCCGGCCGGCCCGGCCGCGGTGGCGCGGCAGCGCGAAGGCCTCCGCCTCCTCCCCCGGCACGACCAGCACGTCGCCTTCGGCCGTCCCCTCCCCGGTGAGCCGCCACGCACGCGACAGCAGCGCACGATGCCGGCGTGCGGCCAGTGCCAGCCGGACGGCCTGTGCGACCAGCAGCGCTCCGGCCAGACCGGACACCGGCACCACCGCCGGCCAGTCCGCCACCACCTGGGCGAGCCGCAGCCGTTCCAGCACTGCCAGGAACGGCACGTGGAAGAGCCCGACCAATGCCGCCACCGTCCCGCCCGCGAGCAGCACCGCCGCACCAGCGAGCGTCAGGGAGGCCGCCCGGGGCGGCAGCAGACCGGCCAGGTGCCGGGCCGCCGGCGCGGCCGCCCACGGCAGCAGGACGGCGAGGGCGACGACCACGAGGACCGGCGTCACGTCCCGGCCTCCACGACGGGCGCGCCCTCGGCCGGGGTCGTCGCCTCGGCCTCCGGGGCGAGCCCGCCCTCGGCCGGGGAGGTCGCCTCGGCCTCCGCCCCGCCGTCCACCCCGCCGTCCACCTCGGTCAGCAGCCGCCGCAGGACGTCCCCGTCGTCCGCCGACAAGGAGGACACGAAGCGCTTCAGCACCAGGTCCCGCTGCGGCTCCTTCTCCAGCTCCCGGCGCATCCGCCCGGCCGCGAGGCCGGCGGCGTCCGAGACCGGCGCGTAGGCGAAGGACCGCCCCGGCCGGGTGCGTTCCAGGGTGCCCTTCTCGTGCAGCCGGGCGAGGATCGTCGCCACCGTCGTCCGGGCGAGGCCCTGCGACAGCGCGCCCTTGACCTGCTGGGCCGTCATCGGCTCCCCGGCCGCCCACAGCACGGCCATCACGTCCGCGACCAGTTCCCCGTGCGGACGCCTCGCCTCCTGGTGGTCTCTCGCCATCTCTCTCCCTGTCCCGGTGTCCGGCACGCCCGGGCCCCGACCGCGGTCGGCGACGGGGCCACCCGCGCCGGCATGGCGGGAGTGGGAACGACCTGTGTGGCTTAGGTGTGCCTCAGCTAACTTTACGGCGAGCACCGACCGTCGCCGAGCCCCACCCCCGTCCGAGAACCCGACTCCCGGGATCCGGCCCGGCGGCCGACCGCACCCGGGCGCACCGGGCCGCCGTCCTCCGCTTCAGCAATCAGCCGCGTCCGGGCGCACCAGGCCGCCGATCAACGCGGCCAGGGCCGGCCGCAGTTCGGCACAGTGGGCCCCCGGGCCCGGGCGGGGGGCCGCGGTCCGGGCGAGCGCCAGGGCCGGGAGGGCCACCGGGTCGGCGGCGGCGAGCGCGGCGGTCCGCTGGCTGGGCTCGCGCGGGCGGCTGACAGGGTGTTCGGAGAGGAGCTCCCCGGCCAGGAGCTGCCAGCAGGAGCGGTAGGCGGCCGCCGCGCGCGGGGGCCGGAGTCCGGCGGCCATCAGGTCGGCGAGGCAGGCGTCGGTGAAGGGCAGGGCCCGCTCGGAGGTCATCTCCCCTCGGATGAGGACGTGCAGGACCCAGACGTGCCCGGCGAGGAAGTCATGGGCCTCCAGGAGCCGACGGAGCAGTCTGGCGGTCGGCGCGTCACCGGGGACGTCCACGGGCATGCCGTCGGCGATCTCGTCGAGGACGGCGAGCAGCAGGCTCTCGCGATCGGCGACGTGCCGGTACAGCGAGGCGGCCGCCGTGTCGAGTTCGGTGGCCACGGCCCGCATGGTCAACGCGTCGATGCCGTCCCGCTCGATCAGCCGGCGCGCGGCGGCGACGATCACGTCCGGGGTCAACCCCGGGCGTCGGCGGCGGGCGCCGTCATGGCCGGGTCCGGTCGTCGTTCGCTGCTCCACCACCCCGCCATCCTGCCACGCCCGACCGGCTCACCTGCGGGCTTGCATCTCCATTCAGGTAAGGCTTACCTTACGCGAACACTGTTCGCATCGGAGGTCACCATGCCCGGCTCACCCCTGCCCACCACATCGACGGCCCCTCCCGAGGGCCGCTCCGCAGCCGCTCCGCGCGGGCACGGCCGGTCCGGGCCACGCGTCGGCCTCGTGCTGGCCACCGCGAGCCTCTGCCAGCTGGTGGTGGCGCTCGACGCGAGCATCGTGAACATCGCCCTGCCCGCGATGGGCGGTTCACTGGGCTTCGCGGACAGCGCACTGCCCTGGGTCGTCAACGCCTACGCCCTCGCCTTCGGGGGGCTGCTGCTCCTGGGCGGGCGGGTGGCCGACCTGGTGGGGCACCGCCGGGCGCTGCTCGCGGGTCTGGCACTGTTCGGGATCGCCTCCGTGCTCGGCGGGTTCGCCCAGACCCCCGCCCAGCTGATCACCGCCCGGGCCGGCCAGGGCGTGGCCGCCGCGCTGCTCGCACCCCTCAGCCTCACCCTCATCATGGTCACCTTCGCCGAAGGGGCCGCCCGCGCCCGGGCCCTGGGCGTCTGGTCGATGGTGACGGCCGCGGGCAGCGCGCTGGGCGTCCTGCTCGGCGGCGTGCTCACCGACCTCCTCGACTGGCGCTGGGTGTTCTTCGTCAACGTCCCGCTGGTCCTGCTGGCGGGCGCCCTGGCCGTCCGCGCGGTCACCACCGCCCGGCCCGAGCGCACGGGCCGGCTCGACCTGGTCGGCGCGGTGCTCGGCACCGGGGCGATGTGCGCGCTCGTCTACGGGCTGATGGAGACCGACCGCCACCCGTGGACCTCGGCACGGACCCTGGTCACCCTCGGCGCCGCCGTGCTCGTCGGAGTCGCGTTCCTGGTCTGGGAGGCCCGCTTCGCGTCCGCGCCGATCGTCCGCCTCGGGGTCCTACGGGCCCGGACGGCCTGGACCGCGAGCCTGATCGTCACCCTGATCGGGGCGGCGATGCTGGTCGGCTTCTACTTCTGCTCGCTGCACCTCCAGAACGTCCTGCACTACGGCCCGCTCGCGGCCGGCGCCGCCTTCCTCCCCTTCTGCGCGGGCGTCATGGCGGGCAGCATGGCGGCCGGCCGCCTCAACACCCGCTTCGGGGCACGGGCCACGCTCACCGGCGGTCTGCTGCTGGCTGGCCTCGGGATGCTCTGGTTCAGCGGACTCGGCGTCGACTCCGGCTACCTGACCGCCTTCGTCGGCCCCTGTCTCGTCACCAGCACCGGCGTCGGGATCTGCATGGTCGCCAACACCGCGATGGGCACCTCGGGCGCCGCCCCGCACGAGGCCGGACTGGTCAGCGGACTCCTCAACGCCGGCCGCCAGTGCGGCGGCAGCATCGGCCTGGCCGTGCTCTCCTCCCTCGCCGTCGCCGCGACCCGCGACGCCGAACACGCCGGACACGAGCCGCTGGCCGCCCTCGCCGCCGGCTACGACCGCGCCTTCGTCGTCACCGCGGCCCTCCTCGCCGTGGCGGCCCTGATCGCCGTCCTCTTCGTCCCCGCCCCGGGCCGCACCCCCGAGCCCGCCACCCACGCCTGACGGCGCCGGACGCGCCGGAGGGGCCGTGGTCGGCCACGGCCCCTCCGGACGGTTCGGCCGACCGTCACGAGGTACTGCCTTCCGCCCCTCAACAGGCCCACCGCTCAGCGGTGTTCGGGGTTCTCGAAGTCGAAGCGGCAGCCGGCGTCCCACTCGGAGCGCTGGTTGCCGTGGGCCGGGATGCCGCCCGCGTCCTTGAGCATCCGGGCCAGGTGGAGCTGGTTCCAGGTCATGAAGGTGGTGTTGCGGTTGGTGAAGTCGTTCTGCGGCCCGCCCGACCCGGGGTCCAGGTAAGACGGCCCGGGCCCCGCCTCCCCCACCCAACCCGCGTCCGCCTGCGGCGGGATGGTGTAGCCCAGGTGCTGGAGGCTGTAGAGCACGTTCATCGCGCAGTGCTTGGCGCCGTCCTCGTTGCCGGTGATCAGGCAGCCGCCGACCCGGCCGTAGTAGGCGTACTGACCCTGGGAGTTGAGGATCGACGAGCAGGCGTAGAGCCGCTCGATCACCTTCTTCATCACCGACGAGTTGTCTCCCAGCCAGATCGGGCCGGCCAGCGTGAGGATGTCCGCGGCCATCACCTGGGAGTAGACGACCGGCCACTCGTCGGTCTCCCAGCCGTGCTCGGTCATGTCCGGCCAGACGCCCGTGGCGATGTCCAGGTCGACCGCCCGCAGGACGTCGACGGCGACGCCCTGGCGCTGCAGGATGCCGGTGCTGACGTCGATCAGGCCCTGGGTGTGGCTGCGTTCCGGAGAGCGCTTGAGGGTGCAGTTGATCACCACCGCGCGCAGGTCGGCGTACGAGGTCGTCGGGTCCGGCACGGGGGCTCCTTCGGGCGGTCGGGGAGGCCCGGTCGGGTGGCGGGCTCCGCGGACAGCTCACCAGCGGTGACCGGTGAGCGCTCGCCGGACTGGGCCGGTTGCCTGACGGTGGCGACGGGCCTCCGTGGCGAAGGCGCCGTCAGAGGTTGACGCCGCCGCTGACGTCCGCGCCCTTGGTGAGCGGGTAGCCGATGCCGTGGGCGGAGGCAGTGCGGGTGGAGACGGAGGAGATGTTGATGATCCGGCCGCCGTCGCGCAGGCGCGGCAGCAGGCGTTGGGTGAGGAAGAACGGCGCCTTGACGTTGACGGCGATCATCCGGTCGAACTCCTCGGGGGTGAGGACCTCGATCGGGCGTCCCATGATGGTGAGCCCCGCGTTGTGGACCAGGATGTCGAGCGCCTCCTCCCCGTGCTCGCGCAGCCCGGCCTCCAGTCCGGCGGCGAGGGTGTCGACGTCGCCGGGGACGCCCAGCTCGGCGCCCACGGTGAAGGCCCGGCCGCCGGCCGCGGTGACGGCAGCGGCCGTGTCCTCGGCCGCCGACCGGTTGCTGCCGTAGTGCACGGCGACCAGCGCCCCGTCCCGGGCGAGGCGTTCGGCGATGCCCCGCCCGATGCCCCGACTGCTGCCGGTGACCAGGGCGGTCCTGCCGTCGAGCTTTCCCAGGTGCACTCCTCGGCCACGGTCCGCACACCACCTGACGCGACTGAACACCGTCGGCCTAGAGCTGTTGTGACGGCCCGTCAGGTGAGGTTGGACACCCGGGGGAACACCCCGCCGACCGATCCGTTCCCGTCCGGGGGAACACCCGGCCGCCTCCGCCCCCGTCAGGAGCGCCGCAGCGCCTCGGTGAGGTGGGCGGCCGCCTCGATGACGGCCTGGGACAGGCGGGCGCCGGGGTGACGGGTGAGCCGTTCGATCGGACCGGAGACCGAGACGGCGGCCACCACCCGGTTGGACGGCCCGCGCACGGGTGCGGAGACGGAGGCGACCCCGGCCTCGCGCTCGCCGATGGACTGGGCCCAGCCCCGGCGGCGCACCCCGGCGAGGGCGGTGGCGGTGAAGCGGGCGCCCTGGAGGCCCCGGTGCAGCCGCTCCGGCTCCTCCCAGGCCAGCAGCACCTGGGCGGCGGAACCGACCTTCATCGGCAGGGCGAGGCCGACCGGGACGGTGTCGCGCAGGCCGAAGAGGCGCTCGGCGGCGGCCACGCAGATCCGGACCTCGCCCTGCCGGCGGTAGAGCTGGGCGGTCTCGCCGGTGACGTCGCGCAGATGGGTGAGGACCGAGGCGGCGGCGGCCAGCAGGTGGTCCTCACCGGCGGCGGCAGAGAGCTCGGAGAGCCGCGGGCCGAGGACGAACCGGCCCTGCATGTCCCGTCCGAGCAGCCGGTGGTGTTCCAGTGCGACGGCGATCCGGTGGGCGGTCGGCCGGGCCAGGCCGGTGGCGTCGACCAACCCGGCCAGGGTGGCCGGGCCGGCCTCCAGGGTGCCGAGGATCGAGGTGATCTTGTCGAGCACGCCGACGCCGCTCGTGTGGTCCAGGTTCTCCATGGACGGGTACTCCAGTCTCGGTTCCCGCGAGCGAGGGGTGGGTTCGGCTCACGGGTGCTCCACGGGGTGGGGTGGGGAGCGGGGTGGTCAGCGAGGACAGGCCTGGGAAGTCGGCCGAATGCCTGCGCCGGACACGAGACGGGTACGCGAAAGGGCCGGGGCGGGAAGCGCCCGGGCGAAGGACAGCGACAGCACAGAGAGCACCGTGTCTCCTCATCTTCCCCGCGCCACGTTGGCGACAGGCCGGAGTTGGCACTGACCCCGGACGGCACGGCGCGTACTTCGGACGCCGGGTCGAACGGGGAGTTGCCGGGGCTTCGTAGGGCCGGTCCCTCCACCCCTCTGGATGATTCGCGGAGAACGATACAAGACTTCCCGGGTAGCTCGCCAAACCTTTTCCCGATCGCTACGGGCGACCCCGCCGCCGAGGCCCGACGGCGGGTCCCGGCGGCGGGGTACGGAAGCGGGTCTCGACGGAGGGTCGGCAGGGGTCCGGTCAGGCCGCCGTCGGCCGGTCCCCCGTCGCCTCGCCGAACCAGTGCCGCAGCGCCTGCGGGAGCCCGTCGGATCGGTCGGGCCGGTCGCCGTCGGCGCTGCGCAGCCACGCCGTGTGCCCGTCCGGTCGGAGCAGGACGGCGTGCAACCAGGGGTGCTCGGGGCAGCTCGCCGTGACGGTGGTCACCCGGTCCGCCCAGCCTGCCGCCGAGGACGACACCGGGATCGCCGACACCGGGATCGCCGACACCGGGATCGCCGACGACGACGCGCGGAGCGCACTGCCCCCGGTCAGGTCGAGCAGCAGGCCCCGGCCGGAGGCGAGCAGCTCGGACACCCGGGTCGGGCCCTGCCCCGTGCGCAGCGCGAGGTCCGGGGCGAGCCGGCCGAGCCAGGGGTGGGCGGTGTCGGGGTGCGTTCCGTAGCGGGTGTCCAGGCCCGTGACGGTCTCGGCGAGGGCGCGGTTGCCCGCCGAGTGGCGGGCGAGGCGGGTGAACAGGTCGACGAGCGGCCCGAGCCGGTCGTCCGCGGTGCCGAGCAGCACCTGGGCCCGGGTGTCGGCCAGCACCCGCGCACCGGCGGCGTGGCGTTCGACGTGGTAGCTGTCGAGCAGATGGGCCGGGGCGGTGCCGCGGACGGTGGCGGCGAGTTTCCATCCCAGGTTGAACGCGTCGTCCAGGGCGACGTTGACGCCGATCGCCCCGGCCGGCGGGTGGATGTGCGCGGCGTCACCGGCCAGGACGACCCTGCCCCGGACGTACGAGGCCGCCTGCCGGGCGGCGTTGCCGAACCGGGTCGTCCAGCGCGCGGCGCGCAGGTCGACGGGGCGGCCGAGCGCTTCGCCGACGGCGCTCCGGAGCAGGTCGAGGGTGACCGGTTCGTCCCGGTCCGCCGGGGGCTGCCGGTCGCCGGTGATGATCCTGACGTAGCCGGGGCGGGGGATGACGAGGACGCTCCCGCCGGGGCCGGTGCTCGTGCCGAAGGGCAGCGCCGCCGGGTCGGCGAGTTCGACGTCGCCGAGCAGGGAGAAGGCGGTCGCCGGGGTGCCAGGGAAGTCGATGCCGGTCTGTCGGCGGACGGTGCTGCGGCCGCCGTCGCAGCCGACCAGGTAGGCGGCCCGGATGCGGTGTTCGCGCCCGGCGGCGGCGACGGTCGCGGTGACGGACTCCGAGTCCTGCGCCAGGGCGCGCAGTTCGTGTCCGCGCCGGATGTCCGCTCCCAGCGCGAGCGCGTGCGCTTCCAGGACCTCCTCGACCCTGGTCTGCGGGATGCCCAGCGAGTACGGGTGGTCGGTGCGGGCGTCGGCGAGGGTGAGCGTCACCGGCAGGCCGGAGAACGCGGCGTGCGGCACCTGCCAGCCCTCGGCGATCAGGCGGTCGGCGAGGCCGCGCCGGGCCAGCAGGTCCAGGGCGCGGGCGTTGAGGTTGAATCCCCGGCAGTGGTCCGGGCGTTGCGGGTGGCGTTCGATCACGACGGTGTCGACGCCGGCGAGTCGGAGCTCGATCGCGAGCAGCAGGCCGGCCGGGCCGGCTCCGACGATCAGCACCTCGGCCGTCGGGCGGGGCCCTTGTCCGGTCATGGGATGCTTCCTTCCTCGTCCGTGGGGCGGGTCCAGGTCCAACCGCCGTCCTCCGAGCGCCGGACCTCGGGCCAGAACAGGCTGCCGTCGCGGATCTCGGCGACGGTGCGCCGGGTCCAGGCGAGTTCGGCCTCCCAGGCGTGCAGCGCGCACTCGACCTCGATCATGAACAGTCGGGGCACCTTGCCGGAGCCGACCGTGTCGGCCAGCACCGCGTTGGTCTCCTCGATCCGGCGGACCAGGTGTCCGGCCCGTTCGGTCAGGGCCTCCGCCGCGCCGTCCGGGCCGAGTGCGCCGAGGTAGGACACGGCGGCCATGAACTTGGGGTACTCCGCGACGGGCGTGCGGAGGAGTTCGTCGATCCAGCCGACGAACTCGCTCCGGCCCAGTGCGGTGGTCGCGTACACGGTGCGCTCGGGCCGGCGGCCGGCGCGGGCCGTCTCCACGGGCTCGATCCAGCCGTGTCGCACCAACGCCTCGACGGTGTCGTAGAGGGAGCCGGAGTTGACCTTGAAGCTGCTGTCCTTGTGCCGTTCGCGCAGGGTGACGGCCATCTCGTAGGGGTGCATGGGCTGTTCGCGCAGCAGGCCGAGGACGGCCAGCGCCAGCGTGTTGGAGATCTTCCGTCTGGGTGTCACGTCGGGTATCACACTCACCGGTTCCTAATAGTAGGAACCGACCATACGACATCGATGCCTGCCCTGGGGCGCCAAAGAGCTTTTTCAGAGGCTGACTTGACGAGTGATCACCGCCGGGGCGACGGCGGACGCGGGCGCCCGGGCTCGGGTCCGGGCCCGGACCCGGACCCGGGCCCGCAGCTCATCTGGTGAGCCGATCGACCGATGAACCGCCCCACGTCAATCCACAGGAGGGCGACTTCACTCGGTGAGGTGGTTAGGGTTCGAATTTTTGTAGGTAGTCGAACCGGGCCGACAGCTCCGGCCTGGTACGAATACGGAACGACGGAGCGACGGGGCAGACCGGAGGATCCGGAACGAGCGGGGGGAGCTGACACGGATGAAGGCGCAGGTGGAAGGCCGGGCGGAGACCCGGACGATCGCCGTGGCCGGAGTGGAGTCCGGCTGGGGCAGTTCGGGGAAGCTGGGCGCGGTGCTGTCCGCCCTCAGGCACCGGGGCGGCGACCGGCTGCGCTTCGTCGGGCTGGCCTCCGGGCTGGGCAGACCGGTGCTCGCCGACCATCCGGTGGAGCGCTGGTTCGACCTCCCGGAGACCAGGTCCGAACAGGAACTGCGCCGGATCGTCGGGGCGCAGCGCGTGCAGGCCGCGTTGGTGATGCGGGACGGCCCGCTGGCGAACGCCCTACGGGCGTGCGGGGTTCCGGTGGTGTTCGTCGACAGCCTGCCGTTCCTCCGGACGGACGGCGACCGCTCCGACCTCCCGCTGGACGCCGAGGTGTACTGCGCCCAGCGGTGCGTGGAACTGCCGCCGGAGGGCGCCCGGGTGCTGGCCGACGTGCGCCGCCTCCGCTGGGTGGACGCCGTGATCGCGGACGGCGGCGCCACCCGCCGGGCGGAACCGACGCCGCACCCCCGGCGCGCCGTGCTCAGCCTCGGTGGCCTGCGTGCGCCCCGGCTCACGGACTGGGCCAGCTATCCGCAGCTCGTCCTGCCCGCGGCGCTGGAGGCGCTCACCGCGAGCGGGGTCACCGAGGTGCACATCGCGGGGAACCTGCCCGCCTGGCTGGCCGCACAGTTGGTGGACTCCTGCGCCCATCCGGCCGTCACCACCGTCGGCGCCCTCCCCCACGAGGACTTCGTGCGCCGTCTCGCCGACTGCGACGTGCTGCTCACCTCCCCGGGGCTGACCACCCTTCTGGAGGCGGGTCTGCTCGGGACTCCCACGCTCTGCCTGCCGCCGCAGAACCTCAGCCAGATCTTCAACGGCCGCTTCCACAGCCAGGCGCTCGACAGCGACCTCCGGGTCCGCTGGCCCACGGAGGTGTTCGACGAGGACGAGGCGCTGGCGCTGCGCGCCCAGGGCGAGGGCAAGGCCCTCGAGCTGATCTACGGCGGGATCGCCCGCGCCGCCGACCTCAACCGCCACCGGACCACGGCGGCCGTACGGGACGGCCTGGGCCAGTTGCTCGGCCGCCTGGCCGGGGGAGTCGAGGAAGTCGGGGCCGCAGTCGACGCCGACGTCCTTCCCCCGCCGGGCCCGGGTCGGACTCCCCCCGACTTCCCCGCCACCGATCGCCCCGCTGCCGATCGCCCAGCCACCGACTGGACCGCTCTCACCACCACGGTCGGCACGGCCGGGGCGTCGCAGGTCGCCGATGCCCTGGTCCAACTGCTGGCCGGACTCCCCCGGGAGGCCACCGCCCCGGCCCACTGACGTGCCCCCGAGCCCAGAACCCTGACCTACCGAGCTCCCGAGCTCCGAGCCCCGAGCTCCCGAGCCCCGACGAGATCGTTCCCGACGGAAAGGCCGCAGGTGTCCTCGTGTCCCCCACCACACCGCCGCGCCTCGCCCGCGCCACCTGCTCCCTGCGCGTCCTCACCCCCTCGCGGGGCCGGCGGCCCGCCTGCCGCTGTGCCGTCCGGCGCCAGGGCGAGGCCGAGGGCCCCCACGGCGCACCGCTGCGCGGCAACCACAGGCGGGCACACCGCAGTTGCTCCGCTACGGCAGCGGGCCACGACGACGGCCCCGCCCGACCGGGGGCGGTGACGCCGTGGCGGGGCTGATGGACCGGCCGACCGACCGCCGGGCCGTGCTGCTCGCCTGCCGCGAGGAGCAGTTGGACTCCCTGCTCGCGCTGCGCCGGATCGCCGCCCACCTCGCGGACCTGACCCGGCTCGGGCCCACCGACACCGAGTGGCCGGGCTCCCGACGCCCCGGCGGCCGACGACCGGGCGCCGCTCTGGTCTGCGACGACGAGGCGACCACCGCGCAGCTCGTCCGGCTCGGGGTTCCGGTACTGCACCTGTCCTCGTACCCGTTCGCCCCGTCCCTGCCGGTCACCCCGGTCTCCTCAGTCCCCTCGATCTCCTCGTTCACCCAGCCCGGTCCCACCGGCGGCGTCCTCCCCCGCGCCCACTGGGCCGGTTGGCTGGACCACCCTCCCGGTCTCCGAGCGACCGGCCTGCTCGCACCGACCCGGCTGACCCGCAACCGCGACCGGCGCGGTGCCCTGCTGCTGCTCTCGCTCTGGGGCGTCCCCGCCCAGGAGGCCGAGTCCTTCACCACCGACCGGCTCCCGGCGCTGATCCGCGAAGCCGCACGCCGCACCGGCGGCTGCACCGTCATCTGTGACACCTCGCTCGACCTGGTACGCGCCGCGGCCGTCGGCGTGCCCGACACCGCCGTCGTCCGCGCCGCCGACACCAACGTCGACGCCCGGCACGCCGAGTCCGAACTGCTGCTCGCCTCACCCACCATGGCCGCCCTGGCGCTGGCCCGTGCCCGCCTCGCCCCGCTCGCCTTCCTGCCGCCGCTCGGCCCGGCCCAGCACGCCTTGGCCGAGCGGCTCACCCGGATCGTCCCGGTCCCGACCCTCGGCCTGACCGGTCCCCCGGATCCGGCCCACCCCGCAGACCCCGACGCAGCCGCCACCGCAGCTGCCGAACCGCCCCCGACCGCCACCGGTGCTCCGCCCCGCGCCGCCGACCGGGCCGTCTGGGTGCCCCCGTCGCCCGAGGTCCAGTGGGCCGGACTCGGCCCGGAGCTGGACGACCTGCGCGGCGCCCAGACCGTGGCCCGCACCGTCCGCCGACTGCTGCTCACACCGCTCTAGCCGGCCACCCGCACGGCCGCACCGGGCCACCCGCCGCCGACCGATCCCGCCCCCACCACCACCGGCGGACGCCCACCACCGGCCGACGCCCGCCGACACCCCCAGCCCACCACCCCCGACCGTCCGACACCCACCGCCCCGTACGGAGCCTCCGTGTCCCACGCCGCCCACCCCGAACGCATGCTCTGCACCACCGTCGAGGAGCCGTCGGCGCCCGGCCGCGACGGCTTCGCCGACGCCCGGGCCCTGTTGGAGCCGGTGTGAGGACCCCCGCCTGGCGCCGCGGCACCCCGCCCGCCGACGCACCCGACAGCCCACCCACCACCACCACCGCATCCGCATCCGCATCCGCATCCGCATCCGAGCCCGACGCCCCCGCGCTGCTCCTGGTAGACGACCGGTCCTCCCCGCTCACCCGGTACGCGGTCCGGACGATCCCCGAGCACCTCGTGCTGCTCCGCTTCGAGGAACTCCCCGACGAGCACCTCCGCCGCACCGCGCACCTGCCCACGTTCCGGGTGCACGCCGGAGCCCCGCTCGCCGAGGAGGCGGCCCGCTACCGCGCCTGGGCCGACGGACTGCCCGCACGGCCGAGCGCCTTCTGCGACCCGGGCGAGCCGCACCGCTCCCCGGCTCAGTACTTCGCCCGGTTGGTGGGGCTGCCGCACCTGAGCGGCCAGCAGGTCGCCTGGCTGCACGACACGATCGAGATGAAGCGACGCTTCCGTGAACTCGGCCTGCGCACCGCCGACTTCCTCCGGGTCCGGACGGCCGGCGAGGTCACCTGGTTCGCTTCCGCGCACGGCTGGCCGGTGCTGCTCAGACCGGTGGACTCCTGCGCCCGCGGGGACGTCCGCCGGTTGGACGGCCCCCGGTCGCTCGTCGGCATCGACCTCACCGCCGGGGCCTGGATGGTCGAGCAGTTCCTCGGCGGCACCGAGTGGGCGGTCTGCGCGCTCATCCACCGGGGCGAGGTGCTGGACGCCTGGCCGAGCGCGCTGCCCCAGCACCCACCGGGCCCCGTCGGCCGTACACCGGACACCGTCGGCCCTGCAGCGGGCACCGCCATCAGCGTCGGCACCGACGAGGCCCCGGCCGTCGACCTGCGCGCGCTGGTGCAGCGGATCGTCACCGGCCTGGCCATCGACCGCGGCTACGCCCACCTGGGGTTCCGCCTGATCGACGGTCGGCTGTACGCCGAAAGGATCGGGCTCCGGCCGCCCGACCGCGCGACCCCGGCCAACCACGGGCACGCCTACGGCGTCGACGTGCTCGGCGCCGCCCTGGACGTCCACCGGGGCATCCGGCCGCGTCTCCCCCACCACAACCACCCACACCACCACCTCGACCACCAGCCCGGCCACCCCCACCCCGCCCACCGCCTGCGCCGCTGCGCGGGAGCCGTCCTGCTGCCCCTGCCCGGAGACGGGACGGTCTGCCGGATCACACCGACGGAGGACCTGATGCGTGTCCCCGGGGTGGTCGAGGCCGTTCTGGAGGTCGGTGTCGGCGACACGGTGTCCGCCCGGCGGCCCCCGGAGCAGGCGTCGGGGTACGTCCACGTGGTCGGCGTCTCGATCGCGGAGGTGCAACGGCGGATGCGCGAGGTGCTCGACGTCTTCACCATCGAGCTCGGCCCGACAGCCACCCCCACCGATCCCCCGCTCCCACCACCACCGCCACCATCCCTGCCCCCACCACCGCCGCCATCCCGGCCGCCACCACCGCCGCCCCGCCCCGTTCCCCTCCACCGACAGGAGTCCCCGGCGTGAGACGCCTCCTCCCCCTGATCACCGCGCTCGCCGCGCTCGGCGCGGTCGCCGCCGCCCCGCCCGGCCGCACCCCCGC
Organism: Kitasatospora sp. NPDC089797; assembly: GCF_040684795.1. NCBI lineage: Bacteria > Bacillati > Actinomycetota > Actinomycetes > Kitasatosporales > Streptomycetaceae > Kitasatospora > Kitasatospora sp. NPDC089797. The sequence continues at coordinate 52,083 of NZ_JBFBGS010000013.1, read as the reverse complement.
CGACCCGACCCGCACCCCCGGCGCCCCCGCCTACACCGTCGAGCTGCGCAGCGACGCCACCGGTGCGCACTGGCGCGGCCACGAGCGGATCACCTTCACCAACACCTCGCCCGACCCCCTCCAGGAGGTGTACCTGCGGCTCTGGGACAACTTCCGCGGCGGCTGCGCCACCCCGTCCGTCCGGGTCACCGGCCTGGACGGCACCGCCGAGGTCGACTGCACCGCCCTGCGCGTGCCGCTGTCCCGCCCGCTGCGCCAAGGCGCCTCGGACACCGTCGAGTTCGACCTCGCCGTCGACGTCCCGGACGGCATCGACCGGTTCGGCCGCGACGGTGCCTTCACCTACCTCGGCAACGCCCTGCCGGTCCTGGCCGTCCACGACGGGACGGGCTGGCACCTGGACCCGTACTCCGAGCTCGGCGAGTCCTTCTTCGGCCTCGCCTCCGACTTCGCCGTCACCCTCGACCACCCCACCGACGTCCTCGTCCCCGCCACCGGCACCGCCGTCGACACCCCCGGCGAGCCCGGCCGCACGGTCACCCGGGTCGGGGCCCGGAAGGTCCGCGAATTCGCCTGGGCCGCAGGGCCGTTCGGCCACATCGCGGGCACCTCCGCCGACGGCGTGCGGATCGCCGTCTACTGGGCCGCCAATGTCACCGCGGCCGACGCCCGGGCGATGCTGGACCTCTCGCTGCGGACCATCGACTCCCACTCCGCCCGCTACGGCGCCTACCCGTACGGGGACGTCGCCACGGTGATCGACAACGCCTTCGAGTTCGGCGGCATGGAGTACCCGGCCTTCGTCCTCGACCGGGTCCGGCCCTCCGCGGTGATCCACGAGCTGGCCCACCAGTGGTGGTACGGCATCGTCGGCGACGACCAGTACCGCGCGCCCTGGCTCGACGAGTCCTTCGCCGAGTACGCCATGGACGTCGAAATGGGCAACTCCAAGGAGGGCTGCACCGCCGCGACGCCCTTCAAATCCGAGGAGGAACGTCTCAGCAGCCCGATGCGCTACTGGGACGCCCACCCCGACCGCTACGAACCGGTCATCTACGACCACGGCTCCTGCGCCCTGCACGAACTCGGCCGCCTGATCGGCCCGCAGACGATGGCCGCGCTGCTGCACGACTACGCCCGCGACCACTGGTACGGCGTCTCCACCACCGCCGAGTTCAAGGCCGCCGCCCAGGCCGTGTCCCCGGTCGACCTGACGCCGTTCTGGCGCGAGCACCGCATCGACTGACAACCCGACCGCCCGGTTAATCGCTGGCCGACCCCGCTCACCGGCTCCTACAGTGTCCGCCGGATCAAGGACGCCCAGGGAGCCGGTCATGCGTGTGCACTACCCCAGGACGCCGCATCTCCCCTGGTCACCGGGGGCGGCGGCGGACGACGTACGGACCGGGGACGTCTCCGGTCTGGCCGGGGCGGAGGTCGTCGTCACCGAGAAGCTGGACGGCGAGAACACCACGCTCTACCCCGACGGCCTGCACGCCCGCTCGCTGGACTCCGCCCACCACCCGTCCCGGGCCTGGGTCAAGGGCCTGCAGCACCGGATCGGCCCCCGGATCCCGGCCGGCTGGCGGATCTGCGGCGAGAACCTCTTCGCCCGGCACTCCATCCCGTACACCGACCTGGACAGCTGGTTCTACGGCTTCTCGGTCTGGACGGACCGGGACCACTGCCTGGACTGGGACACCACCGTGCGCTTCCTGCACCGTCTCGGCGTCCCGACACCCCGGGTGCTGTGGCGCGGCCGCTACGACGAACGGGCGCTGCGCGCCCTGCGGCTGGACCTGGACCGGCAGGAGGGCTTCGTGGTCCGAACCGTCCGGGGCTTCCCCCGGGCCGAGTTCGGCGAGCGGGTCGCCAAGTGGGTCCGCCCGCAGCACGTGCGGACGGACACCCACTGGATGCACGCCACCGTCGTGGAGAACGGCCTCGGGCCCACCGCCCCGCTCTGGGACGCCCGTTCGGGCCGACAGCCCGACCTCCCCCGGCTGGCCGCCGCCCTGGGGCTGCCCGAGCTCCTGGAGACGCCGGAACTCCACTGCACCCCGGAGGAGTTGGCGGAGGTGGCGGCCCGGCTGGACGAGCTCGGCCGCACCGGGGACGCCCGGCTGGCCGGGCTGCTCGCCACCGTGCTGCGCACCGCCCGCCGCCCGTCGCTGGCACCCCGGCTCGCCGGGCGGCTCGGCCTCCCGCTGGCCCGCCGGGTCGCCGACCTGGTCGGTCTCCACCCCGGCCTGCACCAGCCGTACCCGGACGAGGACCGCCGCGCCGGGCTGGTCCGGCTGACCGGCGCCGCCGACCTCGGCGTGCTGCACGCGGTGGCCGCGGCCGCCGCCCCCGGGCCCGCCGAGCGCGACCAGGTCGCCTGGTCCGCCCTGCACGCCGAGGACGCCGGGCTGCTCACCGCCGACCCGCTCGGCTGGCTGCGCACCGGACTGCGCGAGGCCCTGGCCGAGGTCGACCGCACCGCCGCCGACCGCTGCTGGGCGCAGGCCCGCGAGGCGTACGCGCTCGGTCGGATCAGCACCGTGGAGGAGGCCGTCGCCGCCACCTGGCGCTGGCGCGACGGCCGCTTCCCGCGCCTGGTCCACCTCTGCGGCCCGTCCGGCAGCGGCAAGAGCACCTTCGCCGCCACCCTGCCCGGCGTCTCCGGCCGGATCAGCCTGGACGACCTGCGCGCCGCCCTCGGCTCGCGCGCCGACCAGCGCCACAACCCCGAGGTGCTGCGCACCGCGCTGGCCCGGCTGGACGCCGCCCTGGCCTACCCCCCGCTCACCCCGGCCACCCCGGCCACCCCGCCCGCCACCGTGCTCTGGGACGCCACCTCGCTCAACCGCGAGCAGCGCTCCCAGGTCCACACGATCGCCCGCCGCCGCGACGCCCTGCTCACCCAGGTGGTGCTGCTGGTCGACGAGGCCGAGCTGCTGCGCCGCAACGCCGTCCGCCCGCACCCGGTGCCGCCCGAGGTGCTCACCGCCCAACTGCACCGTTACCAGCCGCCCTACCCCGGGCAGGCGCACCGCACGTGGTACGTCGGTCCGGGCGGCACCGTCGAGTCCACGGCGGGCACGCTCGACACCGAGGAGGACTGATGCGCCCCATCGAACAGATCTGCCAGCGCATCCGCTGGGACGCCCGCTTCGACCCGGCCCGGTTCACCCTGGGCGTGCGCCAGCGCGACGACCGCACCGAGCGCATCCCGCTGGAGGCCTTCGCCGCCGCCGGCGAGATCCCCTGGCACCGGGTCCGCTGGGTCGAGGCCGACGGCGTGACGGTGTGGGACCGGACCACCGGCGTGGACGTCCTGGACACCGCCGGGGCCGGTCGCCGCACCGAGCCGCGCCACCTGCCCGCGCCGTTCTTCACCGCCACCACCCCGTACGCGTGGCGCCCGGACACCGGCTGGGGCCCCGCCGCCGACGCCGCCACGGCCACCGCCACCGACGCCGCCACGGTCGAGGCCACTGCCGGGGGCACCCTGCGGGTGGTCACCTGGAACACCCTCTGGAACCGCTACGACGCCGACCGGATCGCCACCGCCCGCCGACGCCCGCTGCTGCTCGCCGAACTGGCCGCCGCCGACGCCGACGTCATCGCCCTCCAGGAGGTCGAACCGGCCCTGGTCGCCCAACTGCTGGCCGCGCCCTGGGTGCGCGACGGCTACGCCCTCGGCACCGACCCGGCCGGCGGGGACGTCCCCGAGTACGGGCTGCTCCTGCTCAGCCGTCTCCCGGTCCTGGCCGCCGGACGGCACGTGCTGGGCGCGCACAAGGCCGTCGCCGCCGTCACCCTCCGGGCCGGCGACGCCCCACTGACCGTCGCCGCCGTCCACCTGAGCAGCGACCACTCGGCGAACGGGCCCGACCGTCGACAGTCCGAACTCGCCCGCCTCGCCGAGGGACTGGCCGGCGTCGAGGGTGAGCTGCTGCTGCTCGGGGACTTCAACGACACCCGCTCCGGCCCGGCCGGCCCCGCCGCCGTCCTCGGGCTGCGGGACGCCTGGAGCGAGGTCCACGGCCCCGCCGACGACACCCCCACCTTCGACCCGACGGTCAACCCGCTCGCCGCCGTCTCCTCGCTCACCGGCCGGCCCGGCCGGATCGACCGCGTGCTGCACCGCTCCGACCGGACCCGCGCCACCGCGGCCGCCCTGCTCGGCGACCGGCCGGACCCCGACGGCCTCCACCCCTCCGACCACTACGGCCTGGCCGTCGACCTCGGCCTCGACGGCGCCCCCTCCCCGGAGGTCCTCGACGCCGCGCCCACCGCCCGCACCGCCGTCGCCTGGCTGCCGCCGGAACACCTCCGGCCGCCGATCCAGCAGCTGCGCGCCGCGTACGACCCGCAGCTGCACCGCTGGCCCCCGCACGTCAACCTGCTGTTCGGCTTCGTCCCGGAGTCCGACTTCGACCGCGCCCTGCCGCTGCTCGGCGCGGCCGCCGCCGAAGTGGCGCCGTTCACCGCCCGGTTGGAGGGCGTGCACACCTTCGGCCACCGCGAGGACGCCACGGTCTGGCTGGACCCGGCCTCCGCCGCGCCCGAACCCTGGGCGGCGCTGCGGCACGCCCTGGAACGCCGCTTCCCCCGCTGCCGGGGCCGCGCCGAGGGCTACACCCCGCACCTGAGCCTCGGGCGCAGCACCGACCCCCAGCGGGTGGCCGCCGACTGCGCGGCCCGACTGAACGGCATGGACGCCCGGGTGGGCGAACTGGTGCTGCTCTCCCGGCGGGGCGAGGAGCCGATGCGCCCGCGCGCCGTGGTCACCCTGGGGACGGGCGAGGTGCGGGAGCCGCCGGAGGAGCCGGTGCTGTCCCTGGGTGCCGAGTCCCCCGAACGCACCGCGCGGGCCGCCGAGTTGGTCCGACGGATCGGCGCCGCGCTGCCGGAGGGCGTGGTCCACCTGGTCGGCTCCCGTCGGCTGGGCTGCCAACTGGACGGTGGCGACGTGGATCTGGTGGCGGCCCTGCCCGGCCCGGCCGATCTGCCCGGCGTGCTCTCCCGCGTCGCGGCCGCCCTGCCCGGGGCCCGGCACCTGCGCGAGGTGCGCGGCGCCCGGGTGCCGGGCCTGCGGCTGGAGGCGGACGGGCTGACCGTCGACCTGGTCACGGTGTTCACCGGCACCCTCGACCCGGCCCGAGCCGTCGACCGGCGGGCCGAGTTGGACGAGCCCGCGGCGGTGGCGCTGAGTGCCGTCACGGACGCCGAGGCGGTCCTGTCGGCCCTCGGCGAGCGGCACGACCGCTTCGTCCGGCTGGCCCGCCGGGTCAAGACCTGGGCGCGGGCCCGTGGCCTGGACGGCGCGCCGTTCGGCCAACTGCCCTCGCTGGCCTGGTCGGTGCTGGCCGCCCGGACCGTCCTCGACCAGACCCCCGACCTCGCCGCCTCCCCTGCCCCCGCCCCCGACGACGACCTGTTCCGGCGCTTCACCGAAACCTGGGCCTCCTGGGACTGGCGCCAACCCGTCACCCTCACCGCCGAGTTCAGCGACGGGTTCAGCGACGAGTTCAGCGACGGGTTCAGCGCCGACGCCGCCCCGGAGCCCGCCACCGCAGTGACCGTCCGCACCCCCTCCGCCCCGGTCCGCAGTTGCACCACCCAGGTCGGCCCGGACACCCGCGATCTGCTCACCGAGGAGCTCTACCGCGCCTGGGAGCTCACCACCACCGCCCCCGACCCCTGGCCCGCCCTGCTCACCCCGCCCCCGCTGCACCGCCGCCATGCCGCCTGGGCCGTGGTCACCGCCGACCGGCAGTCCGAGGGCCCCGCCCGCGGCCGCCTCCGCGGCCTGCTCACCGCCCTGGAGGAGGCCGGCGCCACCCACCTGCACGCCTGGCCCCGGCCCTACCGGACCCCCGACGGCCGCACCCACTTCCCGATCGGCCTCGGCCCGGCACCGCTCTCCCCCGCCCGGCTCACCGCCGTCACCACCACCTGGTCCCGCGGCCTGCCCGGCGTCCACGTCACCCACGCCGAGTGCGGCGCCGTCCCGACCCTCACCCCGGCCGGCGAGCAGCGCCTCTGAACCCCCGAGCCGCCCCCGAAGCTGCTCGGCCTCCTCACCAGTGCGGCTCGGCCTCCCAGCCCGGGTCCGGTTCGCCCTCGGGCTCGTACGTGCGGAAGATGTGGGCGTCGACGAACCCGGCCACGGAGAACGGCTGCCGGTGGTCGGTGAGGACACGATGGACGAACTCGCCGGTGGGGCCGTCGAACCGCTCCCACTCGTCGGCGCCGTCGCGCGATCGGGCGAGGACCGGCCAGGTGTCGGGGTCGGCGGAACCGGTCAGCCAGAAGAACCCGTCGGCCTGGACCGAGTCCGCCCACTGCAGCAGGCCGCCCGCAGCGGGGAACACCGGGTACGGACGGTATATCTCACGGAGCCACTCGTCGGCGGCGAGCATCTCCCCCAGCCGCTCGGCGTCCTCGACCAGGTCGTAGCGCCCGCTCGGCGTGTCCGGGGCGCGCAGCTGCGGGTAGCCGTCGAACACCCCGGATCCGAAACGCTCCGCCAACCGCTTGTAGTCGGTCGGCAGGGCGAGGCCGAGCCGGGCCTCCACCGCGGGCCAGTCGATCACCCGTCGCGCCGCCGCCTCCCGGCCCGTGAGGGCCGCCAGCTTCTCGCTCCACTGCGCTGCCGTCTCCGCCGTCTCCGCTGTCTCCGCCGTCTCCACGGCACGGAGTACACCGCAGCCCACCGACACCGCCGGCACGGGTCCGGCGGCCACCGAGCGGATCCGGCCACAGTTGCCCGGCGCCGACCATCGGCCAACCAGAAATCTTTATTGCGCAGTTTTCATTGCGCAACTTTTCTTTCGAACCTACCGTGGAGGCATGCCAGAGCACCCTCATCCGGATGAGCGGATCACCGACCTCTCCCGCCTCAAGGCCTTCACCAACCCGCTGCGCATGCAGCTCTACCGCCTGCTCTACGCCGCCGGCACCGCCACCGCCTCCCAGCTCGCCGAGCAGGTCGACCAGGCGCCGTCCCTGGTCAGCTACCACCTGCGCAAACTCGCCGAGCACGGCTTCGTCACCGAGGCGGCCGCCCAGAGCGCCGACGGACGGGAGCGGTGGTGGCAGGTCGCCTCCGAGGAGGGCTGGGGCTTCCGGGAGTCGGACCTCACCGGCACCCCCGAGGGTGCGGCCGCCGTCGGCGCGGTCACCCGCGGCCTGGTCGACAGCCGCGCCGCCCAGTACCGCACCTACCTCGACCAGAGCGCCGCCTGGGGCGCCGAGTGGACGGACGCCGCGTTCACCTCCGAGTGGCTGCTCGACCTCACCGCATCCGAACTCGCCGAGCTGGGCGAGGAGTTGCAGGAGATCGGCCGCCGCTGGCGGGAACGCGGCAGGGCGGCGCGCACGGCCGGCGGCACGGAGCGGCGCGAGCACGTGTCCGTCCACCTGTACGGCTTCCCGTTCCGCCCGTGACCCCGGCCGAGGCCACTCCTGCCACCGCCCCCGGAAGCGCTCCCGGCACCGCTCCTGGAAGCACCCCTGACGCCGCCCACCCGCTGGAGTCCCCCATGACCACCGTGGCGACACGCCCCGCCCTGCGCCCCGCCGCCCACCGCGACGCCAACGTGGTGCGCTGGCTCGCCGCCTACACCGCCTCCCTGATCGGCGACAGCGTCTACTTCGTGGCCCTCGGCTGGTCAGCCCAGCAGGCCGCCGGCGCCACCGAGGTCGGTCTGGTGATGGCAGCCGGTGCGCTGCCCCGGGCGGTGCTGATGCTCGGCGGCGGGGTGGTCGCCGACCGCCTCGACCCGCGCCGGGTGATCCTCGGCAGCGACGCCCTGCGCTGCCTGCTGATCCTCTCCGTCGCCGCCGCCGTCGCCCTGACCTCTCCCGCCCTGTGGCTGCTGGTCGCGGTCGCGCTGGTCTTCGGCGCCGTCGACGCCCTCTTCGTCCCCGCCGTCGGCGCCCTGCCGCCCCGGATCACCGGCCCCGACCAGCTGGCCCGCGTCACCGGACTGCGGTCGCTCGCGATGCGCCTCAGCCAGATCGCCGGCCCGCCGATCGGCGGTCTGGCCATGGGCGTCGGCGGACCGGCCGCCGCTTTCGCCGTCGCGGGGACGCTGTTCGCCCTCTCGCTCCCCCTGTTGCTCTCGGTACGGATCCACCCCCCGGAGCCGCCCGCCGGCGGAACCGCGGCCGGACGCACCCCGGCCGACCGCACCACCGCCCGCGCCGACCTGCTCGACGGCCTGCGCTACATCCGCCGCCACCGCCTGCTGGGCCCCCTGGTCCTCGCCGGGGCGGTCTGCGAGCTGGGTCTCATCGGCACCCTCAACGTCGGCATGGTGCTGCTCAACGCGGAGCGCGGCTGGGGCCCGTCCGGCTACGGCCTGATCGTCGCCTGCTTCGGCGCGGGCGCCGCGGCCAGCGCAGCCCTGATCACCGTCGCCGGCCGGCTGCCCCGGGCCGGCCTCACCATGGCCGTCACCCTGCTGCTCGGCAGCATCGGCGCGGCCGCCCTGGGCGTGGTCCCCGGCCTCGGGACGGCCGCCCCGCTCGCCGCACTGGTCGGGTTGAGCGCGGGCGTCTTCGGGAGCCTGAACGGTGCCCTCCTCCAGACCACCGCCGATCCCGGCTACCTCGGCCGGGTCACCTCGGTCATGATGCTCGCCATGGTCGGCATCGCCCCGCTCGGCTACCCGGTGGTCGGCGCCGCCATCGGCGTCTGGGGCGCCGCCCCGGTCTTCCTCGGGTGCGGCGCCCTCTCCTGCCTGGGCGCGCTCTACGCCCTGAGCTCCCGTACGGTACGGACCGCCGAGCTGCCCCGCCGGTGACGCGTCACGCGGGCCGGCTCGCCCTGCCGTCCAGCCAGAGCGTGTCGGACGCGTCCCGGTGCGAGCCCGTCGTGCCGACGTGCTTGGCGTCGATCCTCGCCCCGTGCTTGAAGACGTGGACCAGCGCCATGCCGTGGCCCCGGCCCAGGTCGTACTCCTCCTTGAGCCAGGCCAGGATCGTGCCCGCCTTGGTGGCCGGGTCGTCGTAGCCGCGCTCCCGGGCGAGCGCGATGAACTCGCGGGGCGTCAGGCCGGTCTTGGTCTCGATGGTGTCCAGGTACGCCTGGAAGGACATCTGTTCCCCCTGCTCGATTCGGTGTTCCGTTCGGTGCTTCCGGAAGGTGGACCGGCCCGGCGGGCGAAACTCATCGCTCGACGGCGGACGAATCGAGCGCAGCCGTCTGCCCGCTACGGGCGCGGCCAGGAGCGCCCGTCGATGCTCTCGATGCTGGTGTTGAAGCGGCGCAGGTAGTCGGCGAAGCCGAGGATGTCGGCCTCCGGCCAGTCGGCCATCACCAGGTTCAGGGCGCGGACGTGGGCGGTGCGCTCCTCGCCCAGGCGCTGCCGCCCCTCCTCGGTGAGGCGGAACTTGCGGGCCATCCCGCCCTCGGGGTCGGGGATGCGTTCCAGCAGTCCGGCGCCGGTGAGCGCGGCGGTCTGCCGGTTGAGGGTGGAGACGTCCAGGCCGAAGGCATCGCTGAGCTGGCCGATGGACATCGGGCCCTGGGCATCGACCCGGCTGAGCAGGATGTAGGCGCTGCGCTCCAGCTGGCTGCCCTCGGGGCGGTTGTCGACCTGGCTGAGGTCGCGGTGGCGGGCGAACACCAGGAACTCGAGGGCGACCTGGTGGGTGGGGCTGGTCATGTCGAAGTCCCTTCATCGCCGCTCGACCTGCGGATTCCTCGGTGATCATCCCAGTATGCCAGAGGAGTGCACCTCACACATGATGTGCACGATGCACAAGGAATGTATGCTCCAGTTGATGTGCACGATGCACATTCCATGCAAGCAGCACATTCCGGGCCCGTCGCACGGGCCCGGCCACCCCGCCCCCGCCTGCCGAGCCCCAGGAGGCCCGCCATCAACGGCCCAGCCCCCACCCTCCGTACCGGTCCGATCGTCGCCACGCTCGCCTTCACCGGCACCGTCGCCGCGATCATGCAGACCCTGGTCACCCCGCTGATCAGCGAACTGCCCCAACTGCTGCACACCACCTCCTCCAACGCCTCCTGGGTCATCACCGCGACCCTCCTCTCCGCCGCCGTGTTCGTCCCGATCAGCGGGCGCCTGGGCGACCTGCTCGGCAAGCGCACGATGCTGATCGCCTCCTGCGTCCCGCTGCTGGCCGGCTCGGTGCTCTGCGCGCTGTCCTCCTCCGTGCTGCCGATGATCACCGGACGCGCGCTCCAGGGCATGGGCATGGGACTGGTGCCGCTCGGCATCAGCCTGCTGCGCGACGTCCTGCCACCGGAACGCCTCGGCTCGGCGATCGCGCTGGTCAGCGCCTCGATGGGGATCGGCGGCGGACTCGGCCTGCCGATCGCCGCCGCCGTCGCCGACTACACCAGCTGGCGCGCGCTGTTCTGGGGCACCGCCGTCCTGACCCTCGTCATCATCGGGTTGATCCGCACCGTCGTCCCCGCCCCCGCCCCGCTCGCCGAACCCGCCGGCACCCGGCCCACCGGCGCCGCCCGCTCCACCGGACGCTTCGACTACATCGGCGCCGCCGGCCTCAGCGTCGGCCTGGTCTGCCTGCTGCTGCCGGTCTCCAAGGGCGGCGACTGGGGCTGGGGCAGCACCCGCACCCTGGGGCTGTTCACCGCCGCCGCGGCCGTCCTGATGCTCTGGGCCCGCTGGGAACTGCGCATCGCCGCACCGCTGGTGGACCTGCGGGTCACCGCCCGCCCGCGGGTGCTGCTCACCAACGCGGCCTCCGTCCTGGTCGGCTTCGGCATGTACGCCCAGGCGCTGATCCTGCCCCAGCTGCTCCAGCTGCCGAAGGCCACCGGCTACGGGCTGGGCCAGTCGATGCTGGCCATGGGCCTGTGGATGGCCCCGGGCGGGCTGATGATGATGATCGTCTCCCCGCTGGGCGGACGGCTCTCCGCCGCGCGCGGCCCCAAGGTCACCCTGATCGCCGGTGCGCTGGCGATCGCCGCCGGGTACGGGCTCGCGCTCCCGCTGATGGGCTCCACCTGGGGCCTGCTGCTCGCCACCGTCGTCTCCAACGGCGGCGTCGGGCTGGCTTACGGCGCGATGCCCGCGCTGATCATGAGCGCGGTACCGCTGTCCGCGACGGCCTCCGCCAACAGCTTCAACACCCTGATGCGCTCGTTGGGCACCTCGACGGCGGCCGCGGTGATCGGCGTGGTGCTGTCCCAGCTGACCACCACGCTCGGCGGACACACCCTCCCCTCGCAGGGCGGCTTCCGGATCGGCCTGGCGATCGGCTGCGGGGTGGCCCTGATCGCGGCCGCCGTCGCCGCCGCGATACCCGCCCCGCCGATCCCCTCGGCCCTGCCGACCCCCGCGGCCCCGCCGGCGGCAGCGACCGCCCCCACCGCACCGACCGCCCCCACCGCGCCCGGCCCGGCCACCGGGGACGCCACGACCACCACCCTCCGGTCGGAGACCGACGGCAGCTCCGACCGGAGGGACCCCGCCACCACCTGATCCCCGGGCACCCGGTCGGCATGACCGGGCCACCGGCGGCGAATTGGCCCGCGACGCACTCTCCGCCCTCCCCTACCCTCGGCCCGAGAACCGATCAACGGAGAACGCATGCACCCCGAACTCGCCACCGACCTCGACCAGTTGCCCGCCCTGCTGGAGGAGGCACGGCAGCGGGCCGCCGGCTTCCTCACCGGCCTGGACGAGCGACCGGTGATCCCGCCGCGGACCGACCGGCCGATGCCCGCGGCACCGCTGCCCGAGAACGGCGGCGGACTGCGGGCGGCCCTGGCGGAGTTCGGCGAACGCTGGGAACCCCGGCTGTCGGCCAGCGCCGGGCCGCGCTACTTCGGGTTCGTGACCGGCGGCGCGACCCCGGCCGCGCTGGTCGGCGACTGGCTGACCGCCACCGCCGACCAGAACTCCAACTCCTCGCTCGATCCGGCCGGTCAGCACCTGGAGCGGGAGACGGTCGACTGGCTGCGCGATCTGTTCGGGCTCTCCGCCGCGCACAGCGGCACCTTCGTCAGCGGTGCCACCATGTCCAACACCGTCGGCCTGGCGATCGCCCGGGAGTGGCTGGGCGAGCGGCTCGGGGTGGACGTGGCCGAGGACGGGGTGGCCGCGCTCGGCCGGGTGCGGGTGCTCTCCGGCAGCGCGCACTCCAGCGTCGCCAAGGCCCTGTCCGTCCTGGGCCTCGGCCGCACCGCGCTGACCGCCCTCCCCACCCTGCCCGGCCGGGAGGCCGTCGACCCGGCCGCGCTGGAACGGGCACTCGCCGAGGCCGACGGCCCGTGCGTCGTGGTCGCCAACGCGGGCACCGTGAACACCGTCGACTTCGACGACCTGCGCGCGATCGCCGCGCTCCGGGAGCGGTACGCGTTCTGGCTGCACGTGGACGCCGCCTTCGGCGCCTTCGCCGCGCTCTCCCCCGGGCACGCCGGCCTGACGGCCGGACTGGACCTCGCCGACTCGGTCTGCGTGGACCTGCACAAGTGGCTCAACGTCCCCTACGACAGCGCCGTGCAGTTCACCCGCCGCCGCGACCTCCAGGCCCGGGTCTTCCAGAACGCCGCCGCCTACCTCGGCCCGATCGGCGGCCACCCCGACCTGGTGCACCTCACCCCGGAGAACTCGCACCGCCTGCGCGCCCTGGCCGCCTGGTTCACCCTGCGCGCCTACGGCCGGGCCGGCCACCGGGAGATCGTCGAGCGCTGCATCACGGGCGCCCGCGCGCTGGGCGAGGCGATCGACGCGACCGACGGACTGCGGCTGCTCGCCCCGGTCCGCCTCAACGTGGTCTGCTTCACCCTCGCCGACGACCCCACCCCGGAGCGCCTCGCCGCCCTCGCCGCCCGGGTCTCGGACCGGGCCTTCCTCACCCCCACCCGCTACGCCGGACTGCCCGCCCTCCGCGCGGCGTTCAGCAATTGGCGCACCACGGAGGCGGACGTCCGGCGGACGGCCGACGCGCTCGCCGCGGCCGTGCCGGCCCACTGACGGTGAAGACCCACTGACGGTGCAGCCCCCCCCCCGCGCCGAAGACCCGCCGACGGCGAAGCCCCGCTCACGGCACCGCTCAAGGGTGCGCACCGTCGCCGTACACGCCGCCCGCCGCATCGGTGAGGCTCGCCATCAGCTCCGCGTGGGCGAGGTTCAGGAACCGCAGGCCCCGCCACCGGGGGTTGTGGTCGGGGTGGTCACGGAAGCCGTCCGCGGTGTCGCACAGCCGCTGCCACCAGATCATCACGTCCTGGCGCAGCCGCTGGGTCTCGCCGGGCACGTCGACCCGGCCGTCGTCCACCACCTCGCCCCAAGCGCCGAGCAAGTCGGCCAGGTGCACGCAGTCCTCGTCGGTGAGGTCGGCGAGGCGCTCGGCCGCGAAGCGGATGGCGCTGCCCTCGCGCTGCGCCTCGACCACCTCGCCGAGCCGGGCGGCCAGGAAGGCCTGCAAGGGGGGCACGTCGTCGTGGTGCAAGTCGTCGGAGAACTCCAGCAGTTCCCTGCGCCGGTAGTCGGCAGCCATCGTGCGTGCTCCCTCGGTTCGGTTCGGCGCCCGCCTCGGCCATCCGCTTCGCCCCCGGAGCAGGGCTCGGAGCAGCGCCTGCCTCGGCGTCCGGATCAGCGCCGGATGACGGAGCGTCAGACCCCGTCGCCTCCCGACCCTAGACCTCAACGGGGCGCCCCCACCGGCGATTCCACAGATCCTCACCCTTCGGATCCGGCGCCGCGACACGCCCTCCACCCTTGACCCTCACACTGGTGTGAGGCTCGATGATGGCTGCCATGACCGCCACTGCTCACGACCCGTACGCGCTGCTCGCGCAGAGCCGCCTCGGCATCCTGGCCACCATCAAGGCGGACGGGCGGCCCCAGCTCTCCCCCGTCCTGCCCTTCTACGACCGCGAGGCGAACGCCATCCTCATCTCCACCCGGGAGGGGCTGGCGAAGACCGCGAACCTGCGCCGGGACCCGCGGGTGAGCCTGGAGGTGACCGGGCCGGAGGGTCGGTCCTGGGCCACCGCCGAGGGCGTCGCCACCCTCACCGGCCCGGGCACCGACCCGGACGGGCCGGAGGTGGAGGCGCTGGTCGAGTACTACCGCCGCGCCGCCGGGGAGCACCCCGACTGGGCCGAGTACCGCGCGGTGATGGTCGCCGACCGGCGGGTGCTGCTCACCATCCCGGTCGACCACGTCTACGGCGCCCGGATCTGACCGGCCGTCCCGGCCACCGACACGGGGGTGCGGTGGCCGGGACGGTGTCACTCCGCCGGTCTCGCTCCGGCGGCGTCACTCCGGCGGCGCGCCGCCGGCGCCGGTCAGCCCCGGACCGCCGTCACCACCGTGGCGTCCAGCTCCTCCGCACGGCTCACCGCCGCCGTCAGTCCCGCCGCCCGCGCCACCGCGAGCGCCTCGGCCGCCTGCCGCTCGCTGGTCTCGAACAGCAGCGCGCCGCCCGCCGCCAGCCACTGCGGCGCCGCCGCGGTCACCCGGCGCAGCACGTCCAGCCCGTCCGCCCCGCCGTCCAGCGCGGGCCGCGCCTCGTGCAGCCGGGCCTCCGGCGGCAACAGCTCGATGTCGCCGCTCGGTACGTACGGGACGTTGGCGATCAGCACCTCCACCCGCCCGCGCAGCGCGTCGGGCAGGGCGGCGAACAGGTCGCCCTCGAAGACCCGGGCGGCCGTTCCGGCGAGGTTGCGGCGGGCGCAGCGGACGGCGCCCGGGTCCAGGTCGGTGGCGTACAGCTCGACCGGGTGCCCGGCCCCGGTCGCGACCGCCGCGACGGCGGCGCCGAGCGCGCCGCTTCCGCAGCACAGGTCGACCACCACGGCTCCGGCCCGGGCGTGCCGGGCGGCCTCGGCGGCGAGGAACTCGCTGCGGCGGCGCGGGACGAACACGCCGGGGTCGACGGCGATCCGCAGTCCGGCGAACTCGGCCCAGCCGACGACGTGTTCGAGCGGACGGCCCTGGGCGCGGCCGCGGACCATCGCGGCGAGTTCGGCGGGCGTGGCGGCGGCGGCGAGCAGGATCCGCGCCTCCTCCTCGGCGAACACGCAACCGGCGGCGCGCAGTCGGGAGACGACGGAGGAACGGAGAACAGCGGAGGCGAAGACCGGCAAAGGGGACCCCTTGGGCAGGACGGGAGGAGAACGGAGTACTCCGTCAGGGCTCCCGCCAGGGCCGACACCGCGTCGGCGCACCCGCGCTACGCGCGCGGCGCGCCCGCACGGCCGCGCTCCGGGAGCACCCGCTCGGACGTACCGGGCATGGAACTCACCTCCCTGGATCGCGGTCGTGTTCAGCGTCGGCCACCCTACCGCACCCCCGTCCCCGTTCCCCGGCCCGCCGGCCGACGCGACGACGGGCTCGCGGACCCGCTCGACCGCCGGCTCAGCCGAGGAAGTCGGCCACCAGCTCGGCGAACTCCTCCGGAGTGGCGACCGGCACCCCGAGCTCCTCCGCCTTGGCCCGCTTGGACCCGGCCTTCTCCCCCGCGACCAGCAGGGTGGTCCGCTTGGACACCGAGGAGGAGGCCTTGCCCCCGGCCCGTTCGATCAGCTCGTTGACGGCGTTGCGGGAGAGCTCGGCCAGCGCTCCGGTCATGCTGCCGGTCACCACCACGCTCTGCCCCGCCAACGGACCGGCGCCGGCTGCCGCACCCGCACCCGCCGTATCCGGGCCCGGGCCGGGCGCGGCCGCCGGGACGACCGGCGCGGTCACCTGCGTCCCCACCCCCTGCTCCGCCAGCCGGTCCAACAGCGGTGCCACCGCGCCGAGTTCGGCGACGATCACGGCCGCCTTCTCGGCCCCGATGCCGTCCACCCCGGCCAGCGCCTCGGCGTCGGCGGCCCGGATCGCGGCCATGCTGCCGAAGTGCGCGGCGATCCGGCGCGACATGGTCCGCCCGGTGCCCCTGATGCCCAGGGCGCAGAACACCCGGTTCAGCGGTCGCGTCCGGGCCGTCTCCAGGGCGGCGAGCAGGTTGTCGGCGCTGGTCCCGCCCATCCGCTCCAGGGTGAGCAGTTGTTCCCTCGTCAGGGTGAAGAGGTCGGCGAGGTCGGCGACCAGCCCGGATTCGACCAGTTGGACGGCCCGGGTGCCGCCGAGGCCCTCGATGTCGAGCTGGTCGCGCCCGGCCGCGTAGATCACCGAGGCGACGGCCTGGCAGCCCCGGCCACGCACGCAGCGCCAGCGCTGCTCGCTGCGGTCGATGGCGTCACCGCAGCGCGGGCACACCTCGGGGAAGGCGATCGGCTGCTCGGCACCGGTGCGCTTCTCGACCAGCGGCGCCTCGACCCGGGGGATGACGTCCCCGGCGCGGTAGACGAACACCTGGTCCCCGATCATCAGTCCGCGGCGCTCGATGTCGGCGGGGTTGTGCAGCGTCGCGTAGGTGACGGTGACGCCGTCGATCACCACCGGGTCGAGCACCGCGCGGGGCGCGATGATGCCGGTGCGGCCGACGTTCCACTCGACGCCGAGCAGCCGGGTGACCTTGTGCTGGGCCTGGAGCTTGCGGGCCACCGCCCACCGGGGCGCCCGGGAGCCGGAGCCCGCCTCGTCCTGGTCGGCCACCGCGTCGGCCTTGACGACGACCCCGTCGATGCCGAAGGGCAGGGCGGCCCGCAGGGCGGCGATCTCCTCGATCCGCTGCTCGGCCTCGGCGAGCGTGCCGCAGCGCAGGGGCGCGGCCGGGGTGCTGGCGGCGGTGTTGGCGCCGAGTGCGGCGAGCCGGCCGAGCAGCGCGGCGTGGTCGAGACCGGGCAGGCCGTGGGCGTCGTAGCCGAAGAAGGTGAGCTCGACCCGGTAGGGGCGGTCCTTGGCGCGCAGCGTGCCGGCGGCGCCGCTGCGCGGGTGGGCGAACGGGGTGGCGCCGTGGGCGGTGCGCACCGCGTTGGCCTGTTCGAACTGTTCGTGGGTGAGCAGCACTTCGCCGCGCAGTTCGACGTCGAGCGGCTCGGCGAGCCGGGCGGGCAGGCCGAGCACGGCGTCGGCGGCGTGGGTGATGTCCTCGCCGGCCAGGCCGTCGCCCCGGGTGAGCACCTGCTGCAGGCGGCCCGCGCGGTAGCGGGCGGCGACGGCCAGGCCGTCCAGCTTGGGCTCGACGCACCAGGCGGCGACCGGCCGGCCGAGTCTGCGCTCCAGCCCGGCGGCCCAGGACTCCAGCTCCTCGGCCGAGAAGACGTTGTCGAGCGAGAGCATCGGCGTGCTGTGCGGGACGTCGCCGACGGCCGCGCCACCGGCCACCTTGCCGGTGGGCGACTCGGGCAGCACCTGGTCGGGGTGGGCGCGCTCGTAGGCCTCGATCGCCCGGACCAGGGCGTCGTACTCGTCGTCCCCGAGCGGGGTGGAGCCGTCGGCGTAGTACGCCGCAGCCGCCCGAACGGCGGTGGCGACGGCGTCGGCGTAGGCCTCCGGGGAGGCGGGAGCGGCAGGGGTGGCCGAGGTGGCTGCGTCCTTCATACCGCCATCATCGCGAGCCGCACTGACATTCGACCTGCTCCGCCGCGGGCCGCGTACGCCGGACGGACCCCGACCGGACGGACCCCGGCCGGACGGATCGCGGCCGAGGACCCCGGCCGAGGAGCCCCCGCCGGACGGACCCTACGCGGTGCGGACCTGCTGGGTGAGGAACAGGGCCGCGCGGTCGAGCGCCTGGTCCGCCTCGTCGAGGACGCCGGCGAAGGCCTGGAACACGTGGGGCACATCGGCGGTGACGTCGAGGACGACGTCCACTCCGGCCGCGCGGGCCCGGGCGGCCATCCGGGTGGAATCGTCCAGCAGCACCTCGTTGGTGCCCACCTGAAGGAGCATCGGCGGGAGGCCGGTCGGATCGGCCAGGACGGCCGGGCTGAGCAGGGGCTGCCGCGGGTCGGCCCCGCCGAGGTACATGTCCCCGGTGTGCCGCACGCTCTCCCGGGTGAAGAACGGGTCGGCGTCCTCCTTGGTGACCATGGACTCGCCCGACCGGGTCGCGTCCAGGCCGGGCGAGAAGGCCACGATCGCGGCGGGCATCGGGAGCCCGGCGTCACGGGCGGCGAGGCAGGTGGTGACGGTGAGGCCGCCGCCGGCGGAGTCCCCCGCGAACACGATGGTCGACGGGTCCGCACCGCCGTCGAGCAGG
This sequence comes from Kitasatospora sp. NPDC089797, assembly GCF_040684795.1. Taxonomy (NCBI): domain Bacteria; kingdom Bacillati; phylum Actinomycetota; class Actinomycetes; order Kitasatosporales; family Streptomycetaceae; genus Kitasatospora; species Kitasatospora sp. NPDC089797. The sequence goes on along the minus strand of NZ_JBFBGS010000013.1, from coordinate 33,987 downwards.
GCCCGGTAGGCGCTCAGGGTGTCGTCGATCGCGGCCGGGAACGGATGCTCGGGGGCGAGCCGGTAGTCCACCGAGAACGACCGGAGACCGGTCCTGGCCACCAGGTTCGCCGTCAGCGACAGCGCGGTCTCGGGGGAGCCGAACACCCAGCCGCCGCCGTGGAAGTAGAGGATCGTCCCGCCGCGCGCGCCGTCCTCCGGCTCGACCTGCAGGGCGGGCCGGTCGCCCAGTGTCGTCCAGCTGGTGCGGACGGTGTCGGGCACGATCATCCCGGCCATCATCGCCTTGAAGCCGGCCCGGAGCTCCTCGACCGACCGGGGCCCCTCGGACCGGGCCTGCTGCAACTGCGCGCCGATCCCGGCCCGCTGCTCCCTGCTCATACGAATGCCTTCCGTCGAAGTACCTTCCACTACACTATATGCCATGGCATCCACATGGCACGGCGGCGCCGCCGACCTCCCGGGCTTCTTCGCCGACCTCGTCCGCTGCGAGACCCGGCTGTACAACGCCCTCAACGAACGCCTCCGCGAACGGCACGGCATCGTCACCTCGCAGTTCGAGTTCCTGCGCCACCTCCGCGACCACCCCGGCGCCCGGGTGGCGGACCTGGCCGCGGAGTTCGCCATCGGCATCGGAGCCACCAGCAAGGGCGTCGACCGCCTGGAACGCCAGGGATGGGTCGTGCGCCGGCCGAACCCGGCCGACCGCCGCTCCTCGCTGCTCGACCTGACCGACGACGGCGCACGGCTGGCCGCCGCCGCGGCCGCGACCTTCGCCGACCGGCTGGCCGAACTGCTCACGGGGGCCCTCGGGGACTCCCCCCTCACGGCCGCCGCACAGACCCTCGCCCAGCTGCGCGCCGCCCTCGAACGCGACCAGACCGGCACCCCCACCGGCTGACCCGTCCGCACCCGCACCGATGCGCCCGCGAAGCGACCGGCGGCCCGGCGGACGGCGGCGGCACTCTCCGCCGGAGCCCGCCGTCCGCCCGGTGCCGCGATGCGGAAGACCCCGAACCCGCCCTCGCCGCCCCGGATCTGCACGTGGTGATGTGCCGTGTGCTGTGCACCGTCACCTGTTCGCGGTGCTGAGCCGCGCTGTTGATGGGGAGTCGAACCCCGCGTTGCCCTCCACGTGCCAGGAGTGGGCCGGAAACCGCCGGCCCTCGGTGTGTGCACGCCTCCGGAGCCGCTACCTGCTCCACCTCGCCGCCATCGGCCGGACGGTTCAGTCCAGCAGATCGACCTCCCAGTTCGTGCGCTGGATCCGCACGTCGACCTCGCGGATCTCCCGGGCCGGGGCATCCGCCCGGCCCCGCAGCTCGGCGACCGGAAGCGCCGGGAGCATCATCAGCTCGGACCGGAGCTGTCGGCCGTACCCGCGCTCGCCCTTGCCCGCCGCCGCGTCCGCCGCCGCGGTGACCACGGAGTGGCGCAACCGCAGGACGTCCCGGCGGGCGAGGGCGTCGGTCGGGGCGGGCGACCCACCCGCGTGAACCCCCGTGGGCGGCCGGGCCCGCGCCGGGGGTCCATCGTGAACAGCCGGCAGTAGCGCGACGGCAGCAGGCCGTAGAAGGGCGCCGCGCCGCTCCCGCCCGGTGCGGTCAGGAAACGGCGGCAGGAGACGGGCAGTGCGATCCGGTGGTCGGCCTCGAGCGCGGCGACCTGCCCGTCCGCCAACGGGGGTTCGAGGCGAAGTCGCGCCCGGTTGCCTCCGACCGGCCGGCGGGCCCGAGGGCCGGTCGGAGGCAACCTGCCGGCGCAGGACCGGTCGACCGAGGGGCGTCAGGCCGGGCGGGGCGGGGCCGGGCGGGTGCGGTAGCCGGCCGAGCTGCCCGGCGGGACGAGGCAGGGCAGCAGCCAGTCCCACAGGGCGCCCACCCGGCGGGCGCGTTCATCGCGAGGGCAGCCGTCGGCGAAGACCACCTCCAGGCCGCAGGCGGCCGTCACCACCAGCGTCTCCGGGCCGGGTCCGGCGGAGCGGTCGCGCAGCTCACCGGCCCGGCGGGCGCCCGACAGCAGGTCCCCGACGACACCCGCCCAGACGCCGTGGAAGCCCCGCACCCCCGTGGAGGTCCCGGAGGGCGCCGCCGGGCGGGGCGCCGCCGCCCACTCCGCGCCGTCGCGCCCGAGCCGGAAGGCCGCCCGGATCACCGCGTCCGACCCCAGGGCGTCCACCAGCCAGTAGCCGGCGTCGATCAGGGCCTGGAGCGGCGAGTCCACCGGGCGCGGGGTGCCGCAGGCGGTGCGCAGCGCGTGCTCGGCCTGTTCGAACACCGCTCTGGCCAGGTCCTCCTTGGAGGCGAAGTGGAAGTAGAGCGCCCCCTTCGTCACCCCGGCGGCTCCGGCGATCTCACCGAGCGTGGCACCGGCGTACCCGCAGCGGTCGAACAGCTCCGCCCCCGCCTCCACCAGTCGTTCGCGCGTCCGTTCCGACCTTTCCTGGACCACCCGTCCCACCGTCCTTCGCAGCCACCGGCCCGTTCCGGCCGGACTTGGGCACCGCCCGTCCCGGCACCGCCTCCTGCGGCCACCGAACCGGCTCGACCGGCCCTGCTCGACCGGCCCTGCTCAATCGACCCCGCTCAACCGACCCTGCTGAACCGGCCCGCACCGGCCGGTGCCGCGACGGCCTGCGGGGCGGTGGTGGCGGGCTCGCGCTCCGCCCGTTCGGGGCCGGCCAGCAGGATGGAGCGCTGGAGGCGGCGCAGTCCGGCGGAGGGCTCCATGCCCAACTCCCGTACCAGGGTGTTGCGCAGGCGCTGGTAGGCCTCCAGGGCCTCGCTCCGTCGGCCGGAGCGGTGCAGGGCCACCATGTACTGGCCGTGCAGGCTCTCGTGGGTGCGGTAGCGGTCCACCAGCACCGTCAGCTCGGCCAGCAGCACCCGGTGCCGCCCCAGCCGCAGATCCGCCTCGATCCGCTGGTCCAGCGCACAGAGCCGGGTCTCCTCCAACCGCTTCGCCTCCACCGCGAGTTGGCCGCCCAGCGGTACGTCGGCCAGGGCCGGACCGCGCCACAGCGCGAGCGCCTCGCCCAACTGGCGCGCGGCGAGCGGGAAGTCGTCGCCGTCCATCGCCCGGTAGCCCGCCCCTGCCAGCCGCTCGAACTCGCGCACGTCCGTCATTCCGCCGCCGCTGTTCAGCATGTAGCCGCCGGGCGAGGTGACCAGGACGTCCTTGGCGCAGGACACACCGGCCGCCGCACCGGCCCCGGTGAGCGCCCGGTCGATCAGGTCACGCAGTTGCAGCACGTACGTCTGCACGGTGGTGCGCGCGCTGCGCGGCGGCCGCCCGGACCACAGCTCCTCGGCCAGCACCCTGGCCGGGACCACCTGATCCGCCCGTAAGGCCAGCAGCCCCAGCACCTGCCGGGGCTTCGGCGCCGTCGGCACCACCGACACCCCGCACACCCGGACGTCCAGCGCCCCGAGCACCCGAATTTCCACGATGACCACCCCAATCACACGGAACGCCACGGCCCTTCCGCCGCGGCCGGCACCCGGGTCGACACCCCAGGGTCAACTGTCACCAGTCAAAAACAGGACGCGCGGTTTGTCAATACAAAACCGAACGCTCTGTTTGTTTCTGGAATCCGGGCATCCCCCTGGCAGCCCACCGGGCACGGCGGCCGCTTCCACGCCCCACGTAGCCGCTGCGCCACTCACCGTAGCCACACCCGGACAAACCGAAGGCGGCGTCGGACCCCCGGGTCCCGCGCCGCCATCCATCCGCCCGCACCAGCACCGACCGCCACACCGGGCTCCGCCGACTGCCGATCCAACCCGCCCAACTCCGGCTCGGAGCCGAGCACGTGCAGGTCGGGCCAGGTCAGCGTCGGACCGGGAGCCAGGGCCGGGCCGGGCGGGGTCAGCCCACGCCGACCCCGCCCGCGACCGCCTCGACTCCCGCGAGCGGCGCCGCCGCTCCGCCCTCGCGCGCCGCCCGGGCCGCCTCGACCTCGGCGACCACCTGGCCACCCCGGTCCGGCCCCATCTGCAGCGAGCCGAGCACCCCGGGGACCGCGACGCTCGGCATCAGGTGCTGGAACAGGGCGGACACCCGCAGCTCCAGGTCGGCCCGGCCGGAGAGCTTCTGCGACTGGATCTGCACACCCGTCCAGGCAGCGGTGATCAGCCACGCGGTGTCGGCCGGCACGACGTGCGGCAGCAACTCTCCCCGCTCGCCCGCGGCGAGCAGCAGGGCCTCCATCCGGCTGATCCAGCCGGGGATCGCGCCGCCGCCGAGGTCGTCGAACACGTCCTGCCCGAGCGAGAGCCGGGCGCCCGCGCTGAGCAGCGGGTCACGCGGCATCAGATACGCCACGACCATCCCGGTGTCCACGAACTCCTGGAGTTTGCAGCTCCGTTCCGGCACGCCGTCCTGGACGAACTGTTCCTCCACGACGCCTTGCGCGAGATCGCGCTTCGAGGCGAAATGGAAATACACCGCACCACGCGTCACGCCGGCCCTGGACACCACCTCCCCGATGGTGGCGCCCTCGTAGCCGAACTCGTCGAAGACCGACGCCGCGGCCTCCAGGATCAGCCGACGCGTCCGGACCGCCCGCTCCTGCCGTACCACCGCAACCACCCCGCCCTGAGCTCCGGGAAAACAAAACCAAACACCCCGTATCTTAGCTGCGGGCGCCCCGCGGGCGACAAGACGATGTCACCGAATCGGCCGCCCCTTCCCCTCCTCCCCCACCTGTCCCGGGTGTTCCGACCCGCACTCCCCGCGTTCCGGTCCGCGGAACAGAACCCGTGCCGCCCCGGCGTTCCGGCGACGAATGCACCACTCCTGGGCAACCATCAACCAGAAACCGAACGATCGGTTTCTTCTTGTGCGACACCGCCACCCGGAGCCCGCCCGGCTGACACTCCTCAACCAATCGGTTGAGGATGCAGGCGTGGCGGAGTAACCTGGTTCTCAACCAATCGGTTGCGAATGAACGGAGGTGCGCGGTGGCCGCCGACCAGTTGTCCCGGGCATTCGTCGCCCTGGCCGATCCGACCCGGCGCGACATCGTCGCCCGGCTCTCCCTGCGGGACGCGACCGTGGGCGAGCTGGCGGAGTCCTACGCGATGTCCCTGCAAGCCGTCTCCAAGCACCTCAAGGTGCTGGAGGAGGCCGGTCTGATCAGTCGCAGCCGGGACGCCCAACGGCGGCCGTGCCATCTGGAACCGCAGGTGCTGGACGCGATGACGAGCTGGATCGACCGCTACCGCCGACAGGCCGAGGCGCGCTTCGACCGGCTGGACGCCGTCCTCGCCGCCATGGGCGACACCGAACCGACCACCGAACCGACCATCGACACCCGCACCGGCACCGGCACCGGCCCGCGCATCGACGCAACCACCGGTACGACCACCGAGCGCCCCCGGCGCCCCACCGAAGGAGCCCCCTGATGACCTCCACCACCGGCCACGAGACCCGGATCGAGGCGGACCCTGCGCTGCCCACCATCCGGATCGTCCGCGAGTTCGACGCGCCCCGGGAACGGGTGTTCCAGGCCTGGACCGAGCCCGAGCTGGTCGCCCGCTGGCTCGGCCCCGAGGACCTCGACATGACGATCGACGCATGGGAGGCCCGCACCGGCGGCCACTACCGCTACTCCATGCACCGTGACGGCCTGCAGGTCGCCGCCTTCTACGGCTCCTTCCACGAAGTCCGACCGGCCACCCGGCTCGTCCAGACCTTCACCTTCGAAGGCGTCCCGAACGGCGTCTCGCTGGACACCGCCTCCTTCGAGCCGGTCGGCGAGGGCCGCACCCGCGTCACCGTCCTGTCGGTGGTCGACAGCCTGGCGGCCCGGGACGCGATCCTGGCCAGCGGGATGGAGCGAGGCGTGGTCGAGGGCTACCGCAAGCTCGACGCCCTGCTCGCCACGGCCGCCGCCTGAACGTCCGAACGCCGGGACAGCAGGACACCGGAACACCGAAGCACCGGGACCCGCCCGGTCAGGGCAGCACGGCCACCGCCTCCACCTCCACCAGCTGGTCCCGGTAGCCGAGCACCGAGACCCCGAGCAAGGTGCTGGGGGCGTCGTGCTCCCCCAGGTACTCCCGGTACACGTTCCACACCGCGACCAGGTCCGCCTGATCGTCGGAGGCCACGTACACGGTGGTCCGGGCGATGTCCGTGAGCCCCGCACCCGCGTCCTCCAGCACGGTTATCAGATTGCGCATCACCTGGTGGGCCTGGCCCTCGTAGTCGCCGACCGCGACGGTGCGCCCCTCCTCGTCCAGCGGGCACGCCCCGGCGAGCCAGAGCGAGCGGGCCGGGGCGTCGACCACCGCCGCGTAGGCGTAGTCGACCGCCTGGGTCAGCCGGGTGCTGCGGACCAGCTTGACGGCGCTGCTCATGGGGCCTCCGAGGGTCGTGATCGAACGTTCGGGCCCATCGTTGGCCCGGTGCGAACGGCCGTCAAACCGTTTTCCGGTGAACTCCCGGCCCCGCCAAGGCTCCTGCGCCCAGGATTCACCGTTGTGGGTGATGGCGGACGGAGCCGTCGGCCCGCGATCCTGGTGGCCACCCACGCCACGACCACCGCAACCACCGCAGGGGAGCCGTCCGATGGAGTCCCGCCCGTCCCGACCGACCGGCCCCGACCGGGCCCCCGGGGTCGACCGCCGCCGCATGCTCGGCCTCGCCCTCGGTGCCGGACTCGCCCCGGCCCTCGTCACCGCCGCCCAACCCGCCCAACTCGCCCACGCCGCAGGCCCGTCCGACCCCGCCGGCCCGCAGACCGATCGTTCCCCCGACCGGTCCACCGACCCGTCAGCCGCCGCGCTCGGCCGACGGGTGGTCGCCGTCGCCGAGGCGCAGCTCGGCCTCCCCTACGCCTGGGGCGGCGGCGACCGGCTCGGTCCGAGCCTCGGCTTCTGCGACGGCGAGAACGGCTACCTCGACGGCGTGTGCCTGGGCGAGAGCACGGTCGGCTTCGACTGCAGCGGACTGTCCCTCTACTGCTGGTACCGCGCCAGCCACGGCACCGTCGAGCTGGCGCACTACACCGGAGCCCAGTTCAACCGCTCCGCACCGGTGGAACGGGACGCCCTCGCCCCCGGCGACCTGCTGTTCTTCTCCCGCCCGGACGCCCCGCTGCACCACGTCGGGATCTACGCCGGCGACGGTGCGATGATCCACGCCGAGCGCACCGGCACCCTGATCGCCCGGGTGGAGAAGGTGCTCGACCTCCCGCGCTGGGCGGGCGAGTTCGCGGGCGCCCGCCGCCCCGGGCCGGCCGCCCCCTGAGTCACCCCGGCCGAGTCACCCCCCGACGCCGCGCCGCAGCGCCGGTCCCCCGTTCACCCGCAGCAGCAGCTCCTGCAGCACTCGCCGCTCCTCCGCGTCCAGCGGCGCCAGCAGCTCGTCCTGCACCGCCCCCGCCTGCACCTCCAGTTCGGCCAGCAGCGCCCGCCCGGCGGCCGTGACCGCGACGGAGACCCGCCGCCGGTCCCGCTCGTCCCGGCTGCGTTCGACGTACCCGGCTGCGCCGAGCTGCTCGACGACCTTCGTGAGGTCGCTCGGGTCGATGCCCAGCCGTTGCACCAGGTCGCGCTGGGCCTGCGGCCCGAAGTCGGCGAGGGCCGCGAGCACCGCCATGTCCCAGAGTCGCAGGCCGCGTTCGGCCAGTTGCTCGGTGAGCCGGCCGCGCGCGGTCCGGCCGATCCGGGCGAGCAGGAAGGTGCTGAGGTCCAGCAGGGTGGGCGGCAGCCCGCCGGGCGGGTCGGTGTTCTCGGAGGCCATGGCGGCATTCTAGGGTCACTCCCTATAGTGGGTGCCAACCCACTGTTTTCAGCTCAGGAGCCAGCCCGTGGACGCGCTCTACCCCCGCCTGCTCGTCACCCGCTTCGCCGAGACCTTCGCCTTCTACCGCGCCGTCCTCCCCGCGCTCACCGGGGCCGCCCTGGTCAAGGGCGCCCCCGAGGGGCCGTACGCCAACTGGGACGTCGACGACCAGGCCGTGCTGGTGCTCTTCGACCGCGCCGCGATGGCCGCCACCCTCGGCACCGCCGACCTGCCCGCCCATTCCGCCGCCCCCGCCCAGGACGCCGCGATGCTGGTCCTCCGGGTCGACGACGTGGACGCCGCGCTCGCCCTCTGCCTCACCCGCGGCGGCACCCCCGCCGCCCCGGCCGCCGACCGCCCGGAGTGGGGCGCCGGCCTGCGCACCGCCCATCTGCGCGACCCCGAGGGCCACTTGATCGAGCTCCAGTCCTACTGACCGCCGGGGGGAGACTCCCCGGCGGCCGAGGGCGCCGAGCGGTGCTCAGTCGCGGTGGAAGACCTGCAACTCACGGACCGAGTCGTTGAAGTAGCCGTTCAGCCGGGGCAGCGGCAGGTCGAAGGTCGCCTCGACGCTGAGGGTCGACCAGAGGTGGACGGCGTTGCAGTTGTTGTAGCCGATCATCGAGGAGACGTTCAGCGCCACACCGATGTAGTTGACCAGGTGGTAGCCGGTGCCGTCGCACCCTCCTCCGTTGCCGTAGAAGGAGTAGAGGATGCCTCCCCGGTAGTCGACGTCCTTGTACTCCTCCAACAACAGCGTGTCGCCGGCCGGCTGCTCGGCGGTGCGGGTTCGGCCGCCGGCCCGGGCGAGCGCGTCGGCCCGGGAGTCCGGCGAGCAGGCTTGCCCGAGCATCGGGGAGTAGCCGTCGGCGCCGGGCAGGTGCCCGAGGACGGCCGCACAGTACTGCACCTCCGGTACGGGCAGCGGGCGCAGCGCGGCCGGAGCGGCCGGGGCGGCGGCCACCGCACCGGCGAGGGCCAGACAGGCGGCGAGGACGGGAGCGGTGTAGCGGCGCGGTCGGCGCACGGGGACCTCCGGGTGGATCGGGACAGCGGAACCGGTGGGGACGGCCGCGGCCGTGGACCCGGCCGCCCGTCCATTCGACGGGCGGCCGTCGCCCCCGCCCCCACCGACACACCGCGTGGCGCACTAGTCGTACGTATGCCGCTGGTTCACCCCTCAGGTGCGTCCCGCCACAGCTCCGCGCTGCACTCCGCGACCAGCGCGCCGATCCGCGACCAGGCCTCCTCGGCCGGCACCGGCGCGAGCCTGCGGCCATCCCGCAGTCGCAGCGCGACCTGGTCGCTCGCCGCCTCCCTGGCGCCGATCACGGCCTGGTACGGCACCAGTCGGGCCGCCCGGATCCGGGCGCCGAGGCTGCCGTGCTCCGGCCCGGCGACCTCGGCCCGCAGCCCGAGGACCAGGCAGCGCTGCCGCAGCCGCTCGGCCTGCGGCAGTTCGGCATCGGAGACCGGCAGCAGCACCACCTGGGCGGGGGCCAGCCAGGCCGGGAACGCCCCGCCGTAGAGCTCGATCAGGTGGGCGACCACCCGTTCCACGCTGCCGATCACGCTGCGGTGCACCATCACCGGGCGGTGCTTGGCGCCGTCCGGACCGATGTAGTGCAGGTCGAAGCGCTCCGGCTGGTGGAAGTCGATCTGCACGGTGGAGAGGGTGGACTCGCGCCCGGCGGCGTCGGCGATCTGCACGTCGATCTTGGGACCGTAGAACGCGGCCTCGCCCTCCGCCACCTCGAAGGGCACCCCGGAGCGCTCCAGTACGTCGATCAGCAGCGCGGTCGCCCGCTCCCAGAGCCCCGGGTCGGCCACGTACTTGCCGCCCGCGCCGGGGAGCGAGAGCCGGTAGCGGACCGGCACGATGCCGAGTGCGCGGTGCGCCCCGCGGATCAGCTCCAGGGCGGCGACCGCCTCGTCCGCGGCCTGCTCCGGGGTGCAGAAGACATGGGCGTCGTTCAGCTGGATCGCCCGGACCCTGGTCAGCCCGCCGAGCACACCGGACAGCTCGGAGCGGTACATGCCGCCCAACTCGGCCATCCTCAGGGGGAGTTCGCGGTAGCTGTGCAGGCGGGAGCGGAAGATCAGCGCATGGTGCGGACACAGGCTCGGGCGCAGCACCATCTCCTCCGCGCCGAGTTCCATGGGCGGGAACATGTCCTCGCGGTAGTGGTCCCAGTGGCCGGAGATCTCGTACAGCTCGCGTTTGCCGAGCACCGGCGAGTAGACGTGGCGGTAGCCGGCCCGGCGCTCACGGTCGCGGATGAACTCCTCCAGGGCGTGCCGGATCGCGGCGCCGTCGGGCAGCCAGTACGGGAGGCCGGCGCCCATCAGCGGGTCGGTGTCGAAGAGGTCGAGTTCACGGCCGAGCCTGCGGTGGTCGGGCGCGGGCCGGTGGTCGACCCCGGGCCGATGGTCGGGGGCGGGCCGGTGGTCGGATGCGGCGTGGCGGTCGGGGGTGGCCTGGCGGTTCACGGTGGTCTCCACTCGGGACGGGAGGGCGAGCGGAGCCGGGAACGACGAAGCCCCGGGGCACTCGCCCCGGGGCTTCGGACTTGGTCAGCAGTCAGCGCGCCGGGACTCTCTCCGGCGTCGTCGTGGCGAGTGCAGCGCGCTTCATGCCGTCCACGGTAGCAGTTCCCCGGCGCCCGCGGTGATCTTTGTGGACGGGCTCACAGCAGGACCGCGCAGCCGCGTTCGGCGAGGGCGTCCCGTACCCGGTCCGGGACCAGGACGTCGTTCCAGCGCAGGTCGAGCTTCTCCAGCGCGGGCAGCGCGGTCGGGTCGGCCAGCCATGCGGGCAGTTCGGTGATGCCGTTGGTCCGCAGGTCCAGCCGGCGCAACCGCGGCAGCCGGGCGAGGATCGCGGGGACCTCACCGAGCGCGTTCTCCCGCAGCTCCAGCTCACGCAGTTCGGTGAGGTAGCGGAAGGAGGCCGGCAGGTCGGTCAACTCGTTGCCGCGAAGCCAGAGTTCGCGCAGCTCGCCGAGGGCTCCGATCGACTCGGGCAGTCCGCCGAGCCGGTTGTGCTGGGCGCGCAGCTCGACCAGCTCGGCCATCTTCCCGATCGAGAACGGGAGTTCGGAGAGCCGGTTCTCCGCGACGTTGAGGTAGCGCAGCCGGGTGAGCTGCCCGATGCCGTCCGGCAGGGTGGTCAGCTGGTTGTCGTGGAGGTAGAGGAAGTCCCGCAGCCAGGTGAGCCGGCAGAGTTCGGCGGGCACCTCGGTGAACAGGTTGTGCCCGAGGTCGAGGGTCCGCAGTCTGATCAACCGGCTGATGCCGGGAGGGAGTTCGGAGAGCGCGCCCTCGGCGAGGATGAGCACGGTCAGGTCGTTGCGGTCCCACACCGAGCTGAGCACCTCGCCCGCCACCGGGCCGAGCGGCTGCCGCCAGAGGTTGAGCGTCATGTCTGTCACGCCGGTCATTGTCCGCCTCCGCCCGCCCGCCACTGCCCGCCCACCGCGCTCCGCCGTCCCGCTCACTCCCCGGTCGGCAGGTGGCGCACCGTGGCGCGGGCCAGGATCCGGCCGTCGCCGGCCGGTGGGAGCTGGAGGAGTTCCAGGCCGGCGGCGACCGGCGCCGGGGGATCGACCGGTCCGCCGTCGGACGGGCGCGGCGGCAACAGCACTCGAAGGTGGTAGTCGCAGCTGCCGCCGTCCGGGACGTCCACCCGGTACTCCGTTGCCCCGGGCCCCACCGGGTGGCCGTCGCCGGTGAGGTCCTCGACGGTCGGGGCGACCTGCTTCAGGAAGCCGACCCGGCCGCCGGCCGCCGCGACGACCCGCAGTGCGAGGTCGCGACCGCGGGCCCGGCGGCTGCCCCGGACGATCGAGGTGAGTTCGTCCCGCAGCCGCTCGCGCAGCCCCTTGTGCAGGCCGGCGTACGCCCCGGCGGCCGGCCCGGACTGCCGGACCAGGTCGAGGGTGCCGCCGAGCGCCGAGGCGACGGCCCGCGCCGAGGAGACCTCCCAGTCCTCGCCGACGCCGCGCACATGGCAGCGGAAGCGGCCCGCGCAGGCGCCGAGGACGGCGGCGAGTTCGGCCGGGCTCTCCGCCCGGTCGGGCCGGTCCATCAGCAGCACCGCCGTCCGGGTCGCCTCCGGGTGCCCGGCGAGGAGCCGGTCGGCCAACCGGAGCCACCGGCCGTAGCCGGCCGTGTGCAGCGGTGCCAGCCGGGCGAGCGCGGCCCGGGCCTCCGCCCTGGTCGCGGGGGTGGCGCGGACCAGCCGCATGGTGTCCGGGTAGCACATCCGCGCGTACTCGGAGCCCTCGACGACGGCGAACCGGACGTCGTCGTCCAGGTCGGCGACGGCGTCCGCGACGGCATCGGTGACGGCGCGGAAGGACGCCGGGGGCAGGCCCCCGGAGAGGCCGACCAGGAAGACCACGGCCTGCGGCGTCGCGACCGCCGCGTCCGCCGGGTCGGCCGGCGCGCCGTGCACGGTCAGGATCGCCTCCAACTCGCGCGCGTCCGCCGGCTGGTAGGGGTTCTGGAACACCTCGATCCGGTACCCCGGGCCGGCCGGCACCGGGGCCGGGGCGCCCGGGGCGAGCAGCGCCCGGAGCCGGTCCGCGACCTCCCCGGCGAAGCCCGGCCGGTCCGCCGGGTCCTTGGCGAGCAGCTCGGCGACCAGCGCGTCCAGCGCCGCGGGGACGCCGGGCCGCCGCTCGGCCAGCCGCGGCGGCGGGGTCTGCACGTGGTCCCGCAGCACCGCCCAGACGTCCCGGCGGGCCGGGAACGGCGGCTCCCCGGTGAGCAGGGCGAACAGCACGCAGCCGAGGCCGTAGAGGTCGGCCCGTCCGTCCGCGTGGCGGCCCCGGCACTGCTCGGGGGCCATGTAGTCGGGGGTGCCCATCACGGCGCCCTCGCGGGTCAGTCCGGTGACCGAGCGGAGGAACCCGGCGAGGCCGAAGTCGCAGACCTTCACCCGGCCGTCCGGGAGCAGCATCAGGTTGGCGGGCTTGACGTCCCGGTGCACGATGCCGGCCCGGTGGGCGCAGGACAGCGCCTCGGCGGTCTGCGCGGCCAGTTCCACGGCCCGTCGGACCGGCAGCGGGCCCTCCTCCCGGAGCACGGTGGAGAGGTCCCGGCCGTGCAGCAGTTCCATCACCAGGTGCAGCCGGCCGTCCTGTTCACCGCTGTCGAACACCTGGACCAGCCCGGGGTGCTGGAGGCCGGCGGCCACCTCGGCCTCCCGGTGGAAGCGGGCCGCCGCCTCCCGGTCCTCCTCCGGGTCGTGGCCGCGGGGCAGGAACTTGACCGCCACCCGCCGCCCGAGTCGCAGGTCGTGGGCGAGCCACACCTCGCCCATGCCGCCGCGCCCGAGCGGTGCGGCGAGTCGGTACCGGCCGTCGAGCAGCCCTCCGGCCACGTTCATCCGCGCTCCCCCGCCCCCGGGGACCGGCCCCGGCTCCCGCCCGTCGAACGGAGTGCTCCGCTCGGCCACCATTGTGTCCGCGGGACCGGGCCGCGGTGCAGTGGCGTCCTCGGTGATCCAATCGACCGGGGCGCGCCCCGACAGGCTTTGCCCACCGGCCGCCCGGTATCGGCGGGCCGCGGACAATGCGGCGGCGCCGGGCCCGGGGCAATCGGCCGGGCAGTCCGGCGGGGCGGGTCCGCGTTAAATGAGAATCCGCTAAATGCGCCCATCGGCCTTGCGGCGCTCGCAAGCGGCGACATAAAGTCCGATGGGTTAGATGACCAGTCCATGAATGATCGGAACGGCTGCCGCGTGCGGGCGGATCGGCCGACCACCGCTCACTGGGGCGAGGATATCGACGGCTGCGACATGGACGCGGCCGCGCGGGGGAACGCCCGGTTCGACGTTCGGGGGAACGTCGGTCCGAGGACGCCGGGACGGCTCGGCTCAGACCACAGCTGAACTGCTGTTTTCCTGGTGTCCTGAGGTTCGCGTGTGACTTGTCATGCGCAGGGCAAACAACTCGCAAATATTCCTCAAATATTTGCCCAAGGACATCGTCAACCAAATTCAAAGGCTACTGCTGTCGCTCTCGTTCTTCTGCGGATGTGAGAGGTTGTGCCGGAAGTGGAATCGGCATCGAAGGTCAGTACACAAATCAATGTGACGGATGATCCGGAGGTTTTGGATCAGTGGAAACTTCCCCGGGTCCGGGGGCTCGCTCAGTACTTTGAGCGGACTTGCGACCGGGTGCCAGGAAATATTGCGGTCAGCTGCGGCCCGGCGTCCCTCAGCTACGCCGAGCTGGACCAGCGGGCCAACCGGCTCGCCCACTTGTTGCGGAAGCGCGGCGCGGGCCCCGGACAGAGCGTGGGGATCCTGCTGGAACGCTCCACCGAGAGCTACGTCGCCCTGCTCGCGGTGCTGAAGTCCGGCGCGGCCTACGTACCGTTGGACCCCTCCTACCCCGCCGACCGGGTCGAGTTCATCGCCGGCGACGCCGGCCTCTGCGCCCTGGTGACTACCTCGACCATGCGGCACCGGAGCCACGGACTGCCCTGCGAGGTCCTGGAGTTGGACGAGGCCGCAGCGGAGGTGGCCGCGCAGTCCGGGGAGCGGCCGGACGTCACGGTCGACTCCGAGTCGGTCTGCTACGTCATCTACACCTCGGGCACCACGGGACGGCCCAAGGGCGTGGCCGTCTCGCACGCCAGCATCGTCAACTTCCTCCAGTCCGTGGCGCCGATCTACCAGGTGCGCGAGGAGGACCGGGTCTACCAGGGCCTGTCGCTCGCCTTCGACTTCTCGGTCGAGGAGATCTGGCCGACCTGGGTGGTGGGCGCCACCCTGGTGGCGGGACCGACCAACGAACAGCGCGTCGGCGAGGGGCTCGGCACCTTCCTGGTCGAGCAGGCGATCACCGTGCTGTGCTGCGTACCGACCCTGCTGACCACCATCGAGGCCGAGGTCTCCACCCTGCGCAGCCTGCTGGTCAGCGGCGAGGCCTGCCCGCCCGACCTGGTCAAGCGCTGGTCCCGGCCCGGGCGCCGCTTCCTGAACGTCTACGGTCCGACCGAGTCCACGGTCAGCGCGACCTGGGGCGAGCTGTCGCCCCGCAGACCGGTCACGATCGGCAAGCCCCTGCCCAGCTACCGGGTCTACATCCTCGACGAGGAGCTGCGCCCGGTGCCGGAGGGCGAGAGCGGGGAGATCTGCATCGGCGGTCCGGGCGTGGCCATCGGCTACCTCAACCGGCCCGACCTGACGGCGGAGAAGTTCGTCGTCAACCCGGTGGCCCGCGACCGGGAGGAGTGCCCGAGGATCTACCGCACCGGTGACCTGGGGCGGCTGACCCAGACCGGGGAGATCGAGTTCCTGGGCCGGATCGACACCCAGGTCAAGATCCGCGGCTACCGGATCGAGCTGGCGGAGATCGAGGAGGTCATCCGCGAGGACCCGGCGGTGGAGAACGCCGTGGTCATCCCGCGCCAGCACGACGGCGTGGTCCAGGACCTGGTCGGGTACGTCACGCTGACGGACCGCGGGGCGACGGACGAGGAGGCGCTGCGCGAGCGCCTGCACGCCACCCTGCGCGGCCGACTGCCCGCCTACATGATCCCCGCCTTCGTCGAGGTGCTGCCGCAGTTCCCGCTGCTGGCCGCCGACAAGGTCGACCGGAAGGCCCTGCCCGCCCCCACCTCTCCCCCGCTGGCCAAACGCGCCCAGCCGCACGCGGCCCCGGCCAGCGCGACCGAGCGTCAGCTCGCCACCGTGTGGCAGGAGGTCCTCGGCATCGGGGAACTCTCCGTCGAGGACGACTTCTTCCTCGACCTGGGCGGCCACTCGATGGTGGCGGCCCGGCTGATGTCCACGCTGCGCCGTCGACCGGAGCTGGCCAGCCTGGCCATGGCGGACCTCTACGCCCACCCGACGGTGCGGGGCCTGGCCGAGTTCATCGACAACGCCGCAGCCGCGGCCACCGAACCGAAGCCGGCCCGGGTCCAGGGGCCGGCCCCCCGACGGCACTCCACCCTCCGGGTCGCCGTCGCCGGGGTGGCCCAGATCGCCATCCTGTACAGCTGGTTGCTGGTCTTCGGGATGCCGGCCCTGGTCCTCCTCTACCGGCTGCTGGTCGCCTGGAACGAGCCGACCCCCGGCGTGGGCACCGGCGGCCCGCTCGGCTACCTCGCGCACCTGGGCTACGGCGAGTTCATCCCGCTGGAGATCGGCTGGATACTGGTCGACGTGCTGCTGATCCCGGTGATCGGCTGCCGACTGCTGATGGCCCGGATACGCCCCGGCTGGTACCCGCTGTGGGGCCTCACCTACCTGCGGTTCTGGCTCTACGGCAAGGTGATGGCCGCCTCGCCCGTCGGCCTCCTGGCCGGCTCGCCGCTGCTGCCGTCCTTCCTGCGGCTGCTCGGCGCGAAGATCGGCCGCGGGTGCCACGTGTCGGCCCCCTTCGCCCTGCCGCGGTTCGTCGAGCTCGGCGACCACGTGAGCGTGGGCTACGGCGCACGGGTGCAGGCCTACGCGGTCGAGAACGGCTGGCTCCGGCTCGGGCCGGTCCGGCTCGGCACCGGTAGCTGCGTGGGCACCAACAGCGTCGTCCTGCCCGGTGCCGTGCTCGGCGAGAACGCCACGGTGGGCGAGCAGTCCCTGATCGCCGCCGACCAGGTCGTGCCGGCCGGCGAGCACTGGGCCGGTTCCCCGGCCAGCGCGCAGGAGGCCACCCCGCCCGTGCTCCAGGCCATGGCGGAGCAGCCCGACGACCGGCCCTGGCCGCTGCGCGTGCTGCTCGGCTACACCGTCGGCGCCCTCGCGCTCATCCTGGTGCCGCTGGTGATCGCCGCCACCGGCTCGGCCCTGATCGGCTGGGTCTGGTACGCGGAGGGCCCGCGCTGGGCGGTGCTGTCCACCCTGGCCGCCGGACCGCTGTTCGTGCTGACCACCTGCGCCCTGGTGGTCCTGGTCAAGCGGGCGGTCATGCCCCGGGCCCGGGCCGGCATCTACGCCCAGCGCAGCGGCTTCGGGGTGCGCAAGTGGATCGCCGACGGTCTGCTGACCACCAGTCTGACCCTGACCCACTCGCTCTACTCCACGCTCTACCTGGTGCCGTTCCTGCGCATGCTCGGTGCCCGGACCGGTCGCTGGTCCGAGGTCGCCACGGTCAGCTTCATCGACCCGGACATGCTGATCATCGGCGAGCGCAGCTTCGTGGCCGACGTCAGCGTGGTCGCCCCGGCGGTCTTCCACCGCGGCCGGATCGCCCTGGCGCCGGCCGAGGTCGGCAAGCGCAGCTTCATCGGCAACGGCGGGATGCTGCCCGGTGGTTGCCGGATGGGCGACAACAGCCTCCTCGGAGTGCACTCCATCGCGCCCAGCAAGCCGATCGACCCGGAGACGACCTGGCTCGGCTCCCCGGCGATCTTCCTGCCCCGGCGCGAGGAGAGCCAGAACTTCCCCGCCAAGTACACCTTCGACCCCACCCCGGGCCTGATCGCCGCCCGGTTGGCCATCGAGTACCTGCGGGTCACCCTCCCCTCGACCATCGCCGCGCTGTGCACCCTCGCCGCCCTGTACGCGAGCGTCCAGCTGGGCCGCACCACCTCGCCCCTGCTGGTCCTGCTGCTGGGACCCGCCCTGCTGCTGGGCATCGGCGTCCTCGCCACCCTGCTGGTCGTGCTCCTCAAGTGGCTCGTCATCGGCCGCTACCGCGCGCGGGTGGAACCGCTGTGGGGCATCTGGGTCCGGCGCACCGAGCTGATCACCGGGCTGTTCGAGAACCTCGTGGTGCCCGCGCTGCTCAACTCCCTCACCGGGACCCCCATGGCGTCCTGGGTGATGCGGATGTTCGGCGCCCGGATCGGACGCCGGGTCTGGCTCAACACGACCTACCTGACCGAGTTCGACCTGGTCGAGGTCGGCGACGACGCCGCCGTCGGGGAGTTCACCTCCCTGCAGACCCACCTGTTCGAGGACCGGGTCATGAAGATGTCCAAGGTCGTCGTCGGACCGGCCAGCTCGGTCGGCGTCCGGTGCGTGGTCCTCTACGACGCCGAAATCGGCGCCGACACCAGCCTGGACGCGCTGTCCCTGGTGATGAAGGGCGAGCACCTGCCGCCCAGGACGGAATGGCGCGGGATCCCCGCCCGCCGCTGTTGACCCGCCCGTCCGCGTGACCACCGGGGCCGTGTCCTCGCGGCCCCGGTCCTGGCCGCGGCGTCATCCCGCCGCAGCCGTGCACTCGGCGAGACACCAGCTCCCCCTGTGCGCTCTCCGCATGCCACCCACCCACGGAGGCTCCACATGACCTCGTCCCAGCGACTCGACGCACTGGCCGGCCCTCAGGTGACCGGCGACCTGCCGGGCCCGCGCTCCGCCGAGTTCCTCGCCCGTCAGGCGGGCTACGAGTCCAACGCCCGCAGCTACCCCCGGCGCCTGCCGATCGCCATCGAGCAGGCCTCCGGCAGCCTGGTCCGGGACATGGACGGCAACGTCTTCATCGACTTCCTGGCCGGCGCCGGTGTGCTCTCGCTCGGCCACAACCACCCCGAGCTGGTCGCCGCCGTCACCGCCCAACTCGACGTGCTCACCCACGGGTTGGACTTCCCCACCCCGGTGCGGGAGGAGTTCGTCGAGGCCCAGCTCTCCATGCTGCCGGCGTCGATGCGCTCCCGCATGAAGGTCCACTTCTGCGGGCCCACCGGCGCGAACGCCGTCGACGCCGCCCTCAAGCTGTGCAAGACCGCCACCGGGCGGGGCGACATCATCTCCTTCCAGGGCGGCTTCCACGGCAGCACCCACGCCGCCATGGCGCTCACCGGCCTGATCTCGCAGAAGCGCCCGGTGCCCAACGGCGTCCCCGGCATCCACTTCTTCCCCTACTCCTACTGCACCCGCTGCCCCGTCGGCCTGACCCCCGACAGCTGCTCCACCAACTGCGTCAGCTACCTGGAGCGGGCGCTGACCGACACCAACGGCGGTGTGCCGCTGCCCGCCGCCGTGGTGATGGAGATGATCCAGGGCGAGGGCGGCATCATCCCGGCGACCGCCGACTTCGCCCGCCGGGTGCGCACCCTGACCCGGGAGCTGGGCATCCCGCTGGTGGTCGACGAGGTGCAGACCGGTTGCGGGCGCACCGGGACGTGGTTCGCCTTCGAGGAGTACGGCATCGAGCCCGACGTCATCATCGCCTCCAAGGCGCTCAGCGGCATCGGGGCCCCGGTCGCGCTCATCATGTACGACGCCGCGCTCGACACCTGGGCCCCCGGCGCCCACACCGGGACCTTCCGCGGCAACCAACTGGCCTTCGCCGCCGGGGTGGAGGCGGTGCGGATCATCCAGCGCGACGACGTCCTGGGCAACGTCATCCGGCGCGGCGAGCAGATCTCCGACCGCCTCAAGCCGCTGCTGGACGACCCCTGGGTCGCCGAGGTGCGCGGGCGCGGCCTGATCTGGGGCGTCGAGTTCGCCGACCCCGCGGACCACCGCCCCGCCGGCCGGCTCGCCTCGGCCGTCCAGCGCGAGGCGCTGCGGGGCGGACTGATCGTCGAGGTCGGCGGCCGTGACGACGACGTGGTGCGGCTGATGCCCCCGCTCAACGTCACCGAGGCCACCGTCGACGCGGCCTGTTCCATCCTGCTGAACGCGATCCGGACCGCGAAAGCCACCCAACAGGAGGTCTGAGCAAGATGAGCCTGATCGTGCAGAAGTACGGTGGATCCTCCGTGCACAGCACGGAACGGATCAGGCAGGTCGCCGAGCACATCGTGGCCACCCACCGGGCCGGTCACGACGTGGTCGTGGTGGTGTCCGCGATGGGCGACACCACCGACGAACTCCTCGACCTGGCAGGAGAGTTGACCGAGAACGCGGCGCCGCGCGAGCTGGACATGCTGCTGACCGCGGGCGAGCGGATCTCCAACGCCCTGATGGCCATCGCCATCGAATCCCTCGGTGTCGAGGCGCGCTCGTTCTCGGGCGCGCAGGCCGGCATCCTCACCACCACCACGCCCGGACGGGCCCGCATCCTCGAGGTGCGGCCCGACCGGGTCCGCCAGAGCCTCGACCGGGGCGCGGTCGCCCTGGTCGCCGGCTTCCAGGGCATCAGCAGCGAGACCGGGGACATCACCACCCTCGGGCGCGGCGGCTCCGACACGACCGCCGTCGCCCTGGCGGCCGCGCTCAAGGCCGACCTCTGCGAGATCTACACGGACGTCGACGGCGTCTACTCCGCCGACCCGCGGATCGTGCCCGACGCGCGGCTGCTGACGCACGTCAACTACGACATCATGCGGGAACTCGCCGTCAACGGGGCCAAGGTCCTGGCGCCGCGCAGCGTGGAGTACGCCAGCCGGCACCGGGTCCCGGTCCGCGTCCGCTCGTCGTACAACGACAACCCCGGCACCATGGTGACCGGCGCGGCCACCGTGCCGTCGGCCGAGTACTCCAACGTCGTCGGCGTGGCGCACGACGCCACCGGGGCGAGGATCACCCTCGGCAACGTCCCGGACACCCCCGAACTCACCAACCGGATCCTCCAGGTGGTGACCGACATCGAGGCCGAGCTCCACTTCACCGTCCAGGACACCGCCCGGACCTCCACGGGCACCACCGACATCTCGCTGCTCCTGCCCGCGCAGGACGGCCCGGCCGTCCTGCGCTCCCTGCACCCGCAGTGCAGGGAACTCGGCATCGAGGAGCCGCACTACACGGAACGGGTCGGCAAGCTGTCGCTCATCGGCACCGGCCTGCTCTCGCAGCCCGGTGTGCTGGCGACCTGCTGCGAGACGCTGGCCGCGGCCGGGGTCCAGCTGGACACGATCTCCACCTCGGACCTCCACGTCACCGCGTTCTGCCCGGCGGACCAGCTGCCGGAGGCGGTACGGGCCTGGCACGCGGCCTTCGAGCTCGGGGCAGCCGAACTCGCTGCCGTGCACGCGGGAACCGGACGCTGAGGACGGCCTGCACAACCGGGCTCGGCCGGGACCTCCCGGCCGAGCCCGGCGGCACGTCCGGCCTCCGCCCCCGACACCGGCTGCTGCCCTCCGCTCTCCGTCCTCCGGCCTCCGTCTTCCGCTGTGCCTCCTCCGCCGTCCGCTCGTCGCCGCTCAGCCGAGCTTCGGCCGGGCACCACCCCCGCCCGGGTGGCTCCCGCAGAAAGCCTGCTCCAGGAACCCGCCCTCCGCGGCGAGCTGCGCCACGGCCTGCGGCTGGTCGCCCCGGCTGGTCACGGACAGCGCGACCTGCCGGTCCGCCGTCCCCCACAGCTGCGAGCTGAACCCGGGCACCCCGCCGTCGTGGCCGTAGACCGGCCCGCAGGACAACTGCAGCCGGGCCAGCCCCAGCCCGTAGTCCAGGCGGCCGACCCGGCCGTCACCCCCGGCCGGGATGGTCGTCCTCATCTCCGCCATCAGCCGGGGCGACAGCAGCCGCCCGCCCAGCAGGGCCTGCTCGAAGCGGTTCAGGTCGGCGAGGGTGGATATCAGCTCGCCCGCGGAGTTCGCCCAGGTGACGCTCTGCACCGTGACGTCCCGGTCGATCCGGTCCTCCGGCCTCGGGCCCTCGGCGAGCGTCCAGTAGCCGTGGGCGTGCGGACCGCGGATGTCGGTGGCCGACCCCGGGAAGTACGTTCCGCCGAGCCCGAGCGGCCGCAGGATGCGCGCGGTGATCTCCTGGGCGTAGCCCCGCCCGGTGACCCGCTCGATGATCATGCCCAGCAGGGCGTAGTTGACGTTGGAGTAGCTGAACCTCGCTCCCGGCGGGAAGTTGGGCGCATGCGCCACCGAGGCGGCCACCACCTGCGCCGGGGTGATGGCGCGGGTCAGCCCGCCCTCGTCGAGCCACGCCCCGATCACGACCGGGTCCGTGGTCTGCGGGAACAGCCCGCCCGGCTCGTTGGTCGGATCCCACAGGCCGGAGCTGTGGTCGAGCAGCTGACGGACGGTGATCCCCCCGCCGTTCGGCACCAGCCCCGGCAGGTAGCGCTCGATCGGGTCGTCCAGGCCGACCCGCCCCTCGCCCACCAGTTGGAGCACCGTGGTGGCGGTGAACACCTTGGTGATGCTCCCCGCGCGGAACCGCCCGTCCGTCCGCACCGGGGCGCCGGTGGCGAGGTCGGCGACGCCCGAGCCCGCGCGCCAGACCCCGCGCCCGTCCCGCACCTCGGCGATCGCCCCGGCCGCCCCGGCCGCCGTCACCGCCTTCAGGGCCGCCCTCCGCGCCTGCCCCTCCCCGCCGCCGGCACCCGCCCCGGCGGCACCCGCTCCGACGACACCCGGCCCGGCCGCACCCGCGCCGGCGGCACCCGGCTCGGCGGCGCCCGCGGAAGCGACCGGTGCGGCCAGCGCCAGACAGACCGCCGCCACCAGCACGGAAACCGTTCGACGCGCCATGTGACCCCCTCGTCCAGGGCGGACCCCCGTCCGCCTCCGACTCCACAGCCTCGTCGCCTTCCTGATGCTCCGTCATCCCCCACCGGGAGGAAGTCGCCGTACTCCCGCCACCGTAGCCACTGTGCCGTACGGAGGACGCCGATCAGCGGCGACGGCCCGCGGCGACGACCCGCGGCCCGGGCCCGGCGGAGCGGGAGCTTTCGGCCGGAAGCCCGGGCGACGGCGCGTTTCCGGACGACCTCGCGCCGGATCGTTGACCGGCCCGCCGGGAGGGCGCTTGGCTCGTCCCGAACCGGGCCGCGGGGGCGTTCGGGCCCGGCACCGCCATCTGGGGAGGACGATCCATGACCACCGCCCGCACCCGCCGCCGGTCGGCCCGCGCCGCCGCCGTCCTGGTGGCCCTCGTCGCGGCCGGCGCCGCGATGCCCGCCGCCGAGGCCCGACCGCTCAAGGGGGACACCGCCCGGGTCAGCGAGGGCCCCAAGGGGGAACAGCTGAACGGCTACTCGACCGCGCTCGGGCTGAGCGACGACGGTCGGTACGCGCTGTTCTCGTCGACCGCGACCGACCTGCTGCCCCGGGGCGGCACGCCGAACAACACCGAGGTCTACCTGCGGGACCTGCGCAACGGCCACGTCGAGCGGATCAGCACCGCCGCCGACGGCGCCCAGCTGAACGCCATGACCTTCCAGGCCTCGATCAGTGGCGACGGCCGTTACGTCGCGTTCAGCACCGGCGCCACCAACGTGCTGCCCGGCGGGTCCGGGCACCGCAGCGACGTCTACGTCCGCGACCGCTGGACCGGCCGCACCGAGCTGGTCACGGCGGGCGGCCTGCCCAGCACCGACGACCAGAGCCGCTACGACGCCGGGAGCCCCGCGATCAGCCGGGACGGCCGGTACGTCACCTACGTCTCCAACCGCGGCGACCTCGCCCCGGGCGCGGCGGTCCCCGGCCAGAACAACGTCTACGTCACCGACCTGAGGACCCGCACCAGCCGCCTGGTGACCGTCGGCGTCGGCGGAGCGGCCGCCGACGCCAACTCCTTCAACCCGACGATCAGCGCGGACGGTTCCACCGTCGGCTTCGGCTCCCGGGCCGGCAACCTGCTCCCCGACGCGCCGACCGGCCCGACCCCTTCGACTGCCCCGGGTGCCGCAGGCTCTCCCGCACTGGCCCGCGGGCCGCACTACTACCCCTACTTCGCCTGGAAGGCCGACACCGGCCGGATCACCGCCGCCGGCCTGGACCGGGCCGGGCAGCGGGGCGACGTCGCCTACGACGCCCGGGTCAGCCGCGACGGCCGCTTCGCCGTCTACAGCCTCGCCACGTACGGCCAGGGCGGCCCCGGCCACGGCGGCACCCGGCTGAACGTGTTCGTGCACGAGCTGGCCACCGGCCGGGTCACCCAGGTCGACACCGGCCTGCCGGGCACGACGTCGGACGGCACCTCGTCCGGCGGCGACCTGACCGCCGACGACCGCTGGGTCTACTTCGACTCCAGCGACGACAACCTCGTCCCCGGCGACACCAACCAGGCGGTGGACGTGTTCCGCCGCGACCTGTGGACCGGGCGGACCGAGCGGGTCAGCCTCACCCGCGACGGCGGGCAGAGCGACACGGCCTCCGCGAGCCCCCGGGCGGACGCCACCGGCGACACCGTGATCTTCGACGCCGTCGACGGCAACCTCGTCCCGGGGGACACCAACCAGCTCCAGGACGTCTTCCTGCGCCGCCTCTGAAGCCTGCTCCGGTCCGGCCGTCGGCGGCCGGCGCCGGGCGCCGACGGCCGGATGCGCGGGCCGGTCACCCCCGCGCATCCATCCGCGAACCCGCTACAGCCCCGGCGTCGGGCGGACCGGGTGCTTGCTCATGATCGACACCCGGTTGAAGGCGTTGATGGTGATCGCCACCCAGATCGCCGCAGAGATCTCCTCCTCCGTGAGGGCTTCGCGCGCGAGCGCGTAGGCAGCCTCCTGCGCGGTCGCGTCCGCCGGGTGCGTGGTCGCCTCGGCGAGCGCCAGCACCGCGCGCTCCCGGCCGGTGAACAGCTCGGTGTCCCGCCAGGCCGGGAGGACGCCCAGCCGCTGGGTGGTCTCGCCCTCGCGCAGCGCGGCCCGGGTGTGCACGTTCAGGCAGTAGGCGCAGCCGTTGAGCTGGGAGACCCGCAGGTTGACCAGTTCGACCAGCCGCCGGTCCAGCCCGGCCTCCGTCGCGGCCGCCCGCGCCGCCTCGGCGGCGCCGAGCAGTGCCTTGTAGGCGGTGGGGCTCTGCTTGTCGATGAACACCCGTCGCCCGGCCGGAACCACCGTCACGTCACTCACCTGTACTCCTCGACTCCGCTGCGCTGTCGTCCGTCACTCTGCCATGCGATAATAGTTGAATATAGAACTACCGTATGATCGACATCCACCAAGGGAGGGACCACAGCCGTGAGCACCGCCGACACCGGACCGCGCCCCGCGACCGGACCGCAGGACCCGCAGCACCCGTACGTCGAGGTCCTGTCCGCCCGGGACGTCCCGCTCGGCGGACCGCGCGCGATGACCGTCCGCCGCACCCTGCCGCACGGCCACCGCCGGATGATCGGCGCCTGGTGCTTCGTCGACCACTACGGCCCGGACGACGTCGCCCGCACCGGCGGCATGGACGTCGCCCCGCACCCCCACACCGGCCTGCAGACCGTCAGCTGGCTCTTCACCGGCGAGATCGAACACCGGGACAGCCTCGGCGTGCACGCCTTCGTCCGCCCGGGCGAGCTCAACCTGATGACCTCCGGCCACGGGATCTGCCACTCCGAGGTCTCCACCCCGGCGACCACCGTGCTGCACGGCGTCCAGCTCTGGGTCGCCCTGCCGGACGAACACCGGGACACCGCACGGGACTTCCAGCACCACGCCCCCGAGCCCGTCCCCCTCGACGGCGGCGAGGCCCGGGTGTTCCTCGGCACCCTGGCCGGCCACACCTCCCCCGTCCCGACCTTCACCCCGCTGCTCGGCGCCGAGCTCACCCTCGCCCCGCACGCCACCCTCACCCTGCCCGTCGACCCCGCCTTCGAACACGGCCTCCTCGTCGACCGCGGCGAGGTCCGCCTGGCCGGCACCGACCTCCGCCCCGCCGACCTCGGCTACCTCGCCCCCGGCGCCGCCGCCCTCACCGTCACCAACACCGCCGACTCCCCCGCCCGCCTCGTCCTGCTCGGCGGAACGCCCTTCGAGGAGCAGATCGTCATGTGGTGGAACTTCATCGGGCGGTCCCACGAGGACATCGTCCGGGCCCGCGAGGAGTGGCAGGCCGCCGCCGACCGCTTCGGCGCCGTCCAGGGCTACCCCGGCGACCGCCTCCCCGCCCCGGAGCTCCCGGGAATCCCCCTCAAGGCGCGCGGGCGCACCCGCTGACCTACGCGTTTCGCAATCGGGGGTACGGCGGCCGGGTCCACCGCACCCCCGATCCGGAGCCCCCTGGCGCTCAGCCCAAAGCCCCCTGCAGACGCTCGCTCCCGCACTCGACGCTTGGCATCGTTCAACCATCCGCGACAACGCCTGACAGGACCAATGCTGACCCACTGCTGAGTTTGCTGACGGTCCATCAGAATTGGCCGAAGCTCTCCCGGAGTCCGGGAAGCCACCGTCGGGTGCCGTCACGAGAACCGGCGAATACGCCGGCGACCCCCTCGCCGGTTGCCGAAGGACGGTCACCACAGCAAGGGGGCAGGCTGGAGAAAACAGCCACCATGCCACCCCCGGCTCCACTGACGATCTTGCTTCAAGCCAGTTATTAGCCTCGAAAATCTGGGAGACATTCGGATCCCCCGCCTCCGAAAGAGCCCGCCGACCCGCCCCGACCCGGCACTAGGGTGACCTCATGGCTGACGGCCCGACGACAGCACCACCCGCGATCGAGGCGCTGGACTCCCTCGTCGAGCGTGCCTGCAAACCGCCGACCGGTACCTCCCGAGCGAAGCAACTGCGCTGGATCGCCGGCGAATTGCGCACCGCCCTGGAGCGGGGCGCGATCGTCCCCACAGCCGCCGACTCACTCGACACGCTCCTCGCGCCGGACACCCTCGCCACCTACCTCACGGCCGCCGAGCGGGGCCTGCTGAGACGCAAGCCCGCCGCACGACCGGACCAGGCCTCACCCGCGTCCATGCGCATCCGAGAGAACTGCCTGCGCATCCTCGGTGCCCGAGCCGGCATCACCGTCATACTCCCGGATCACGACCGGCCTCAGGTCGCGCTCCGGCCCGTGATCGCCGCCCGCCCGCGCAGCATCCTCCTTGGCCACCTGGAACGCTCGGCCCGCCCCGACCGGTCCGCGTCCCGCAGTCGGATCCTCGCCATCATCGGCACCGTGCTGGACACCGGCTGCCGCGCCGGCGAACTCTGTGCCCTGCGCACGGACGACGTCGACCTGCACCACGGCACAATCCGCCTCACCCACCTCCCCCAGCACCGCAACCCGCGCACCACGCCCGCTACACGGACGGTCACCCTGTCCCGCTCCACGCAGGCCGCGATCCGCCACTGGCTCACCATCCGCAGCCACCTCGTCGCACGCGACCCCACCCAGCCCGTCGGCCCGGGAAACGAGACCACCGACGCCCTGTGGGTGAGCATCGCCCCCAGCGGCCACCCCCGCCCCGGCCTCCCCCTCCACTTCCGCGGCCTGGCCCGCGCCTACGCCCGCGCGATCCACGACCTCAACACCGACATGGCCGCCGAACCCGGCTGGCACCCCCTGCCCCGACGCATGGAACAACTACGCCGCGCCATCGAACTCGAACCAGCAGACCCCACCAGTCGTTCGCAGCAGGCCCGCCATGCGACTGGGACGCATGGCGGGCCTGAGGGGGGATGGCCGGTCAGCTGTCGAAGGTGCCGACGATGGTGACCTTGGGGCTGCTGGCGTCCTTGACGATGGGGGGCAGGCTGCGGTCGATGACGGTGACGCTGGCGTCGACCGTGCGGTCGACGAACTTCAGGGCGCCGTTGGGGATGTAGGAGAAGCGGTTGTAGAGGGGTACGGCGACGTTCTTGACCGGGCCCTCGATGATGTCGACGCCGGGCTGCAGCGGCCCGCTCTTGTCCTTGGCGTACAGGTAGACGTTGCTGAACGTGGTGACCGCGTAGGCGGCGGCGTCCTGTACGAAGCCCAGGTACTTGAGCCCTTCCGACTCGCTGCCTGCCGCGGGGGCCTTGACGGCGGGATCGGTGAAGGCGATCTTGATCTGGGTGTCGCCGGGGACCGTGACGTCCTTGTCCGGGGCGCTGCCCGGCGTCATGGCGGCGATCTTGAGGGCGGACGCCGAGGACTGCGCGTCGGTGTTCAGGGCGGTGATCTTGATCGAGGACACGGTGTCGTTGAAGTCCGCACCGATGAACGGGACATCGGCGGTGAAGACCCTGCTGGCGCCCTTGAGGTCGGCGTCCTGGTAGACGGTGACCTCCAGGCCGGCGGGGACCTTCAGCGAGCTGATGGCGTCGTTGGTCTTCCCTTCGAGGTTGTAGACGCCCGCGGCCAGGGAGACACGTGCGCCCTGGTAGTCGCGGTCGAGGAAGAACTGCGCGAGGGCGCCGGTCGCTGCCATGTGAACCTCCGTCAGATCGTCAGTTTCGGATCATCGTGGCACCGCAGCGCGAGGGGGCGACCAACATCAACAAAGCCGTGTCATGAGCAAGTCCGATCTGGTAAAAGTCCGCTCCCGAACGGATCCCACTCGCCTGCCCCATGCGGATCCCCCCACGACGCGCCCTGGTCGTACCACCTTGCCTGCCAGTCACCCTGACTACTGTGACTCGGCGCGCTACTTGTCGCTCATCGCACTGCTCGACGTGCGGTTCTCCGGGCGGGTCAGCACGACAACCGTCGCCGAATCGGCGAGGTATCTGTCGAACGGGGCACCAGTACGCCCATCCGCTAGCTTCTGTCCGCTCCGCCAGCGGCGCCCAGCCGCACCGGGTGACGCTGGAGATCGACCTCGGCGACCTTCACCGTGATCAGCTGGCCCTCATCGACAAGCCGATCCGGAGTCTCGGCTGGCTCGTCAGCGGTTGTTGTCTTTCCGTTCTTGATGGCTGTGTTTCCGCTGGCCAGGTATAGGGTCGGCGGCCCCGTGGCAGTGGTGACGTGTCGTGTCGTCGCTGGGGTGGAGGTTGGGGATGCCGTCGGTTGTGGGGCTGCTGGAGCAGCGTGAGCTCACTGCTCGCCGTCATGTCGACGAGCTGCGGGAGGAGGCTGACCGCGTCCAGTCTCCGCGGGTCTACTGGCTCCCGACGGACAGCCGGTTTGTCCCGAGCCTGCGGACGCGGCGAAGCCGAAGTCTGTGGCGCCGATGTGGCGTGTAGCCCTACCAACCCGCGCCCCGGACCGCGAGAGTCAGCCGGTGATGGTCCCACCGCACCGGTCCAGGACGCCCAGGAGCACGGTCTGCCGACGTGGCGACCCTGGTCGGGATTGAGGTTCTCGGCCTTGCGCCGGGCCGCCGCCAGGAGCCCACCGACCCACCCCGACCCGGCGCCAGGGTGACCGCCGGCCCTGAGGCCGTGCCCGGTGGGCGGCGGTGAGGTCTCGACACCAGCCCTACGACGGCTTCGGGATGCGCGGGGAGCATGCACCCGCCCCTCCCGGCCGAGCACTTCGGCGCGCGGACCCTCGTCGAATCCTGCCTCTGGGGCAATGTCGGGACCGACATGGAAAGCCCGCGCGGGGTCGACGCGGTGAATTCCCCGACGATCGGTCGGCGAACGGCCGGACAACGTTCAGTGGAAGTTCATCGGTTCAATTTCGTACGAATTTCGCGTGCTTGTGATCCTCGTCGCATCCTCGCCTCCTGACGGCCTTTTAGCACTGGAGCGGTCCGGTGCACCGTTGCATGAGCGTTACTGTGGTGGAGCGGCAACGTGGCTGCTCGGACCGGGCACGCCTCCTTGCGACTCAAGTTTCTTTCGTGGTGCGTACGCGATGAACCGTGTTCGAACCGCCCTTTGGGAGAGGCGACTTGTCCCTCGAATTCATACCGGCCCGTCTTGATGACGTGGACGGTCTGCTGACGCTCTACCGCCAGGTCTACGGGCGGAGCTACGCGCTTCCGCTCGGCACCGACCCCGAGGTGATGGCCCGTGAGATCGAGGCCCCGGACACCACCTGGCTGGTGGCCCGGGAGCCCGGCGGCGACCGGCTGTTCGGGTCCATCCTCGGCACGGTCGACCCGGCCGCGCGGATCGGCAAGCTGCAGGGTCTGGTGATCCATCCGGACGCCCGTGGGCTCGGTGCGGCCAACCTCGCCGTGCAGCAGCTCGCCGACCAGTTGCTGACGGGCGACCACCCGGTCGACTCCGTGTACGCGACCGCCCGGACCGACACCACCGCCCCGCAGCGCATCTGCCTGAAGTCCGGCTTCCGCGCGCTCGGCGTGCTGCCGAACCTGCGCAAGGCCGCCTGGCACGAGACCATGGTGCTGCTGGCCAAGCACCGTTCGGGCGTCCTGGAGCAGCGGCTTCCGGTGTACAAGGTCCCCTCCGCGCTCGGCGGGCTGGTCCGGGCGCTGGCGGACGTGCCGGGCCCCGAGCAGCGACCGGAGCTCGTGGACGAACCGCTGCCCAGGCCGAGGAAGGGCGGGATCGCCGTCCGGGAGCTGGAGTTCATCGACGCACCGGCCTTCGTGAGCCGCCGGTTCGCCGGGCTGGGGGACTGCTTCTACCCGTTCCACGAACCGAACGTCATGCTCTCGGCCGCCGACGGCGCCTACGAGGTGTACGCGCACCTCAGCCCCGCCGACGGGTACTGCACGCTGATCGGCACCGAGCTCGCGGAGATCGGCGAGGACCTCGACACCATCACCGACCGGCTGGCCGCGCACGGCGCCCGGTACATCGAGGCCTTGGTGCCGCTGGACGGTTACCACTCGCTGCGCCGGCTGCTCGGGCACGGCTTCCTGCCGGTGGCGGCCTACCCCGCGATGCGCCGGGAGGGCGAGGGCTTCCGCGACTACGTGGTGCTGGCCCGGATCCTGCAGCCGCTGGACTTCCGGGGCCTGGCCATCGACGCCGCGTTCCAGCCGTTCACCGAGCAGTACATCGAGCTGTGGAAGCAGCAGCACCTCGACACCCACGGGATATTCCAATGAACACGTACCTCCAACCGGTCTCGGTACCGGACCCCGAAGCCCTCGCCCGCGTGCAGCAGTTGGTCGACCTGGCCGAGCCGTACCGGGTCGGGGACGACGTGGACGCCCTGTTCACGGCGGCGATGAACGAGATCAACGCCTGGCACGCCGAGCGCTCGCCCTGGTTCGCCAAGCTGTGGGCCGCCGAGGGGCACACCCTGGAGTCCGTCGAGGAGCTCCACCGACTGCCGTTCGTGCACGCCAACTTCTTCAAGCTGCACGAGGTGCTGTCGCTGCCGCGCGAGGAGACGCTGCTGACCCTGACGTCGTCCGGCACGACCGGTCAGAAGTCGCAGATGGCCTTCGACGACTTCACCCTGCGCAACGGCCAGCGGATGGTCGCCCGGGTCTTCGACCACTACGGCTGGATCAAGTCCGAGGGCGACGAGCCGGTCAACTACCTGCTCTCCAACTACCAGCCCCGGCCCGGCCTGAACCTCGGCACCTCGTTCACCGACGAGTACCTGTGCCACTTCGCACCCGTCCGCTCGGTCGAGTACGCGCTCAAGCACACCGGCAGCGGCCACGAGTTCGACCCGTTCGGCTGCGTCCGCGCGCTGATCCGCTTCGCCGAGGAGGGCGCGCCGGTCCGGATCCTCGGCTTCCCCGCCTTCCTCTCCTTCACCCTGGACCGGATGCGCGAACTCGGTCTGCCGCCGCTCCAGTTGAACCCGGAGTCGCTGGTGGCCTTCGGCGGCGGCTGGAAGGGCAACGCGGACAAGGAGATCACCAAGTCGGAGCTGTACCGGCGCATCCACGAGCAGCTCGGCATCCCGGACGAGCGGATCCGCGACGGCTACGGCGCGGTGGAGCACTCCGTCCTGCACATGGAGTGCTCCAACCACCGTCTGCACGTCCCGGTCTGGGCCCGCCAGCTGGTCCGTGACGTGCGCACGCTCCAGCCGCTGCCGTACGGCGAGAGCGGCTACCCCCAGTTCATCTCGCCGTACATCACCTCGGTGCCGGCCCAGTCCGTGCTGATGGGCGACCTGGTCACCCAGCACGCGCCGGAGGAGTGCGGCTGCGACCTGCCCACGCCCTGGTTCGAGGTGCACGGGCGCGCCGGGCTCAGCCGCAACCGCAGCTGTGCCGTCGCCGCCGCCGAACTGCTCAAGACCGAGGGGAAGAAGTGACTCAGCACTACTGGCAGGGCACGTGGGTCGACGACGCGGAGGCGGCGGCCCGCCTGGAGCACCTCGACGAGTACGCCGCCGGCGCGCTCGCCGAGCGGCTCAGCCCGCTCACCGTGATCGCCGCCTGCGAGCGCATGGCCGTCGCGCTGACCGACCCGGCGAGCGAGCACTCCGTCCGGCTGGCGGGTCTGCTGCGCGAGGCGGGCGTGCCCGAGGACGAGACCGCGCGGACGATGCACGACCTCACCGAGGCGCTGTCCCGGGAGGAGCTGGAGGTCAAGCTCACCCGCGAACTCGGCGGCATCGACCCCGGGCGGCTGGCGCGCTTCGACTTCCGCCGGGAGATCTTCGAGGGCTGGTTGCCGGTCGGCCTGCTGGTGCACATCGCGCCGGGCAACGCACCCGCCGCCGGGGCGCTCACCGTGGTCGAGGGCCTGCTCGCGGGCAACCTCAACGTCGTCAAGACCAGCGGCGGGGAGCGGTTCACCCATGAACTGCTCGCCGCCATCGCGGAGTTCGACGCCACCGGAGCGATCGCCCGGCAGGTCGTGGTGCTCGGCTTCCCCTCCTCGCGCACCGACTGGCTCCGGCGACTGTGCGCGGCCGCCGACGCCGTCGCCGCCTGGGGCGGCGAGGAGGCCATCGCCTCGATCGCCGCGCTGATACCCGCCGGCTGCCGGCTGGTCGACTGGGGACCGAAGCTCTCCTTCGCGTATCTGACGGCCGATGCCTGGTCCGCCCCCGAGGCGCTGGACGGCATCGCCGACGACATCTGCCGCCTCGAACAGCAGGCCTGCGCCAGCCCGCAGGTGGTGTACCTGGACACCGAGGACGAGGACGAGCTCTTCGCCTTCGCCGAGCGGTTCGCCGCCGTGCTCGCCGCCCGCGCACCCGCCCCGCACGACCGGGAGCCGCTGGAGAGCGCCGAGATCACCAACACCGTCCTGGTGGCCCGGCTGGAGGAGCACCTCGGGCTCACCAAGGTGCACGCCGCGCCCGACGCGAGCTGGCACGTGCTCGCCGACACCCGCAGCGCGCTGCGGGCCTCGCCGCTGCACCGCACGGTCTGGGTCAAGCCGCTGCCGCGCAAGCGGATCGCCGAGGTGCTGCGCCCGATGCGCCGCTACCTGCAGACCGCCGGGATCGGCGCGAGCCGCACCGACACCGCGGAGCTGGCCGGCGCCGTGCTGGCGGCGGGCGTCCAGCGGGTGACGGTGCCCGGCGGGATGCTCGGCAGCTACGACGGTGAGCCGCACGACGGCGTCTACGCGCTGCAGCGGTACAGCCGCCGGGTGGACGTCCAGCTGGACGGGCGGTTCGCCGGCGACGCCTGCCTGGACGACCTGGTCGGTGCGCGGGAACTCGCGCCCCCGGCGGTCGCGGTGACCGTCAAGACCGACTTCGAGCAGTTGCAGACCGACCTCAGCCGTGCGGAGGTCTTCTTCCGCAGCGGCGGCAGCTCCGGCGCGCCCAAGCTCTCCGCGTTCAGCTGGGACGACTACCACGAGCACATGCGCTCCGGCGCGGAGGGCCTGCTGGCGGCCGGGTTCGACCCGCGGACCGACCGGTCGATGAACCTCTTCTTCGGCGGGCAGCTGTACGGCGGGTTCTCCAGCTTCTTCTCGGTACTGGAGACGCTCGGGGCGGTCCAGTACCCGATGATGGCGCAGGACGACCACGCGGCGGTCGCCCGATCGGTGGTCGAGCACCGGGTCAACACCCTGTTCGGCATGCCGAGTTACCTGCTGCGGGTCTTCACCGAGGGTGCGGACCTGCTGCGCGAGTACCGCGGTGTGCGCAAGCTGTTCTACGGCGGCGAGCACTTCCCGGCCCGCCAGCGCGAGTGGCTGCGCGAGGAGTTCGGGGTCGAGCTGGTCCGCGCCGGCGCGTACGGCAGCGTGGACGCCGGCCCGCTCGGCTACCAGTGCCCGGCCGCACCGGACCGGGTGTACCACCTGTTCAGCGGACTGCACACGCTGGAGATCCTCGACCGCGAGGCGGACCGGCCCGCGCCGGCGGGTGAGGCCGGGCGGCTGGTGTTCACCGCGCACACCCGGCGCGGGCAGCGGCTGGACCGGTACGAGATCGGCGACCTCGGGTGCTGGCTGACCGAGGACTGCCCGTGCGGTCGGCGCACCCCGCGCTTCGAACTGCTGGGGCGCTTCGGCGACATCTTCCGCAGCGGCAGCTACTTCCTCAACTACCGGCGGTTCGTGGAGGTCGCGGAGGAACGGCTGGACCACCACGGCGCGCTGCAGATCCTGCTGGACGAGGACGACGACGCCAACGAGAGCCTGACCGTCCGGCTGGAGGGCCTGCCGCAGGACGCGTCGGGCGCCCGGGAGTTCCTGGACGGGTACCCGGACCTCGCGGCGGCGGTGGAGCTTGACCGGCTGGTGGAGCTGCGCGTGGAACGCGCGCCGGCCGCGGACTTCGCGCAGACGGCGGCGAGCGGGAAGCTGCTGGCCGTCGTGGACCGGCGGTCCAGGAACCACTGACGTTCCGGAGGACGCGCAGGAACCGCGCGAGCGGGCCCCCCGCCTACGAGCCGGGGGGGCCCGGGCGC